>NZ_CP011451.1:3129106-3442016 GCF_001007935.1 Nitrosomonas communis
GTCCATTTGAATAAGGGTGAATCTCAGAGCGAAACTCACCGACAAATAGTGAGGAATGTATATTGGAATTACATAGATCGATGATGTTACCTTCGGATTAGAGCAAAAAATGCAAACTTATTTTGCAGAGTTACTCCCTCCGAAAAAGAGCGCATAATATGAATACTCAAAGCTCGAGATCATGAATAGGCTATCTGGAGGGCGGAATCAATAATGACCCATTGCTTTACCCAGCAGGCGTGAGCCTATCAGTTAGTGCGACTGTTGATGTCGCCAGGGAGACGGCTGATATGATGCTTCTAGAATCGAACTTAAGTATCATATATACCGATGTAATACCGGCGTGCCAGGATGAAGGCGCACCTTCGGCAATATAATCACGTATATCATGATGGGCACCAACACCAATTGTGGCAATAGATTTAACATGGCCGGCTCAGCCCTATTCCTGCTTATGCCACCCACTCAAATATTACTCAATAGTATTTTATATGATTTGCCGAAATGCCGAGCCCTTTGAATAAAGGAGATCCTGAAAAGCCCCGCAAACCGAGAGAATTAGATATAAACTTTATACAAAATTACATGCTGACGATTGGTTCTGTCGGCTCAATGTATGATTCCGGACTCGCTGCGTCACGCTCGCAGCACCAAAATCATACGAAGCGTGGTTCCAGATTGGCTGGTTTATGGAATCACTATACGTTCATGTACTGGTGACCTTCATTATAAATGGAATTAATCGTAATATTCTTTTTGCTTGTAGCGTTTACTGCCATCGTTCCATTTACTCTTTTAGGGTCATACCTTGGTTTCGTTTCACTGCTACTCAGTTCTATTCACTTTTAGCAGCGGTGGCCATGATTCACTTTGTAATAGTTGAAGTTATCAAGAGAACAAGAGAAATTTTATCGATGGGATTACCCATGCGTCGATTGGTGAAACATAAAAGGGACTCAATGGAAGAAACTTAATTCCAAATTCGATAAGACGCTTAAATGCATAATAGTCGAGATAGTCGAGAACTTTCCTTGATATGATTTATGTCACTAGGGCAAAGCTGACTAAACCAAAATAGTGTGTTGACTAATGTCATCCAGTAAATCAGAGTTGAGGAGTTTACTGAAATCACGCTCTCCTTGTTCATTAGGTCACCTAAAGCTATCTATGAACCTGATCAATAGGTTCTTCTGAAAACCAGCGAGTGGCGTAGCGTATCAAATCAGCGCCATTTTTCAAATTCAACTTAGTGCGGATATTGAAGCGATGTGTTTCGATCGTTTTAATGCTACGGTTAAGTAGCGTGGCAATTTCTTTACTACTATGTCCACATCCAATCAAATGCAACACCTCAAACTCACTCGGCGTTAGACTATTAATCAACTGCTCATGCTCTGGATGCCCTGCTACTATGCGATTCAGCAACTTTGCATTCATTTCTTTGCTCAGGTAAACATTCCCTTTCAAGACTTCACGGATAGCCGTAAGCAAAACTTCACCCGGCTCCTGCTTCATGACATAACCTGAAGCACCTGCCCGCAAGGCACGCTCGGCATAAACCGTCTCATCATGCATCGACACAAACAATACTGGCAATGCGGGTTTCAACGCATGCATATATTTAATTACTTCAAAGCCTGAACTTGTTTTGAGCGTGACATCCAATAAAACAATATCAACCCTATCCGCTTTCTTGAGTAACGCCAAGGCCTCATTCCCATCGCCAACCTCAGCGCAAACCTCCAAATCCGGCTCCAAATTTATGAGCATCGCCATGCCATGGCGTAACATGGCATGATCATCCACTAACATTACCTGTGCTTTTGAATTCGTCATATTAAATCAGTTTAAATAAGTTGCATTTCCAAACGCACTTCCGTACCCCCTTCTGGACGCATTAATATTTCTAACTTGGCACCTAGCTGCTTTGCACGATATTGCATAATTTTAATACCCATTCCCTGGGTCACTTCATGCTTTTTATCCACCTCGACAATACCGCTTCCATCATCACATATGGAAAGGGTAAGCATTCCTTCTTCAAGGTTCAAAAATATTCTTAGAGATCGTGCTCCACCATGACGTATTGCATTATTAGCAGCTTCCTGTGTAATTCGATAAAGATTGAGTGCAAGATTATTATCATTAGTAATAGCTTCATTTATAATAGCTTCATTTTCACACACAAATTCACAATCAATCATATAAGTCGAAGCGATTCTCGACGCAAGAGCTTGTAATGCCGCTACCAAACCATTTGCTTCCAGTTCAAATGGTAGCAGTCCCTGAGCGAGTTGTTTGATTTGTACTACAGAAGCCTGGGCTTGCGATGCAATGGAAGCCGCAACGCCTGCCAGATCATCTTTTCCTAAAGCAAAGATTTTTTTCTCCAATGCTCTGGCCTGATAGCCAATTGCAGCAACCCGTTGCCCCAGATTGTCATGCAATTCCTGCCCGATGGTATGCGCCTGCTCCTCGGCAACAAAAACCAACGCTTGTTCCAACCGTTTGCGCTCAAGCCAACCTGCCAGATCGCTTGCAATGGCATTGATAAGTTTTTGCTCCTCAATTACTGGGAATGTTTTGTCTTCTGAATAGAATAAACGTAATTGGCCGCAGACCTCATCGTTGACGATAATTTCAGATAAATAGGTACAAAAAGAGTTTCGATCCTTATGCCAATGATAACCAGCAATCTTATCGGTGATTTTAATCTTTGATCGCAAAGGGTATATAAAACCGTGATCATACTTGCCAGAAATGTATCGCCAGCCATAAAGCTCAATGATGGCAGTCGCTATTTTCGGGAATTGCATGGCTGGAATCAAATGCTCAAAAATATTCTGGCAAACATTATCAATTGATACATCTAATCCCATACCACGACGAATTTCATAAAGACAGGTGATTTCTTTCAGACGTTTACGTAATTCTAATTCCTTATGACTCAATTCTATCGAAAATAGCTCAGCCTTTTCTTTAGCTTCTTGCGCTTCCCGCCTGGATTTAATCAGTTTACGCACAAACCAGTTTAATAGCAGTATTTCTGCAGCGATCAATCCCGCAAGATATAATATGACAAATTTTAATTGCTCAGCTGCTGGCCTAAGTAATTCTTCCTCATCCAACTTCAATACCATGCCTAAACCAATCTTCTCTAATGGAGCATATGCCGCAATTACTTGCATATGGCGATAATCTTTTACAGCCATAACCCCACTTTTTCCTGTTAATGCATTATTTATCGGCAACAGCTCATCTCTCGTTGCCTGAAACAAATGTTTGAATTTGACACCATCCATCTGACTCATCAGACAAGCCATTTCTTTCGCGCTATCCCCTGGAGCTGGAGGTGCGCATAACATAAACTCCCCAGTTTCACCAATTGATCTTATTCCACTAAATCTACGAGTCAGGTACGGCAAAAAACTCTCTGTCGTAATTCTGCCAATGCGATGCCCATCCTGGTCTAACACATCTTCACTAGTGCGCAAAATAAATTGATCATCCCACAAGAGAAAAGTGTTATTTTGTATAGTCAGCGGTAACGAGTGAGTTTGTTTATCAGAAAAATGGCCTACCTGTGACAATACTCTCCCGTGCACATCATAAACGATAGCAGCCGAAAAACCGATTTGTGTTAATGAATTAACGTTGCGATCAAGGTCGTGCAGTGCATTGAAGTTGTCCGGTTGAACATTAAGCTGCTGGATTGGCTGAATCATGAAAGGCCGCATGGCTAGCGCACGTGTGTCCGCGAGACCTTTTTCAATTTGAATCTCGAATAAATACGTTTTGCCTTCTAATACTGCACCCAGTCCTCTACCGAGTGCGGATTCAATCTGGCGATGCATTACATCATAAACTGCAATGCCTGTTGTCAGAGTCAACCCTAGCAGCAATAGACCGCCAATAATACTGATGCTTCGGTGTTCACGAATCATAACCAAGTCACCCGTTTTGTTTTTTTATGTTTATTTGGCTTAATATCATGTGCTTATATGCAAGGCCAGTAAATATAGGGTGTTAAGGCTATCACGGTTAGAATTGTAGGTACAATTACCATACAACTTCAGAGAGGAAAGTCAGCTTTAATATTACAAATAATTAGAAATTGATGACTAAAGATTCTTCTTTGAAGCATTTGTTCCCATAAATATTTGGGTATAAGATTTATCGCAAAAATAAGGCAGCTAATATTCATTGCCTAATTCCATTTCTAAATCAATCATGACGCGAAAACGAGCCGCAGACAGTATTAATCATACAGCAATGTGAAACCGACAAAGCCAGTTTTGATTTAGAAGTGGAATAGTGAGATTAAAAAATATACATAGTCTATAAAGAAAAATAATCAATATGAAAAAAGCTGTACTCGTTATTTTAATGACTACTTTGGTACTATCTGGTTGCAGCACAACTTATTATCTTGAAGGCGCAGAATATAAAGGTAAGAAAAAATATATCGCAGCGAGAGCTGCGATGCATACCCGCTGTATCGAAAGCACCGAACCGCTTCCTACGCCGCTTATTGAGCGAAAGCTCATTGCTTTGATTCCTTCTCAGGAATTGATCAATACAACTATTTTAACGAATCTTAAAGCGATTTCCCCGGATTATCCTATGACCAGGGAAGACCTACGTTATGATCCATTATATTCAGGCGTTAATGAAAATTTCAAAATGGTAGTTGAACTGATAAAAAGGAAAAATTTGTATCAAACAGTTGAAATGATTGAGTACGAAAATTTATCAATCCCCGAAGCTAGCGTAGATACCGATATATTTCATGTTGTGCTGGCTACTGCTACCAACCGGAATGATCGATATTACCTCACCAGAGAAAAGAGAGGAAAGCTAAGAATCGATTATGGCGCGATAAATCCGCCCTGTGTGCATGAGCGCGTTAGCTTCATGTACGTGACTCAATGTGAAACATTCCGTGATAATTTGCTATCTTCTCTTCAGACGCTTGCCTTGCAATAACGCGTTAATATATAACCGAACTTGATTGCTTTTAGGTTAATTAAAATAACATGGGTGCCACAGCTTTGGACGAAACAATCGACCAACAGATGAGTGACAAGCTATGCCACCAGCCAAGCGGTTTCTGGGCAAGACAGACGAGGTAATTGAAGATTAACTTAGAGAGTCTCTGATTTTGAATTGCAAATAATTATCCAAATGGAAAAAACTAGTCCAGAATACGACTTGCTTGCGCGGTATCTGTAATGTAATAGCTATAGCGATGCCGGGTTTTATCCTTCTTCATGCGCAAGATAGTGGTTATAGTGGTTAGTAGTGTTTTGTCACATGGCAGCGACCACCACAAAAGGGTCGATTAAGCTCAGCAATATTCTTCTGACTGATATAAAGCTCACTATCCAGCGGGAGAAACACTTCTTCAGTAGTATAACTTATCGTCAGAACCTGTTGACCCTTGACGGTACGCCCCGTCAATTGATCAAAATGACTGGAAATCCCTGTTATCTTTTACCACGCCTTGTTTTGACTGAATCATCCAGCACAAAAGCTTTCATCTCATGGCCTTCAAACTTATGTTCTATCACGACTTGTCGTGCAATCTGGTAGTGTAGGCGTCGCCTACTGACATCTTCCCACTTGAGATAATCATACATCACATCTTTTCGGGCATCGCTGAAACTTTGCATGGATTTGCGGGAAGTCATGTCAATCGAATCAACCTTTAACCACACCCACATTAACAACCAATAAACAACTTGCGTAAATGTCACCCCCGAGCACTTATGCAAGCCAGCGCGATGCAGCAAAATGACTACATACAATTGATTCCGCAATGATGCGAAAATATTATCAATCTGCAGTTCCGACTGGTCAAATAAATCACCAATTAAACTTGGCAAGCCTAATCGTTTTGTATCACGATTCATCAAAGCCCTCTTGTGGTTAGTTAAGTTCGTCAAGCAAACTATATTTTACCACTTAGGAGGCTTTTATTTTATGTTAATCAATTGGTTATAATGATCTCTTTACCAAAAATGAATTCCAATACTTAAGTAAGAGATAATGACGAAGCATAAACTCGTCATTATCTCTTATTTGACATTAAGCTAATATGCAATTATACTTTCGTTGCTTTTGCCAAGAATCATCAACACGTATAGTATTACAAATCAATGTGTTGGAATTATTTTTTAGTATTATAAAAAGTAGTTTTAAGGAGAAACACAAATTCACCTAGTCCAAAACATAATTCGTTATGTTTATGTCAGAGGTATTAGTAGTGATATATTACAAATATATGCAAAAACAATTATTCATTAATTCTGTCATCCTGATATTTTTCGTGAGCATGCTCACGAATACATTTGGGTGGTCTTTTAATGATAAGGTTTTTGCTCATGAGTTAGATCATCACTACCGTGCTTCTTTGTTTTCCGCTGATCCACAAAAGCATATCGATTTGCATGTTGCTCTTGGCGACGATAATGGAGTGTTGGATGAAGCAACTCATTTATGTCTTCATGCAGCTGGACAATTCATTCCCTTATTCTTTAATGCACCCTTAACTATAATATCTATTCCCGCTAGTAAAGAAGTTTTAGCTTCACTTACTTCCGTTACCGCTCCAGAATTTATTCTGGATTCCTTATTTCGCCCTCCAAAAAACTTCGCAAGCTAGACGACTTCAAGCCAAGCCAAATGTAGTCTTTGATGTTGCCATAGCGACTATGGCCGCTCAAAATAACGCTGAGCACTGAATTAAGCTGACTTTTAGAGAGTATTTAACAATAATTTGATTTTTTGCCATATAGTTGAAATCATAATTTCAACTATTGTATGAGTCTAATGTACCAAAGGTACTAAAGCGATTTATCAGGCAAAGAATGAGCGCTAGTCAGCCACTATTTAGTTCGCAAAGAACCTCGTGGGAAATAGCCGGTTCATAGCAAATGTGCTATCGTCCTTACGGTTCTCTATATCAGCAAAACTGGTGGAACTTAAATTAATATTTTAGAAAGGTTGTGTTAATGAAGAAGTTTTCTATGAAGAAGCTAGCCCAGGTAATCTATATGTAGGCTCACGTTATCAGCTAGCTCAGTTAGCGCGAGGAATAATAACGCACGGTTGTTAACCTTTTTAAGCACTTATAATAATTGTATTCAGCCGATAGTAATGGCTATCGATTATTTCAGCGGCAATGTTTATCTCTTTAATTACGAGAATGATAAACTAATAATATAGGTGAATGACAGGATCATGCTTATCAAAACCAAAGCTCAACACAACAAAACTATGGTTAATTTTACAAAAAGATAAGCATGAACACCCTCCCTTGAGGGAAGGTGTTCATTGCTGATGAATGCAAGAGTTTTATAGCGCTGCTAAGAAAGCGACAAGATCTGCTCTCTCTTTTGCGGTAAGGCCGATATTAAAACGATTATTGTAAAACTCAACTACTGCAGGCAAATCAGCAGCTGAACCATCATGGAAATATGGTGGTCGTGATGCTACAGAGCGCAGAATAGGTCCTTTGAAACGATCAATATCTTTCCATTTACCTGTAACCAAAGCGCGTCCCGGGTCGGTTGTCTGGATCGTTTCACCGGTCTCTTTGTTTCTCAGGGTATAGAGCGGCATATCCGGTGTACGGCGTGAGGCATCAGAGATACCGATATCCAGCGGCACCGGTGTAGAATGATTGCCAGAATTAGGGGTGTTATGGCATGTCGTGCACGTACCTGCAATTACGGGCTCGTCTAAATCATCATTAAGCCCCTTAACACCGGTGATATTGATAGGTTTTGTATTAAATAACGCTTGACCGCGCGCAATAGCAGCACGCGCCTGCGTAGTCCTTTTTGCTGATCGAGTGCGTTTATTAAAACGATTCCAACTATCATAAAGCGACATCGCATTGGGATTAAAAGCCGCACCAGTTTGATAATCACCTTCTATAGTATCATTTATACCAAAATAATAATCTTGTTCCAAAAGTGCTTGAGGACCACCGCGTGCTTTCTCTGCGGTTAGAGAACCTGCCTCATTATCCTCTATCTGTGCGCTGAACAAACTTAATTCAAAATCCACGATCGCTTTTCGCTCCTCTGCGCTCAAATCATTCAACGCTTCAGCATGACCTAAGGTAGCATTGTTGGATTGAGTATTTAAATCTACAGATACAGGAGAAAAACAATGTACAGTTCCAACAATACAATTCGTAGAAGTCAGATCCTCCGTAGTTTCCCGACTATCCCACATGACAGAGCTTAAAAATTTAAGATTGGTACTTGGCATGGGACGGCGGAACAAAGACAGTTCGGTTTCGCTTGCAAAACCGTAAGGATCATCAACATCTGTTAATTCAAATTCTGCGTTAGCAGGAATGCCGATCCCTACGCGTATATTTGCTTTATTCAGCAGCATGCTGTAAGCGTTGCGGCGTTCTTCAAGCGTTAATTGATCCGGATGAGGAGACTCAGGATTATTCGCGCCATCTACCGGCCTAAAGAGTGGATCTAACCCTTCTGTTTTTTCGAAGAGCTCTTGCACTCCTGTGGGTGTAATCGTCCATCCCTGCGAAGAAACATGACAGGAAGCACAGCTACGGCCATTAGATCCAAAACTTTTAAAAAATGGATTATCAAGATCTATAAAACCGGCAGTACTAAATGTTGCTTCGGTACCATGGCTATTCTTCACACGAAGCATATTTGGCTGGTGATTTGAGCTGCTATTGCTTTCCTCAGAGGCTGTTCTTTCCTCAGATGCTGTTCTTCCCGCAGATGCTGTTCTATCTGCAATTACTGGCGCTGCTAGCAACAAAAGTACAGCGGATAATGTTTTCAATTTAATTTTATATTTACTACTCACTACATACTCCTATGATTAGAATCAAATTAATTTGCAAAAATCTTGATGAACCTAAATTTTCACCAAGCACCAAAATCAAGCCGAAAAACTGAAGAATAGCCTTACAACTTTACTGACGACTAAGATTTTGAGATTGTGATTCTTTTTAGTATTAATTGATTAAATAAAAAAACAACAACTACTAATAAAAAGAATTAGTATTAGCGTTATGCAAAGCACTATTCATGCCATGATATATTAATCGATATAAATCAATAAGTTATTTATAGTAAATAGAAAATATAAAGAAATAATTGTCACTGTCATACGACAATCAAAGTTGGTGTTTCATATAACCGTTTATTTTTAAACAATTTATTTTGTATAAAATTAGAGACATATTACTATAGCGTCGCATAACCAGTTAATTTTTAGAAATTTATTTTGTCTTTGTTAAAAATTCTTGAATTCAAGTAATAAGTGCATAACCCATCAATTTTTCAGCATCTGTGCCTGATAATTCGCGTAACACTTCGTAAGGCGTCCTAAACCCCAAGCACTTTCTTGGCATGCTGTTAAGTTTGTGGACAGCCTCCAACACCTGCTGGGTAATCACATCCAGCAGCCCACTGCTTTGGGAAAGTACTGTCGTAACAGCCCGTTGGCGTTCTCGTTCTGGCCACGCTCCCACGAGTGGCAGGATTTGGCAAAATAGGTTTCACATCAATAGCATCCGCCACCTGTTCATGCTTAGCAAACTCCTTACCATTGTCACAGGTAAGGGTACGCACCCTGTCCTTGAATACACCCATCAGGGTGGATGATCCTGTATGTCACCGCCTCTGCAGTTTTATTTGCCACTGGTTAGTGCGCTCTTGTGTCCCTTGCCAATCATGGTGTCTGCTTCCCAGTCACCTAACCGTTCTCGTCGGTTTGCTACCTCAGAGTGTCTATCAATATCTATCCGATTGGGAATGCCCTTACGGCTGCGTGTGAGGCCACCATAGCGTTTGCGGTATTTCCTCGCATGGTGGCGTAAATTCAGGCACAGCTGACCACCTGCCGCCCGTTTAACCTTTAAGGCATGTTGGTAGATGGTCTCATGGCAGATACTGGCCCAGCCTTCCTGTTCGCTTGCGCATGGCGGTAACGGCGCATCCCTGTGTTCCGCGCAAGTTCCCGACTAATGGTGGATTGAGAACGGTTCATATCCCGTGCTATCCGACTCTGCCAATCCCCATGTTTCAGGCGTATTTCGATATAATTCCTTTCCGTAAGGGTAAGTTGTGTGCATAAGCCATAAGATCTCCCGTCAGTGGTATGTCGGAATGCCTTTTACCATACCTTGCTCTTGACTGCCTCGCCTGGCATGCATCTCAGCTTGATAAACAGGTTATGTATTTAGGATACGAATTCAGCACTTATAACGATTGGGAATATTTGCGAACCTTCAGCGATTTAGTGGAGAGGTTTCAAAATCGAATAAACAGGAGAATTTGAGCATGGCACAGCCGATATTTTGAAAAATTGCTTCAATATGCTGGCATTAGAAGCAGATAATGCTCTAATTTACCTGCCAAATGCTTGAGGAGCAGGAGCAGACATCAAACATCTGAATTTCTATGTCTATGGCAATAGAAGAAGCAGACTTTGGTAGCACAATAAACTCAAGGATCAGTTGGGCAATGAGAACAATTTTTCTATCCAATAATACTTTGAGCATATTGCGGAACAAAACAGCATCAATGCTTTCTTCACTTTTACCACAAAGAGAAAACGCACCAGCTTCAGGCAAGCCGTAAATAGGGGGGGCAATAGATTTATGATTTATCTAAGCCAGAATGAGCGGATTTATTTCTTAAAGGATAAATAACTCAACAAGAAAGACGACAAATTCATGACTAAATCGCGGCTTCAGATTAACCAAGTTTTTGCTGTCACGAACTAGCGTTCGAGATTTCTATCAAGTAAAAGAAGAGAGTTCTACGAATTATCGCGCTTACTGTACCAGCAACTGAAGCAATATTTTGTCGGTTATCGGGTAGACTAAGAAAAGATTAGAGATATAGTGCCTAATTCCATTTCCAAATCAAACATGACGCGAGGGCGGGCCACAGACAACATAAATAATACGGCAAGTTGATGCCAACAAAGCCAGTTTTAATTTAAAAATGGAAGAAAACTTCTAAGAAAACTACTTCGGCTCATTCTAAAATAACTCCAAGGCATTAGAATGGTTGATGAAATTCGAACCCATGACAATCGGAATCAGAAATTGGATAAACCAAAAGAACCAGCGCAGTCCATAATACATAAATGAATACTTATTCTGACTCACTTTAGTTTTTTGTCATTTTTTACCCATCAGTGCCCCACTATTTATTTTTTTACCAATCATCTGACCGATAATGGCGATAATCACTATTATCCGTTCATTCGACCATATCCAGGGCCAGGCGCAATAATCGTTGGCAGATTAGTTGCCTCGTACGGGTTTATTTGGAAATCATCGGAAAGCCCTGAAGTAGGGCTTTTCCGCAAGACTAGAGTGGTTTAATACCGGCTACCACCCCCGGTTCCCGAAGGAGCTCCCGTTCCTCCTGATCCCGGAGTACCTGATGGTGATCCATAGCCACCTCCGCTTGATCCACCACCTGAGGTGCCAGAAGAGCCCGTGCCCGGTGTAGTGGAGCCTGGCGTACCTGGCGTGCCCGGCGTGCCCGGCGATCCTTGTCGTTGAGTAGAGGTTGACGATGAATCCCTTGATCCTGACGTGCCGCCGCTACCCCTCATGCTGCTGTCGCCCTGGCTAGCTCCTTGGTCGGACATTGAACCACCTGGCTGCCCAGATCCACTGGTTTGCGCTTGGGCAAAACCCACTAAGCCTACAATCAGGCCTGTCATTAGAACGGATGAAGCGAGATTTTTAACAATAGAAAAAGTTTTCATGTTTTATTCCTCCATATCACATTACACATCACAGCAAACTTGCTGTCCTTATACTCTACTCCGGCGTTCAGCAAATTACTGTTCGCTAGCCCACAGAGCAAGAATATATTTCAGCACCCAATTGATTAATATAAGAATAAGAACAAAACATAACCATACTGAACGCATGATTATCATCGATAGTAAAAGAATTTGGCAGTTTGTTTGAGTGTGGATCAAATATATACCCAGAGTTTAATACGAAATTTGGCTTGAAGAGAGAGCACGGTATCTGCTTTAAAGGCATACAAAGAAAGACACAGACTTGTTTGTGTTATTTCAATTCGCATTAAAAAATGAAGAAATCAAATAAAATAGCCATGTATTATGAGGAAAAAATCATAGCAGGAAGAGTGACTCACCATATTGAAAAAAGACACCTGCAATGTGATAGCTATTATTAAAAAAATGGCTCAATTAAACATAATAGAGAGCGCCCTCTTAAGCTCCAAATTTTGCCAACACATCATTTCTAGGGCACCTCTAAAAATACCTAAAAAAAGCAAATCAATTCAACCAGGAGGGCAATTTCACTTGATTCTCAAAGTTTTTCTGTCCAATAATTAAATTTTTCTAAATTCAAGGTGATTCGGGTTGTTATCTTCTCGTTTTTGCTCCCTTTAAGCCATTTCGGGCGCACTAACCCTATCGAAACTGAAATACCCTTTTCGAATCAGCGTCGCTACACGCTTGATGTTATAGACGAGGTTGAGTAAGCCTATTTGTACTTTTGCTCTCCCATAACCTATGGTACGAATCGTGATTCCGCCCAGTTCATTCGTCATCGAACCAAACACATGCTCTACTCGTGCACGCACCCGTGATTTCTCTTTGTTACTGGATTTTTGTGCTTGCGTGAGGGGATGATTGCGAGCGCCTTTTTCATGAATCTGACTCGTGTATTTTGAGGTGACCAGACTTTCTTCCTGTGCATTGCTGCGGTATGCTGAGTCCGCATAAATATCTGCGCCTCCCACTTCAGGGGATTGCAGCACTTCTTCCAAAACCTGACTGTCATGAATTTGCGCTGAAGTAACTTCCCATGTGGTTATCAGCTTGGTATCGCGATCCATATTGACGTGATCTTTGTAACCATAAAACGATTCGCTGTTCTTCTTCGTCCAACGCGCATCAATGTCTTTTTGCGCCAGTTTGTGGGGATTCTGTCCCCATTCAATCGGAACGGCATCTTCTTTAATCATCTTGTTTTCTTCACGTGTATTGCGTTGTTTAGGCACACTCACAAAGGTCGCATCAATGATCTGACCTGACTTCAGTTCTACCTCCAACTCTCGTAAACATTCATCGAATCTTGCAAACAGACGATCCATCAGATGGTTCTCTTTCAACTCTTCCCGGAACGACCACATGGTCTTTGCGTCAGGCACTACCCCTGCCAGACCAAGTCCCAAAAACCGCATGAAACTCAACCGGTCCCGGACTTGATACTCCAGCCGATCATCTGACAGATTATTCATTCTTTGTAATACCAGCATTTTGAATAGCATCACCCGATCAAAGGGTTTGCGGCCTGCTTCACTTTTCCGGGGCTTCGTCGTTGTCTCTGCAAGAAGATCAGCGAATAGATTCCAATCGATTATGCGATTCAGCTCTTCAAGCGGATCATTTAACTTACTTAGCTGAGCATATCGATTGTCAAGGTCAAAAAAACCGAGTTGCATGGTGAGGACTCATATCGGGGAGCATAATCTCATTATTATACATTTGAAACAACGTGTTATCCTGGACAAATCAAGAAAATACTACTTTCTCCTAACGCGCCTCATTTTATAGCTTGAATTTTTAGAGGCGCCCTCTATATTTCTATGCTTAGCACGAAGACAACGAGCAGGCGAATCTGCTCGTTGTTATTGCTGATTAGCGATTTTTATGGCTTTGCCTGCCTGCTTCCGCATGCTGCTCAGATGTGCCGCCACGAGTAGAGGAAGAGATGATTTACCTTTATCCTCGGAGTCGCCTTTACCACGCGAATATCTACCTTTGCGGCCCGCCTCACGCGCTTCTTCCGAGCTAAATTCATGGGCTGTAACTTTTTCATGGGTAGCATGACCTCCTTTCCTGCCTGCTTCGCGTACTTCCTCCGAGGTAAACTCATGTGCAGCACCCTTCTCGTAAGCTGCATGGCCGCCCTTGCTCGCAATTTCACGCTGTTTTTCTTCGTTTATGGAAGCAAAACCACGCTGGCTGGTGCCCTTGTTGTCCTCATCCTTTCCTTTATTCGAAGACATAATACCCTCCTATTCGATAAGTTCAAAAAACACTCATGATATGTTTGGGTTCTTTATCTCTGATTTGATAAAACAAAGATTAATTTAGAGCACTCTTCGAATCGGGCTTTATCTGTACGTAAAAGCACATAAGCCTAGAATTAAAGCTTGAATACAGGTTGGGATTTTATCTACAAAAAATTCAATGCCTTGTCATCATGTTACAAGTGGGGCAGGATCTTGAATGCGCTGAACATTGATCATGATTAGGAGTGGAAATTTATTGAGGACAGCTCCTAATCCCCTTCCCAAATCAAAAATGCGGCGAAGACGAGCCGAAGACAGTATTAATAATAACGTGAGTTCGACATAAGAAAAGCTGTAAAAGAAACCTGAATTCCTTATGATGAAATGGTTTTGCAAAAGAATTTCATCATGAGAGGAGTCAGATTTCCATGGATACTACAACGATTTTTTGTGAGAGTGACGAATTTTGTAAAGAGTTTGAGCCGCAATGGGAGCAGCACTTATTAGAGTCATCGCTGAAACAGCGTCGGCGGCAAGGAGCGCTGTGTCTAAGCGAAATCATGACCATCATGGTCGGGTTTCATCTATCCGGCTACCGGACGTTTAAACACTATTACCTGAATTACGTGTTGAGGTATCAGCGCGATTATTTTCCAGGGTTGGTGAGTTACCACCGCTTTGTGGAGCTGTTGCAAGGTAGCCTGGTGCCTTTGTGCTGTTTTCTGACCAGTCGCTTTGGGCAATGTAGTGGGATCAGTTTCATTGATTCGACTAAGATTAGTGTGTGCCATAATCGCCGTATTGGGTCTCATCAAGTAATGGCAGGGTTTGCTGCCCGGGGAAAGACCAGCATGGGTTGGTTTTATGGATTCAAGCTGCACCTGGTCATTAATGACCAGGGAGAATTGCTAGGGGTAAAAATAACGGCGGGCAATGTGGATGACCGTGACCCGGTACCAGAGGTGACGCGCTCCTTGTTTGGCAAACTCTTCGGTGACCGGGGCTACATTTCGCAATCACTCTTTGAGCAACTCCGCGAGCAAGGTGTGCAGCTCATCACCAAAGTACGCAAGAACATGAAAAACAAGCTGTTGCCGTTGTTTGACAAGCTGCTGCTACGTAAACGTTCGATCATTGAGAGCGTCAATGACCCATTGAAGAATATCTCGCAAATCGAGCACTCCCGCCATCGCAGCCCAGTTAACTTTTTTGTTAATCTGATAGCCGGATTGGTGGCTTACACCTTTCGCGAGAAGAAACCCTCACTTAATATCAGGCTCCCTCAAGCTCTTCCAGTCGTGATTTGATGATTCTTATGTCGAACTCACGTTAATAATACGGCAAGGTGAAGCCGACAAAGTCAGTTTTAATTGAGAAATGGAATAAGACACACCAGCATAATGAGGAAACACAGCATATCAAGAAGCCGCAGGCCATCCGGTAAAAGCCATGCAAAAAATACCGCAAAGATTCTCTGGTGGTTGTAATTATGGTTTAACAGTTGAATTTGAAGTTATTGATAGAAATGTGAGTGATCGTTCTGTAGCACCGAGGCTGATTGCCAAATTACCTGATGCGCAGGCAATGGTGGCGAACAAGGGGTAAACCAGTGGGTGCATATGGGAGCAAATCGTAAAAAAAGAGCTAGAGCGGTAAGAGCAAGAGAGGTAACTCGGCTAAAGGTAATACAGACATAGATTGGGGTTTATATAGAGTCGTCATTGAGTGAAAAACACTTTTGCCCGATTAAAGCAGTATCGAGTAGTGACAACACAAATGACAAGCTAAAGAGAATTTAGGAAAGCATAATGGCCATGGCTTGCGGATATCTCTTGTTATCTATGAGAAATACCAACAAGCCCTAATGAAATATCGGATTTAATAACCAAACATAAAGTTGGCATTACCAGTACTAATACCCATGAATAAATGACCCGGTGCTACGCCATACGCAGGCGCAGGCGGATAATACACAGGTGCAGGGGGATAATAGACAGGCGCAGGGGGATAATAAGACTGGTTGTAATAAATGTTCGGCGGGTTGTAATGATGATGGTGACGATGATGGCCATGGTGATGGTGATGGTGATGACCATGATGGTGGTGATGGTGATGGCGATGGCCTCTTCCAGCTTCAACTATCATGGGAGCAGCCAGAACAACACTCAACAACATTCCAGATAATAATTTTATCGGCATGTCTATTTTAATGCTCGTTTTCATGTTAAACCTCCTCCATTGTTATTTTGTTTATCAGAATTTCTCATGATAGCAACAACTTTATACTGAAGAACATGAATACAAGCTGAATAATCTGAGAAGAATAAAAGCAGGATAGCAAGCACTTTGTTAGACAAAGATTGGGAGGCTTACTATTTAAAAAACAATATGCTTTTTGTGCCTGAGTGGTGGCACGGTTTGACTCTTGGTGAGATTAACGCCTTGGAAGCGTTAGCTTGTTGCGGTGCCAAAAAGTAAAATCTGTCTATTAAAAAATCAAATTGAGCAGTGTGATGAGAAAAGCGAAGCATTAATGTCCCGTAATTTACGGAACAGTTGGGTTAGAAAGATATCATTGCTTGACTTTATTGGGGTGGCTGATGGGGATTGAACCCACGACAACCGGAATCACAATCCGGGACTCTACCACTGAGCTACAGCCACCATCTACGCTAAATCGGTATGCTAATCACTTTAGCAATGACATTTTTTAATTTAAAGATGTAACCTTGGCGTGCCCGACAGGAATCGAACCTGTAACCCCCAGCTTAGAAGGCTGGTGCTCTATCCGGTTGAGCTACGGGCACTACTCAAGCCGGGTTTAATCCAACACAGCAGAATATACTGGTCGGGGTGGAGAGATTTGAACTCCCGACATCCTGGTCCCAAACCAGGCGCGCTACCAGGCTACGCTACACCCCGGAAAGTCGGCTAATATACCTTCTTAGAAAGTATTCGTCAAATTCCAATTTATATTTACTCGCACAGCAAATTTTTATTTCTACAGGATGGCCGGCTAATAAGGCTAAAGCAAAGACTTTTCCAGCTCATTTGCAGAATTAGTATCAGGATAAATATGAATGATTCAATATTAATTGAAATAAACCATTTTGTCTCTATTCAACAACTTTTATTTATTACTATTGAGCAGCCACAAATTATTGATTATTGACCTGTCACAAATGGATAAAAAGCTAATAACAGATAACATCTACGCCCTCCTCCGTCCTTTATTTCTAATATTTCTTGATTAATACAACACCTTATCTATTCCTTTAGATTCTTCATTGTATGAGAAAATCCAGATACGTTGCCGCTTACTGAAAATAATATTTTGATAGCTTGATACCTGAAAAGAGAATGATTCATACAACCATCTTGTTTCACTAACTTAGCTAAGGTATAGTGGCGACCTGCCATTTAATATATCCAAGCAGGAGAGCGCGCTTTATTTAAGCGCCGCCGAAGGCGTAACCCCCCCGGAATCGCTCAGGTATAGTTATGAAAACAGCATTGACTAAAAAACTGCTTGCGACAGGCAATCTGGAGAGCGCCGAACTAACTGTGAGTTCAGCCACCGAAGGGGCACGCGGACAGAATTCTACCGTAAAACTCTCAGGTAAAAGGACAGAGGGGTGAAGCCCAAGAGAAGGCTTCATTTTTTATCTTAGGGAGAAAATCTGTGCTAAAAATAACCCCTCTTAATCAGACCCACCGAGAAATGAACGCAAAAATGGTTGATTTCGGTGGTTGGGATATGCCGCTTCATTATGGATCACAACTAGAAGAACACCATAAGGTCAGGCAGGATGCAGGCATGTTCGATGTGTCACATATGCTGGTTGTCGATATTCATGGTGAGAATGTTCGTCATTTTCTGCGGCAACTGGTTGCCAATAATGTAGATAAGCTTACTGTATCAGGTAAAGCACTTTATACCTGTATGCTTAATCCTGATGGCGGGATCATTGATGATCTTATTATCTATTTTTTATCAGAATCCTGGTTTCGATTAGTAGTCAACGCAGGTACTGCAGATAAAGATGTTACATGGATCACCTCACAGCGTGATAAAACCGCACCTCATCTCGAAATAAAACCACGCCGTGACTTGGGAATGATTGCCGTACAAGGCCCCAAAGCACGCGTTAAAGTCTGGCAAGTCATACCCGGTGCCCAGGCAACCACGGAAAATCTAAAGCAATTCCAAGCAGCCACATTCGAGCAATATTTTATTGCACGCACGGGCTATACCGGGGAAGATGGCTTTGAGATCATTT
Organism: Nitrosomonas communis; assembly: GCF_001007935.1. NCBI lineage: Bacteria > Pseudomonadati > Pseudomonadota > Betaproteobacteria > Nitrosomonadales > Nitrosomonadaceae > Nitrosomonas > Nitrosomonas communis. The sequence goes on from NZ_CP011451.1 coordinate 3,147,465, forward strand.
TACCCGCCAATGACGCTGTGGATTTCTGGAAAAAACTATACGCAGCGGGTGTAGCGCCGGCAGGGTTAGGTGCGCGCGATACGTTGCGTTTAGAAGCGGGAATGAATCTTTATGGTCAGGACATGGATGAAACCACTAACCCACTCGAATCAGGATTAGCCTGGACAGTCGATCTGAAAAGCGAGCGGGATTTTATTGGTAAGCAAGCGCTCTTGCAAACTACTACCAAACGACAATTATTCGGTCTATTATTATTGGATAAAGGTGTACTTCGTAGTCATCAGAAGGTGGTAACGCACCATGATCAAGCTGAGGATGAGGGAGAAATTACCAGTGGTGGTTTTTCACCCACGCTTAATCAATCAATCGCTTTGGCACGCCTGCCAGCAGAAGCCGCCATTGGTGAAGAAGTTCATGTACTGGTACGAGATAAAAAACTTGCTGCCAAAGTCGTAAAATATCCATTTGTACGAAACGGTCAAATTTTGGTTTGACCCCGAGACCAATAAAATTTTCCTAATTTTGGAGTTAAAAAATGAGTATCCCAACACAACTAAAATATACAAAATCACATGAATGGGTAAAATCCGAAAGTGATGGCACAATCACGGTAGGCATCACCCAGCACGCTCAAGAATTACTCGGAGACATGGTATTTGTTGAATTACCAAAAATTGGCCGCACGCTTGCACAAAAAGAGGAATGCGTCGTGGTTGAATCTGTCAAAGCTGCCGCCGATGTTTATTCTCCTGTAGCAGGTGAAGTGGTTGCAGTGAACTCTGAATTGGAGTCTTCACCAGAGAAAATCAATCAAGATTCCTATCAAGCATGGTTATTTAAATTGAAGCCAGCCAATGCTGCTGACCTAGCAGGTCTACTTGATGCGCAAGGGTATGAAAAAGCATTGGAAAGCGAAGGGCATTAGTTTCCAGTTCTTTTCTTTTTGATTCATTGCAACAAACTATTTTAAAAACTATCAATCATGCCGTTCATTCCTCATACTGAAGAAGATGTCAAAGAGATGCTTGCCAGTATCGGAGCAAGCTCTATTGAAGAATTATTTGATGAAATTCCGTCTGACCTAAAAACAGGCGCATTAACACGTGTACCTCCAGGCATGTCTGAGATGGAGATCTCAAGGCTCATGCTGGAGCGCGCGCAAGCTGATGGCTTTTATCTCAGCTTCATTGGCGCGGGGGCCTATGAGCACCATATTCCTGCAGCAGTCTGGCAAATCACCACTCGCGGTGAATTCTATTCTTCCTACACGCCCTATCAAGCTGAAGCGAGCCAGGGTACGCTCCAATTATTGTATGAATACCAGACAATGATGGCCTCATTGACTGGCATGGACGTATCCAACGCCAGCCTATATGACGGTGCCACAGCACTTGCTGAGGCTGCTTTGATGGCTGTTCGCCAACATAAGACATCGCGCCGTATTCTGGTGCCGCGCACGGTTCATCCTGTTTACCGTAAGGTATTAAGCGCTATCGTCAGAAACCAGGATATTGAGGTGGTGGAAATTCCTTTCTGCCCTGAGTCAGGACAGGTTCTGCTTGAACATCTTGAACCATTTGGGCAGGAAGATTTTGCTGCACTCGTCATTCCTCAACCTAATTTCTTTGGTGTTCTTGAGCAAGTCGATGCGATGACAGACTGGGCGCACGCAAAACATTCATCAGTTATTGCTGCCGTTAACCCAATGTCATTGGCAATGCTGGTGCCCCCAGGTGAATGGGGTGCTCAAGGCGCAGATATTGCAGTGGGTGAAGGTCAACCTCTGGGTATTCCTCTTTCCAGCGGTGGACCTTATTTCGGGTTTATGACCTGCAAGCATGACTTGGTTCGCCAAATGCCAGGGCGCATCATCGGCCGGACGGTTGATTTAGATAATAAACCAGGTTTTGTGTTGACTTTACAAGCACGCGAACAACATATCCGTCGTTCCAAAGCCACCTCGAATATCTGTACTAATCAAGGATTAATGGTAACAGCAGCCACCATTTATATGTCTTTATTAGGCCCTGAAGGATTACGGCAGGTAGCGGCTCAATCACATGCCAATATGTTACAGCTGGCAGAGCAATTGGAGCAATTACCTGGGGTAAAACGAGTCTATAGCGGACCTTGTTTTCATGAGGTCGCACTGACACTGCCGGGACCGGTTAATGAAATTCTGCAAGCCCTTAAGGAACAAGGAATTCTTGGCGGATTAAACTTGCAAGAGCATTACCCTGAATTGGAGAATGCTTTGCTGGTATGTACCACCGAAACGAAAACAGCTGATGATTTGAACAAGTACAGCGAAATGCTCGGGAAGATTCTTAAAAAATACGGTTGAATCGAATTCCCATTATGATGCAGTTTTAGTTGCTTTGAATTAATCTCCCATTATGTAAAGATTATATGTTGATATTTGAACACTCACGACCTGGACGGCGTAATCGCTCGCAATTTTCAACCACCACAGCAGAAAAAAAGAATATTCCACAAAATCTGCTACGCAAGTCGCCCATGCTTCTGCCGGAGGCTTCAGAGATGGATGTAGTGCGTCATTACACCCGTCTTTCTCAAAAGAATTTTTCGATCGACACGGAATTCTACCCACTGGGTTCCTGTACTATGAAATATAACCCGCGCGCTTGCAATGCGCTCGCGATGTTACCGCAGTTTCTGGCACGACATCCTTTGGCGCCCGAAGACACAGGACAAGGCTTTCTTGCCTGTATGTATGAATTGCAGGAAATATTGAAGGATGTGACCGGGATGGCAGGGGTCAGTCTGACACCTATGGCAGGTGCACAAGGTGAGCTCATCGGAGTCATGATGATACGCGCCTACCATGAAGCGCGCGGTGACAAAAAACGCACGGAAATCATCGTGCCTGATGCTGCGCATGGCACCAATCCGGCTACTGCTGTCATGTGCGGCTACAAAGTTGTCGAAATAGCCACAGATAAAGAAGGCAATGTGGATATGGCTGCATTAAAAGCAGCGGTCGGGCCACAGACTGCAGGTTTGATGCTGACCAATCCCTCAACTTTGGGAGTTTTTGAGAAAAATGTTTCCGAGATGAGCCGTATCGTTCATGATGCAGGTGGGTTATTGTATTATGACGGAGCCAACCTTAACGCTGTACTCGGTAAAGTCAAGCCAGGCGATATGGGGTTCGATGTTATTCATATCAATTTACACAAAACTTTTTCAACACCTCATGGCGGCGGTGGCCCTGGCGCGGCCCCAGTAGGTGTCGCCGAGCGTTTGCTGCCCTATTTACCTGTACCTATGGTTGCTCATGAAAAGGGAGTTTATCGCTGGTTGACTGAGAAGGATGTACCACACACAATCGGTCGATTATCCGCACATATGGGGAATGCGGGGGTATTGCTGCGAGCTTATGTTTATGTACGTTTGCTGGGCGTAAAAGGAATGAACCGTGTTTCTGAGTACGCTACGCTCAACGCCAATTATTTAATGGCAGAATTGAGCAAAGCCGGCTTTGAGATTGCCTTCCCGACACGACGCGCCAGCCATGAGTTTATCGTCACACTGAAAGATATCAAAGAAAAAACAGGTGTCACTGCGATGAATTTAGCTAAACGACTCCTGGATAAAGGCTATCATGCGCCTACCACCTATTTTCCAATATTAATTCCCGAGTGTTTGCTCATTGAACCTGCCGAAACAGAGTCCAAAGAGACGTTAGACGCATTTACTGCTGCCATGAAGGAAATTCTGGTAGAAATTCAGGAGCAAACAGAAATGGTAAAAAGTGCTCCGCATGATATGCCTTTACGCAAACTGGATGACGTCAGAGCTGCCCGGGAATTAGACTTAACCTGGAAGCCATAATCAATTGCGATTGTACTTCACATATTAGCTGACTCCCCGACTGATCTGTTTGAATATTGATTTGTTCGGGGAGAAGCTGTTCTAAGGTATCTTCAATACTCTCGAGCTCTCATACTTATAATCCATGCATACACTTATATGCGGCTCTATTGCTTATGACACCATAATGGTGTTTCAAGATCATTTTAAGCACCATATTCTACCCGACAAGCTTCATGTGCTAAATGTGGCTTTTCTGGTGCCCGACATGCGTCGTGAGTTCGGAGGATGTGCTGCCAATATTGCTTATAATCTAAACATGCTGGGTGGAAATCCGATGATCATGGCCACCGCAGGCAATGATTTCCAACCTTATGCCTATCGGTTAGAGAAATTGAATTTGGCAAAAACCTATATTCGTCAGATAAATGAAGCATTTACTGCGCAGGCATTTATTACGACTGATTTAGATGATAACCAAATTACGGCCTTTCATCCTGGTGCTATGAATTTTTCGCATTATAATTCTGTAAAAGAGGCCAAGAATATCAGTCTGGGCATCATTGCACCTGATGGTCGCGAGGGGATGATTGCTCATGCACGCGAATTCCAGGAATGCGGTATTCCTTTTATATTTGATCCTGGTCAAGGACTACCGATGTTCAATGGTGACGAATTGATTGATTTTGTCGCTAAAGCTGATTATATCGCAGTCAATGATTATGAAGGCCAGTTGCTGCAAGAACGTACAAAATACACTTTGAGTGAGCTTGCCGATAACGTGAAAGCCCTGATCATTACTAAAGGCGCACAGGGATCGACAATTTATGCAGAAGGTCGCCAACTTGAAATTCCTTGCGTTAAGTCCGATACTATTATCGATCCCACGGGTTGTGGTGATGCTTATCGAGCTGGATTACTTTATGGCATCGCCCATGATATGGATTGGCAAACCACTGGCCAGCTTGCTTCGTTATTAGGTGCCATCAAAATTGCACACCGTGGCGGCCAGAATCATCGGTTTAGTCATGACGAAATCGATCAGCTTTATTTTGAAGCATTTGGGAATCGAATCTTCTAGAAGAAACGGAATTTGGATCAGGACTGAGATAAATCTACTCTACTCTTCCTCAAGGTGCATTAACCGCCTTATGATCTCATGAACAGCATCCAAACTTCTAAAATGATTCAGATCATCCGACTTGTGAGGTTATTGCTGCATATCTTTTCTGGTTTGTTTCAGTCCATTGCCTATCCTTATTTTAGTCGACCCAGGCAAAGATATATGGTACGCAAATGGGCAACAAAACTGCTTAAAATTTTGAATATTAAATTAAGTTGTCATGGCTCCTTGCCTACTGAAGATAAGCAGCGTGTCATATTAATTGCCAATCATATCTCCTGGCTGGATATCATAATTATTTTGGCGCTCTATCCTGTCAGATTTGTAGCTAAAACTGAGATTCTCAGCTGGCCCTTACTTAATATCTTATGTGATAGAGCGGGGACCATTTTTATTGCACGCGGGAAACGCAATGATACGCGACGCGTTAACCAGGATATCGGCGAAGTACTGGTTGCCGGAGATAGTGTTGCCATCTTTCCAGAAGGCAGAACCAGTGATGGGACAGTCCTTCTGCACTTTCATGCCTCTTTGCTCCAATCTGCGGTAACCGTGCAAGCCATTCTATACCCGGTTGCCATCAGATATCGTGATATGGCAGGAGCGTCTAATACTAACGTTGCCTATGTCGACTCGACTATCGTAGAGTCACTAAAACTTATACTGAAGCAACCTACCATTAAGGCGGAATTATATTTTCTGGATCCGATCAACTGCACAGGCAAGAATCGACGAGAATTAACGCGCTTATCAGAGCATGCTATTGCTGAAACGCTGCAATTACCTGTTTTGCGCAAGGTACCTGAAAAACTTTGCGGTCTTCCAGACGAATAGCAGTAAGCTTTCCTTTCCAAAAACAACCTGTATCCAACGCTATCAAGTTTTCCCTTATCTGTAGGCCAAGCGCAGACCAATGACCAAAAATAACGGTAGTTGATTTGCTGGCACGATCAGGTACCTCAAACCACGGTAGGTAACCTTGAGGAATAGACTGCAGCGGACCTTTATAGGTGAAATCCATTCTACCGTCCGCTGTACAAACACGTAGGCGAGTCATCGCATTAATAATGACGCGCAAGCGTTCATAGCCAGTCAAGCCGTCATGCCAGAAATTGGGTTCATTGCCATACATATGTAACAAAAATTCCTGATAATTTTCTTTACATAATGCAGTTTCTACTTCATGTGCAAGCTCTGCTGCTTGAGGAATATCCCAGCATGGTAATATCCCAGCATGGACTAAAGCATATTCATCCTCAACATAAAACAATTTTTGATGGCGCAGCCAGTTGAGTAAATCATTACGATCAGGCGCATCCAGTATATCCTGCAACGTATCACCTGAATGCTGTTTGCTCAAGCCTTCTGCAACCAGAAGCAAATGTAAATCATGATTACCCAATACTGGAATAACTGCGTTGCCTAGTTCTATGATGGAACGCAACAAAATGAGTGAATCCGGCCCACGGTTGACGAGATCACCCACTAACCACAATTTATCTCTTGTAGCGTTAAACCCAATTAATTCAACAAGCTGTTGGAATGATTGATAGCAACCTTGCACATCGCCAATAGCGTAAGTCGCCATAATGAGACCGGATAATTAGGATTTGATTTTCTTTACCGCAGGCCTAGCACATCTTGCATATCAAACAAGCCATTACGTTGCGTAGCAAGGAACCGGGCAGCGCGTAATGCTCCGACAGCAAATGTTTTGCGACTACTAGCCTTGTGAGTGATCTCTATGCGTTCACCTATACCCGCAAAAATAGCAGTATGATCACCTACTATATCGCCGCCACGAATCGTTGCAAAACCAATTGTTTCAGCAGCACGCTCTCCGGTGACGCCTTCACGGCCATAAACTGCGACTTTCGTGAGGTCTCTGTTCAATGTTTGCGCAATTACTTCGCCCATACGCAAAGCCGTACCAGATGGTGCATCTACTTTATGCCGATGATGTGCTTCTACAATTTCTATATCGTAATCATTAAGTAACTTGCTTGCAGCCACTTCTAATAGTTTGAACATGACATTTACACCCACACTCATATTGGGAGCAAATACGATCGCAATATCCTCCGATGCCGCCTTGAGTACTTCTTTCTCAGCTGCCGAAAACCCAGTGGTGCCAATGACCATTTTTATGCCAGCATTACGGCAGATGGCGAGATGTGCCAGTGTGCCGGCTGGACGCGTAAAATCTATCAACACATCACTACCAGGTAACGCTGACACAAAATCACTCTTAATCGGGATACCACAAGGTGATCCAATCAGCTCACCCGCATCCTTCATCAAGAATGGATTATCTTTTTGGTCCAATGCAGCAGATAAGCGCATATCTGATGACTCAGCAATCATTTCCAGCAGGACTCTACCCATGCGCCCGGTACTTCCAGCCACAGCAATATTCAGAATTGTCATTTTTCCAGAAAGACTATCTAATTAGTTAATTCCATTCTACCCCATTCCGAGATTGAACTGATTGGATATCTGTAGATCCAATAATAGGGTTAATTATTCCTCACCACTTGCTACAGCCTGTTTGTCAGGCTATTCTATTCATGGGAACCTTTATCATTTTCACCCTGATCTTCTTTCAAGTATGGCAGACGCTCTTCTCCCAGACGAGGCGTCGCTGACAACAAACTATCTGAAGAAGGAGAAAGTGAAAAATCGCCGTTAATATGAGAAAGCCGATCGCCATCAAAAATTACAGTAAGCGTTCGCTTCTCAGACAATGTTCCACGTGGTGCCAAATAATAAAAATAGTCCCAGCGATTGTTATGGAATACATCAGTAATAAGTGGTGTCCCTAAAACAAAACGCACTTGCGACCGGGTCATCCCCGGTTTTAATTTCTCTATCATTTCTTGAGTAACTACATTACCTTGCTGGATATCGATTTTATAAGGCAGTGCAGGGATATAAGTACAACCAAAAAATAAAAAAGCAACCAATAACAGTAGTATTTTTAGATGCATACTAAGCACGAGTGTGATGTTCAAAAGAGTATTTTCAAAGTGAACTAAGCACTATACTATATGATACAGCAAATAATTTCTCGGATTGATTAAACCATGAGCAAATATGAAGATCTCAAAGGCATTGACCTCAAAACAATTGGCTTAAAAACGACCCTGCCCCGCCTCAAGATACTCAACCTGTTTGAGAATAGCTCGGTTCGTCACTTATCGGCAGAAGATGTCTATAAGGAATTACTCAATGAAGGAGAAGATATTGGTCTTGCGACAGTCTACCGTGTATTAACGCAGTTTGAGCAGGCTGGTTTACTTGAACGCCATCATTTTGAAAGTGGCAAAGCTGTGTTCGAACTGAGTAGTGACTCCCATCATGATCATTTAGTTTGTTTACAATGCGGTCGTGTAGAAGAATTTTATGATGCAGAAATCGAGAAACGCCAAATCAGAATCGCCAAAGACCGTGGATTCAGTTTGCAGGCGCATTCACTGTCGCTCTATGCTGATTGTACTAAAACAGATTGCCCTTATCGAAAATTATGAAATACCCGCTGCGAAATATTAGGAACAGGGTATTACGATTTATCGGAATCAGTTATGGATGGAGTACAACATCATTTGTTTTCCTTCCTCTTTGCTTGCTGCTGATTTCACTTTCTGCACAAGCACAATCTGTTATTGACGAGCAAATTCGTCAACTAGAAACTGACTTATTACAAATAAATCAGAATCAACAAAATATCTATCAGCAATTCCAGATGACGCAAGAGCTTCGTCGTAATGAATTACAACAGCAAGAAGAAATCACTTCTATTCCTCCCGTGGGAACATATCCTCAAACAGGAGCATCTCCCGAACTGGGGTCAGCCAGAATGAGCGATTTTTTACCAGAAGTAACGATCGGCGGTTCTCCACCAAGTTACGAAGAAATGGTCCGAAAAAAGCGAGAGCGCCAGAAACGGATACAGCAATACAACTCGGATCTGGATCGACTCCATGCCCAATACCAAGAGTTGGAAACTGAAAAAAGAGTTCTAATGGAACAAATAACTGACTTGAGGCGAAGCAAACAACAAGAAGAACTCACTCGATAAAATAAAATGGCGTGACCTAGGTTAAATAAGCCTTCTAGTCACGCCTCAATTCACACTACACTTTATCATTTTATTATTATCAATATATTTTCTTCTCAGTATTACTTCGATCTTTAGCGATATTCCCTGTTTTTACCGTATTTCCACAGTGATAAGCATCACCAGAAGCATGTGGATAAGAATCAGATTCTGTTGAATTTTCTCGCCATACGAGATGGGTAGCTCTAAGCTCCGAAGCCATTCTTAAGGCTCTGTCTTCCGCCTTGTGCTTTCTCGCATTCATAGATAATTTACCCCAATCTGAGCTTCCCCAGACTTTCCCCAGATAATTACAACTTTTACTCTCTATCTCGGCTTTGGCAACTTCAACAATGTTATATGAATTTCCTGCTGCTACGGCAACTGCTGTCACAAAGCTGATAGAGATAACCAAGGCTTGTATGCCGATCAGAATTATCCGCGGTAGTGCAATTATGAAATTAAATAATTTAATTTTCATTTCACTTATACCTGTAAATTTTCAATTATTTTCTACTCAGTATAATTGCATTAGTATACGTGCTCATCCGTCAACAGTAATATGCTTGCTTTATACGAATAATAATTTCACTTCCCGTCTCTATTAAAAATTATACTAATCAGGTGCTCTTGAATTTCACCTGTAAATTCCAATATAAACAAATGAAATTTTTTATGATCTAACTTTTGAGCTTCTTCTTAAGGATGAATGATATTGATAAGAGAGTCAGAAAATAAGTAGGCTAGAATGAAATATATTGTTGTTTGTAAGGACACAATAAAATAATTTATAATTTGATATTTGGTTATGATGAGAAATTAATTTATGCAAGATCTTAATCTGATTGCCACCTTTGCACGTGTTGTAGAAGCAGGCAGCTTTGCTGAAGCAGCCCGCCGCATGGATACTTCTCGCTCTGCAGTAAGTAAAGCTGTAGCTAAACTTGAAGTTGATCTAGGCGCAAGATTGCTGAATCGCAGCACGCGTCATCTTAGCTTGACCGAAGTAGGTAGTGCCTTTGCCGAACATTCGGTACGCATCCTGGAAGAAGCAGAGCATGCTGAGCAGGTGGTTACAAGCCTACATGCCGAGCCGCGGGGTATGCTGAGAATTTGTGCCTCGGTGGCATTTGGTACCCTTCACGTTGCACCTGCCCTGGCTGATTTCCTTGCTCGATATCCCGAAATTCGAATTGATTTGACCATTACGGATCGTCCAGTAGATATCGTGGAAGAAGGATACGATGTCATCATTCGTGTCACTGGCGAACCAAACCTTAATTTGATTGCTCGTAAGCTGGCTCCCGTACGTCGAAAACTGGTTGCCACACCGGACTATTTTCTTAGACGCGGCGTGCCACTCACACCGAGTGACCTGGTCAAGCATAATTGCCTCGACTACACCCTTTCAGGTGAGCAGGGTTACTGGCGCTTTAAAGGGCCGGAAGGAGAAATTGCCGTACCTGTTTCAGGAACACTGCGTATCAACGATGATGATGCGCTTTCTCAAGCTGTGCTCGGTGGTCTGGGGATTGCTCTGTTACCCACCTTTACCATTGGAAAAGAACTGCAAAATGGTCATTTACAGGCAGTATTGTCTGAATATATCCCGGTAGAACGCTATGTGTATGCGTGTTATCTTCCTAATCGTTATCTGCCAGCCAAGGTTCGCTCATTTATTGATTTTCTTTTAGCACGGATTGGCAAAGAACCTTATTGGGATAGCCCATCTGCACAACCCGAACCTAAAAATCACTCATCAGACTCAATGAAACATGAATGATAAAATTATCGCCTAGGCATATATAAATCGGTTATCGTATTCTCTGCCATTTCCGCAGAGAAGAAAATCGTTTCAGATAAAGTCGGATGAGGATGAATGGTCAGGCTGATATCTTGCGCATCGACGCCCATCTCCAGTGCGAGTACGGTTTCTGCAATTAACTCACCAGCATGCGTTCCGACAATACCTGCACCCAGGATTTGCCGAGAATTTTTATCTAATAACAACTTGGTGAAGCCTTCTTCCCGTGCCATGGCAATCGCGCGGCCGCTGGCTGCCCAAGGAAATATCGCTTTTTCATAATCAATTCCTTGTTTTTTGGCTTCGATCTCAGTCAAACCCATCCAGGCAATTTCTGGATCAGTATAAGCCACTGAAGGGATAGCACGTGCATCAAAGGCTACTTTATGCCCAGCAATCACCTCGGCAGCAAGTTTACCTTCATGCGTCGCCTTATGCGCCAGCATAGGCTCTCCTGCAATATCACCAATCGCAAAAATATGCGGGATATTGGTGCGCATTTGCCCATCCACCGGAATAAAACCACGCTCGTTTACCTGCACATTTGCATGTTCTGCACCAATCATTTTTCCATTAGGACGACGCCCAACTGCAACCAGAATACGATCATATAATTGAGGCTCAGGGGCATGATCCCCCTCGAAAAACACGTTTAATCCTTTCTCCCCGGCTTCAATCTTACTGACCTTGGTGCCGAGATAGATCGCTTCATAACGTTTCAATATATGCTGGTAAAGCGGCTTGACTAGATCATTGTCAGCCCCTGGAATGAGTTGATCCATCTGCTCGACTATGCTTATTTGACTGCCCAGCGCATCATACACGGTCGCCATTTCCAGGCCGATAATGCCCCCACCGATCACCAGCATCCGTTTAGGAATATCCCGCAATCTCAATGCATCAGTAGAATCCATCATACGATCATCATCGTAAGGAAAACCCGGAATACGCGCGGCAGTAGAACCTGAAGCGATAATACAATGATCGAATGAAACCGTTTTGATACCGTCAGCGGTGTTCACTTCCATCATGTTAGGGGAAACAAACTTACCGGCACCCTGGATAATTTCTACCTTGCGCTGTTTAGCCAGTGCTGCCAACCCTTTAGTGAGCTTACCCACAACAGATTCTTTCCAAGTTCGCAACTTATCGATAGCGATCTGAGGTTTGCTAAAAACGATGCCCTGTTGCTCGATTTCTTTAGTCTCAGCAATCACTTTCGCCACATGCAGCAGCGCTTTAGAAGGAATACAGCCCACATTCAGGCATACTCCCCCTAATGTTGGATAACGCTCTATCAGTACCACTTGCTTACCCAGATCAGCTGCACGGAAAGCTGCCGTGTAACCACCCGGCCCTGCCCCCAGCACAACGACTTCGGCATGTTGAGTCCCACGCGTGGTTGCTGCTGGCCGAGTCTCAGTTGTAGTAGCTTCTGGTTCTGGTTCTGGTTCTGGTTCTGGTTCTGGTTCTGGAGCGGGAGCATTAGCTTCTAACGTTATAATCGGTGATCCTTGCGATACTTTATCTCCCACCTTAACGAGCATTTCCTTGACAACCCCTGCTTCAGGAGAAGGTACTTCTATCGAGGCTTTCTCCGTCTCCAGGGTAATTAATGAAGTTTCTTTTTCAATCTTATCACCTGGTTTAACCAGCACTTCAATGACGGAAACCTCTTTGAAATCGCCAATATCGGGAACTTCTACTTTAACTAGATTTGCCATACTTCTTGTTTTTTAAATTGAGAAGATTTGAGGGTGATCAATTCATCGGTTACTGTCGTATCTGGCCATCACCGAGCACGATAAATTTCTGACTTGTCAGTCCTTCCAATCCTACCGGACCACGCGCATGAATTTTATCGGTGGAAATACCAATTTCTGCCCCCAGCCCATATTCAAAGCCATCAGCAAAACGTGTGGAGGTATTGACCATGACTGAACTTGAATCCACTTCGCGCAGGAAACGGCGAACGTGACTATAGTTTTCTGTCACAATTGCATCGGTATGCTGAGACCCATAGGCGGTGATATGCTCGATCGCCTGATCCAGACCACTGACAACGCCGATATTCAGGATAGGCGCCAGATATTCGGTGCCCCAGTCTTCTTCCGTGGCCAGTTTCATTTGCGGAATAATGGCACAAGCCGCCTTGTTACCTCGCAGCTCGACCCCTTTATCCAGGTAGATCTTGCAAAGAGGAGGCAAAACTTGTTTGGCAATACCTTCATGCACGAGCAAAGTTTCCATGGTATTGCACGTGCCATAGCGCTGAGTCTTGGCATTGTCAGCAATACGAATAGCCTTTTCCAGATCGGCTTGATCATCAATATAAACATGACAGATCCCATCCAGATGCTTGATCACAGGGATGCATGCCTCATTGGAAATGCGCTCAATGAGTCCTTTGCCTCCACGTGGCACAATGATGTCGACAAATTTTTTCATGGTAATCAGCTCACCCACTGCCGCACGGTCGCTGGTTTCAATTACTTGCACGGCTGTTTCCGGCAGCCTGGCAGCCCGTAGCCCTTCTTTCACACAAGCAGCAATGGCTTGATTGCTGTGCATCGCTTCCGATCCGCCGCGCAATATCGCTGCATTGCCTGCTTTCAGGCATAGACCCGCCGCATCCGCGGTTACATTCGGTCGCGCTTCATAAATGATGCCGATCACCCCCAATGGCACGCGCATTCTGCCTACTTGAATACCGGAAGGACGATAATTCAAATCGCTCATCTCGCCAATAGGATCAGACAAAGCCGCAATTTGCAGCAAGCCATCTGCCATGCTTGCGATACTCTTAGAAGAAAGCGCCAAACGATCAATCATCGCTGAGCCTAATCCTTTGGCTTTCGCATTCTCGAGATCACGTGTATTGGCTTCTAACAAATTTTTCTCATCGTGCCTGATCGCTTCGGCCATCGCAATGAGCGCCTGGTTTTTGCTTGCCGTATCCGCTTTTGCCATTAAACGCGAAGCGGTTCGGGCATTTTGTCCAACCGCTTGCATGTAAACTTTAATATTTGTGATATCCATCAAGTAACTCCAAAGTGAGCAGTAGCCCGAAACGGACAGCATCTTAAGAAATCAGATAATTTTTCTCACTCTAATTTTTAAAAATAATTGATTCTATCCAAAGCTAATAAGAAATATAGCGCATTATTTTACATGGCGTATTGATATGTCACATGCTTTTTTGGATGCAGAGTAATCTACTCTAATCGATTAACCTGGGGAAAGTACCAACCAAATTTATGCAACTTAGAAAACTTGGCATTTTAATAGACTTACGGCTTACAACCATTGTGCCCACAAACGCCCTGCTCTTTCCAAGATGCGCGTACTGATTGGGCGTTTTCTCCATTCTTCTAATGTAACCAGCGTGGAAGATTTCAAATCATTCTCAAATAATGTTTGCATTTGCGTACCGAAATCCTGCCCCAGGATGACTGCGTTGACTTCCTCGTTGTTAAGGAAACTAAGCCAATCGAGGTTAGCTGAGCCTATAGTCGACCATACACCATCGATAAGCGTAGTTTTAGCATGTAATAATGCATCCTGCCGCACATAAATTTTCACGCCGGCGCTCAATAGCTCATCATAATATGAACGCGAAGCATAATACACCAGGGCCGAATCTGTTTTCCCGGGTAATAATATTCTCACGTCTACTTTGCGCTTAGCGACTGCCTTTAATGCACTAAGCAAGTTTGGATCCGGCACAAAATAGGCACTGGTCAGAAAGATCTGGGTTTCTGCACTATTAATGGCTGAAAGCAAAGTTATATAGATCGGGTTATAAGCTTTTTCTGGCGAGCTGCCGATTGCGCGCACTACCTCAGAACCTTTATTAGCGAGCTCAGGGAAATAATTTCGCTGGGCCAATAACTCACCTTTTTGCTCATTCCATATGGACATAAACAGCTTCTGAAATTCACTCACCACTGGGCCTACTATTCGCACATGGGTGTCTCGCCACGGATTATCACTTCTGGTTGATTTAGATCTGGCGGTTGGTTTAGATCTGACGAGTGACCCCCTCGAGTACTCGGTGCTGATATTGGCACTACCCACAAAAGCAATCTGTCCATCGACAATCAAAAGTTTTCGATGATCACGCCGGGTAACCTGCCAATTTTTTGGGGCAATGAGTGGGTTGACAGGATTGAATTCCAGGACATTAACACCACTTTCTTTCAGTGAATCGAAGAACTCACGGGGTGTATCAATAGATCCTACACTATCATAAATGAGGTTTACTTGTACCCCATTCTTTTGCTTTCTAATCAATAGCTCAGCAAAAAGATTACCAATTTCATCATCCTTTAGAATGTAAATCTCCATATTGATATGGTCCTTGGCATTCTCTATGGCTGCATACATGGATCGATAAGTGTCTGGACTATCTATCAACAGCTCTACTTTGTTGCCTATCATAAGATGGCTGTCAGTAATTTCTGATGCGAATGGCAGATGCCTATCGAAGATATGGGTCTCTACATCATTATTTTTCAGTCTGGAAAGAATCTCGTTGCTCTGCTTTTGAGATAAGGGTCCATGAGCGTCAAAAAGCTGTACAGGATGCGATGACTGCATTGCCATGTCTGGCACTATGAGGGGTATTGTTGAGCTACACCCTATAAGAAGGGTCAGGCAAAGAACTGCTAGGAGCCTAACAATATTGATATACCCGATTTTCTTTAAATACATCAGTTTTCCCTCTAAGCAGTTTTTTCTCAATTTTATGAATTAAAAAAGTGAAATCAGCGAATATTTTCAGTGGATACCTTAACTTGTGCAAGGTAAGCCTAAGCATTGTTCTTAAGCCACATTATAGACATGTGTTATCTATTTCTAAGTTTCAAACATTTATAGAGATTAACAATGCCAGGCTGGCTTTGGTGGAAGCCTGTTCTTCATAAAAAGGGGACTTGGAATGGAAATTAGCAATAGTTTTGCTGCATCAATCAAGCGGTAAATACAATTCCCCTTATCCTTAACCATTGGGTGGATTTAGGGTATGGCATGTCGGGGATCAAACCAATCTTAAAGGCGAAGGCTGCTTGATTGATATATTAGCTAACGAAATTCTAGAGAAGAAAGAGCACAAAGGTTGGCTGACTGCTAACGCCTATTTTCCCGTGATGTATTTGCTCACCTGAATGCCTCCTTCTGATCAATGAAGAAAAAATAAATACTTCATTGACTAATGAAAGAATATCGATAAGCCCGGATTTTTCATTAGAAGCCTTGTTATTTGATCCCTAAGAGGAGACTCAAAAAAGAATAGTAAGATAATTTATCGATTTCATTAAAAATGATTCTCATAGAAAATTTTAAATAAATTGAAGCCTTCTTAGTTTTTGACCTAAACAATCACTGTGTCTTGAATAAGCTTAGGAAATAACAAATGAAAAATGATTATTGGCTGGATCGATGGAAACATGGAGAGATTGGTTTTCACCAGAACGAAATTAATCCTTATTTGTGTCAATATTGGCAAGAGTTACATCTTGCTCCTGGTAGTGAGGTATTTGTACCATTATGCGGAAAAAGTCGTGATATGCTGTGGCTGCGTGAACAAAAACATTCAGTGCTCGGGGTTGAATTGAGCGCTATCGCTGTGCAGGCGTTCTTCGAGGAAAACAGGCTCTCACCACATCACATGATTAGCGGAAAATTCGATCGCTATGACGCGAACTTTATCAGTATTCTGCGCGGTAATTTCTTTGACTTGAGCAAAACTGATCTGGCGAAAGTGAGTGCAGTTTACGACCGTGCATCACTGGTAGCACTACCGCCAGAAATACGTAAACGTTATGTATCCCATCTGCTGAGCATCCTGCCACCCGCAACAAAAATTCTACTCATTACCTTTGACTACCCTCAAGCAGAAATGTCAGGCCCGCCGTTCGCTGTTTCTCCAGACGAAGTAGCAGCACTTTACCAGGAGCACGCCGAAGTACGACTATTGACTCAATTGAATGTACTCGTACAGAATCAACGCTATCGAGAGCGTGGACTGAGTCAATTACATGAAAACATTTTCCTGCTGACTCTACATTAAGGAAACAGAGCATCTCACTCGTAATTCCATTTCCAAATCAAAAATAATATGAAGGCGAGCCGCAGGCAGTATATAAATAATAAGGCAAGGTGAAGCCGACAATACCAGTATTGATTTAGAAATGGAATAAAAGACGAAAGTATCGATTATTTTTAAACTTTATCGGCCTATTAAACGGCCTGATTCGTCAGGAGGAAAATAAATGCGTTACTGGCTAATGAAATCTGAACCAACAGAAGTCAGCATCGATGATCTGGCGTCAAAACCCGAGCAGACTGTTGCGTGGGATGGGGTAAGAAATTATCAAGCACGTAATTTTATGCGTCATCAAATGCAGGTTGGCGATCAGGCATTCTTCTATCATTCCAGTTGCGCTGAGCCTGGCATCGTTGGAATCACGACAGTTTCCAGGCTGGCTTATCCCGATGTCACGCAATTTGATTCCAAAAGTAAATACTATGATCCCAAAGCCACACATGAAAATCCACGCTGGTTTAATGTCGAAGTCACGCTCGTCAAAAAAACCCGCCTACTTTCCCTCAAGGAATTACGCAGCCACCCCGAACTCGCTAATATGAGAATCCTGCAAAAAGGTAATCGATTATCCATCACGCCTGTCGACCCGGCAGAATGGGCATTTATTATGGGTATATTATGAGCAAGTTGCTTTTATTACTTGCAGCGATGCCATTTTTAGTGCTAACAGCTTAAGCTGGATACCTTTAGCTAAACAGCATGGAATGTGGTTAATTTATTTATTGCTCGGCGCTGGGGTTGGCTTTCTCGCGGGTTTGCTGGGAATTGGCGGCGGCTTGGTCATTGTCCCCGTGCTGGCTTATATCTTTACCGCCCAGGATTTTCCGTCAGACCGTATTTTGCATCTGGCACTCGGTACCACTATGGCGACGATCATTTTCACTTCACTTGCCAGCTTGCGCATGCATCATGCCCATGACGCGGTTAACTGGTGGATCGTCAGATATCTGGCGCCGGGCATTATCCTGGGAACGCTGGCTGGTTCTACATTTGCCGGACGATTATCCACCGAAGTATTGGGCATGATCTTCGTCATCTTCATCTATTATGCGGCAACGCAGATGTGGCTTAACATTACGCCCACTTCCAGGCATGCCCTGCCTGGCAAATTTGGAATGGTGGTGGCAGGTAGCCTGATCGGTGCACTTTCCAGTCTGGTCGCGATTGGCGGAGGTCTGCTGACGGTGCCTTTTCTTTCTATGTGTAATGTCAAGCTGCAATACGCGATTGGCACATCGGCTGCAGTGGGTTTTCCGATTGCACTAGCAGGTACGATTGGTTACATTATCAATGGCCTGTTACAGACGCAGCCGCTTCCCGATTACAGTTTGGGCTATGTTTATCTGCCTGCGCTCGGCTGGATTGCAGGGGCGAGCATGCTGACCGCTCCACTTGGCGCTAGAGCAACACATCGCATGCAGACAGCAACGCTCAGAAAAATATTCGTAGTTTTACTTTATTTCCTGGGTACTAAAATGCTGTTTAATTTATTTTAGGATTAGCAAGTTTTACCTGGTTAATCGATATAGCGCTTCCTCATATCGCTCTATCGTTTGGGTAAGAATGTCATCAGGAATAGGCGGTGCAGGAGGTTGTTTATTCCAATTGAGCTGTTCCAGCCAGTCACGAACAAACTGTTTATCATAACTTGGAGGATTTTTACCCGGCTGATACTGATCGGCTGGCCAGAAACGTGATGAATCCGGTGTCAACACTTCATCGATCAGGTAGAGATTGCCTGCCCCATCCTGGCCAAATTCGAATTTGGTATCAGCGATGATCACTTCGTGGGTAGCGGCATAATCGGCGGCTTCAGTATACAGTGCGATTGCTTTACTGCGCACTTCTTGAGCAAGCGCTTGACCCACTAACTGTTCACATTGCTCAAATGAAATGTTTTCATCATGGGCCCCTGCCACCGCCTTGGTAGAAGGCGTAAAAATAGCGCCTGTTGGTAGTTTTTCTGCTTCCTGTAAATTTTGCGGTAACATAATGCCGCTGATGGCGCCTGTTCGCTGATAATCCTTCCAACCTGAACCGACAATATAACCCCGCACGATTGCCTCGATTGGCAACGGCTTTAATCGTTTGACAACAAAGGCGCGGTCGATCACCTGCTCGCGCTCTTCAGGCGCTACCACAGATTCAGGCGAAATGCCGGTTAAATGATTGGGCAGGATGTGATGCAGCTTTTTGAACCAGAAGTTGGATAATTGCGTCAAGACCTTACCTTTGCCAGGAACCGGTGTTGGCAATACCACATCGAATGCTGACAGACGATCGGTCTGAACAATCAATAAATTATTCTCATCAACTGCATAAATATCACGCACTTTGCCCCGGTGCAGCAAAGGGAGGCTTTTCAGGTTGGTTTCAAACAAAGCGATGGAATGAGTCATGGATCAATTTTAATTAAATTTTTCAATAATAATTTAGCAATTTTTTAACGATACCTTGATCGCTTCTGCTTGTTGCAAAGCCTGTTCAACCGTATCAGCGAGCACCGTAAAATGCCCCATTTTTCTGCCCGGCCTCGCCTCATGTTTGCCGTATAAATGGAGTTTGGCATTGGGATTGCTTAATACCTTATTCCAATCCGGTTCTCCTGATTGCCATAGATCACCCAGCAAATTCACCATCACGACCGGCGTGTGCAGCGCAGTGCTTCCTTGCGGCAAGCGGCACAATACCCGAGCTTGCTGCTCGAATTGTGAAGTAATACAGGCATCCAGGGTATAGTGGCCACTATTATGCGGACGGGGCGCAATTTCATTGATAAATAACCGCCCGTCGGTAAGCACAAAGAACTCGATGCAGAGCACCCCGCGGTAATCCAGTTGGATCGCGACGTCAGTGGCCATTTTTCTGGCTTGTTGCACAATGCCTGCCGATATTCTGGCAGGAACAATACTCATATCGAGAATGCCATGCATATGCTGATTCTCAGCTACTGGAAACAGGCTGATCTCATCGTCAAAGCCACGCGCAACAATCACGGAAATCTCGCATGCAAGGGGTAGCAATTGCTCCAGCACACAAGGCTGCTGTTGCAAGTAAGTGAAAGCATCCGATAATTCATGAGGAGTATGGATTCTTACCTGCCCTTTGCCATCATAACCGAACTGGCTGACTTTAAGGATGCCAGGAAAAAATAGCGCATCGATTGCAGTCGACAAATCATCCTTATTTTGAATTGCCAAAAAGGGCGCAACCGAAAAACCATTTGCTGCTAAAAACTGTTTCTCCAGCAGGCGGTTTTGTGCGATAGAAACACTTCTCGCAGGGGGACTCACGACACAATGTTGTTCCAGAAACCGCAGTACGTCAGCAGGAACATTTTCGAATTCCGTGGTGACGCCTGCACAGGTAGTACTGAGTTCATGTAAAGCAGAAGCATCATGATAATCCGCGCATAAATGCCGTTCAGCGATACTGCCAGCAGGACTGCCTTCAGCAGGATCCAGAACCGTCACGCGATAGCCCATACTTTGTGCGGCCATGGTAAACATGCGTCCAAGCTGGCCACCACCCAGCAAGCCCAGCATTGCTCCGGGTATAATACTACTCATGATTCAGGCAAAGTCATGGCAGCCACTGAATCTGCCTGTGCTGCTCGAAATGATTCAAGGCGCTTGGCCAGTGTGCTGTCTCCCATCGCCAATAATGCAACAGCAAAAAGCCCGGCATTGGCTGCGCCTGCTTCACCAATGGCAAAAGTGGCAACGGGCACCCCTTTTGGCATCTGCACAATAGACAGGAGTGAATCCACTCCTTGCAAGTACTTGGAAGTCACTGGCACACCAAGTACCGGCAAGGTGGTTTTGGCCGCGATCATGCCAGGTAAATGCGCCGCCCCCCCTGCCCCTGCAATGATGCATCGGATACCCCGTTCTATTGCTGTCGCTGCAAATTCAAACATACGGTCCGGTGTGCGATGCGCTGACACGATCAAGGCTTCGTGCGGGATATCAAAATCTTTGAGGATCCGGGCAGCCTGTTGCATGATACTCCAATCACTGCTACTGCCCATGACAATACTGACTAATGGATTATCCATTCAGAACGGAATACTGGATTAACAATCTTAAATAATGACGAAAGTGGTAATAATAAACTAGAATTTGATTTTGAAACCGGATGTTTAACAGTTTATTCCACATCTTGTGGTAATCTCACCCATTAGCACGTATTAATTGGCAAGCAACTTTATGAATTTTCAGCGTGGTCAAAAAAAAGAAGAGCCGGAGATCAATCTTGTTCCGATGATCGATGTCCTGCTGGTCATCCTGATTTTTCTGGTGATTACTACGACCTACTCGAAATATGCCGATCTCGAGATTACGCTGCCAGAAGCAACCGCTACGGAAGCTGATAAACAAAGCGAACGACCTCATACCATTGATGTGACCGTAAGCGCAACAGGTAACTACACCGTCAATCGGGTACCCCTAACCTTTTCTAACACTGAAGGATTACGCAATGAATTGCAATCTGCCGCCAAGGATGAGAAAAATCCAGTTATCATTATCACTGCAGATGCAAAGGCTACACATCAATCGGTGATAACGGTCATGGAAGCTGCTCGGCTTGCCGGGTACAATCAGGTGACATTTACTACAGAAACTACAGAAGCAAAAAATACCCCCAAGTAATTTAACTTCGGATAATATTTTTTATTGATCGATTATTAATCATATGCCAATAGCTTCTTTGTTCAATTTCATTTTTAAAGGAAGAAAAATGAGCACTAATCTGGAAAATTTTTCTAAAGCTGCACAATCCGGTAACACTTATGTCCTCGCTCCCCTCCCCTATGCAGACAATGCACTGGAACCGGTTATTTCTGCCCATACCATGAGCTTCCACTATGGCAAGCATCACAAAGCGTACGTTGATAATTTGAACAAATTGCTAGCAGATAATAATGCATTGGCTGGACAATCACTGGAAAATATCATCACTGCCACTGCAGGTCAGGCAGATAAAGCAGGTATTTTCAATAATGCTGCTCAAGTCTGGAATCATATGTTTTATTGGCACAGTCTCAGCCCTGAAGGTGGTGGCGAGCCTCCTGCGAATTTGAAACAAAAAATTGAAGCCTCATTTGGTAGCGTGGACGCCTGTAAAAAGGAATTTGCCAATGCCGCCGTCACGCAATTTGGCAGTGGCTGGGCTTGGCTGGTGCAGGAAGGAGACAAACTGGCTATTCTCAAAACGAGCAATGCGGATTCGCCGCTTACCAAAAATAGCAGACCTTTGCTGACTATTGATGTTTGGGAGCATGCCTATTATCTCGATTATCAAAATCGCCGGCCTGATTATGTCAATACGATTCTCGATAAACTCATCAATTGGGAATTCGCTGCTTCAAACCTGCGTTAATTTCTCGTATTTATGGCAAATATTACCATTGCGCTTTCAAAAGGACGTATTTTCGAGGATACTGCGCCTTTTCTGAAAGCAGCCGGGATCGTCGCACAGGACGATCCCGACACCTCACGGAAACTGATCATTGCAACCAATAATCCGAAGGTGCGTCTTATCATGGTACGCGCCTCGGATGTACCGACTTATGTGCAATATGGCGCAGCTGATCTGGGTGTTGCCGGAAAAGATGTCATGCTGGAGCATGGTGGCATGGGTCTTTACCAACCGCTCGATTTACAGATTGCCCGCTGTCGCATGATGGTCGCCGTACCAGAGGATTTCGATTATGAATCAGCAGTTTTCCAAGGCGCCCGCTTACGGGTCGCCACTAAATATCTCAAAACTGCACGTGATCATTTTGCTGATAAAGGAATGCATGTCGACCTCATCAAATTATATGGCTCAATGGAGCTTGCGCCGCTGGTCGGTCTGGCAGATGCCATTGTCGATCTCGTGTCGAGCGGTAACACCTTGAAAGCCAATCAATTGAAAGCGGTAGAAGAGATCATGACCATTTCAGCACGATTGATCATTAATCAGGCAGCGCTCAAACTAAAACGTGAAGCGATTCAACCGCTGCTTGAAGCATTTAAAACAGCCATTAAAACCGTTTAAAGCAGAGGCAGGGGTGCTTATATCCTCGTTGCCTACTGCCATTATTCTTCAAAGCCCATAGTGATATGATTAAACTCAACCGATTGTCTTCCACCGATGCTACATTTGATGAAGCCCTGCACGCTTTATTGGCTTTTGAAAGCACGCAGGATGAAACCGTTAATAATACGGTCAACCACATCCTGACCGATATCAAAAAACGTGGAGATGATGCGTTACTTGATTATACTCGCCGCTTTGATCATTTAGAGCTCTCCTCAATCAGCGAGGTTGAACTGCCTAAAAGCGACTGGCAACACGCTTTACAGCGGCTTCAAACCGCCGAAAGAGAGGCACTGGAACAAGCTGCGCAGCGCATACGTCTCTATCATGAAAAACAATTATCACAATCCTGGCAATATACTGAGCCAGATGGTACCTTGCTGGGGCAGAAAATTACTGCACTCGATCGCGTAGGATTGTACGTACCCGGTGGTAAAGCTTCGTATCCCTCCTCTGTACTGATGAATGCCATTCCGGCCAAGGTAGCGGGTGTTAACGAACTGATTATGGTCGTTCCCACACCCCATGGTGAAAAAAATGACCTGGTGCTTGCTGCCGCAGCCATTGCTGCAGTCGATCGTATTTTTACCATTGGAGGTGCTCAGGCAATCGGTGCCTTGGCCTATGGCACAGGGATCATACCTAAAGTCGATAAAATCGTAGGACCTGGCAATGCTTATGTAGCAGCGGCCAAACGCTTCGTATTCGGTCTGGTGGGTATCGATATGGTCGCGGGCCCTTCAGAAATACTGGTAATTTGTGATGGCAATATTGATCCCGATTGGATCGCCATGGATTTATTTTCACAGGCCGAGCACGATGAACAGGCACAAGCCATATTGCTTTGTCCTCATCAAGATTTTCTTGATGCAGTGGCGGCAAGCATCACCCGGCAGCTTGAAGCCATGCCTCGAAAAGAGGTCATTCGCGCCTCGCTGGAAGCACGGGGAGCTTTAATCAAGGTACGCGATTTAGAGGAAGCCTGCCTCATCGCCAACCGGATTGCCCCCGAGCATCTGGAGTTATCCGTATCCAATCCAGAGCAGTGGATTGACAAATTGAAACATGCCGGTGCAATTTTTATGGGGCATCATACTTGTGAAGCACTGGGTGATTATTGTGCCGGGCCCAATCACGTGTTGCCGACTTCCGGTACCGCGCGTTTTTCTTCACCCCTGGGTGTTTACGACTTTCAGAAACGCACCAGTCTGATCCAGGTATCCCCGCAAAGCGCCTCTACACTGGGTACGATCGCGGCTACTCTGGCCAGAGGCGAGGGATTACAAGCCCATGCTATGTCTGCTGAATTTCGCTGTAAATAACTCGTTGAAACAGAGCAATACTTACATGAGCAAAGCATTTGTCAAAGAAACGGATACAGCTGACGAGTTTGATGAAGAAGTATTTCTTTCGCCACTCCCGCCTGCTAGCAAGAACTATATTACTCCAGGTGGTTATGCTCGTCTGAAAGAAGAATATTTATGGCTGCTCAATAAAGAGCGACCTGATGTGACTGCAATGGTGGCATGGGCCGCTGGCAATGGAGATCGCTCTGAAAATGGCGACTATCTCTACGGGAAGAAACGTTTGCGTGAAATAGACAAGCGGCTACGCTTTCTATCCAAACGGCTGGATATGGCTGAAATCATCGATCCGACAGCACCGCGTGAAGATCCCTCACGTATCTTTTTTGGTGCAACCGTCTGCTATGCTGATCAAAACGGCCATGAAAAAACCGTTTCTATCGTCGGAATAGATGAAATCGATCCCTTGAGCGGCTATATCAGCTGGATCTCTCCTGCAGCGCGCGCGCTGATCTCTGCGCGGGAAGGTGATACTGTTACTCTGCTCACGCCTGCCGGCACCGAGAGACTCGATATCCTGTCAGTCGATTATCAACCCATTTTTATTCCGCCCTTTAAACCTGTTACCTCAGAATAACTCTCTTTCGAATTGAGCTTTCCACACCCAGGCCTCTTATGCCGCCATGTGTTAATTTAGGAATCTCATGCTACTCGAATCATAACCTATTGAATTTTATTATAAAAATAAAATTAATATATATTGATTCATTTGGATTTGTTACCAAAATAATTAAATAAAGTCTAATTAGCTGTCGAATTATCGATTTAATAATTATTTATCATAGTATACTTAAATTGGATAATGCTTTACATAATTAAATAAATCGCAGTCATATTATAAACCAGATTGCATAAGCTTATTTTGATATAGATCATAATTCCATGAAATATTTACAATATCTTCCTTAGTAATACTTTAGTAATATCAAGATTCATCAGGATATTACAGATAGTTTGCTCGATGATTAGGCTCATCTTACTACTATTCGGGCAATCACTACTCGGCCAGAAAATCTTGATTTCACCGTAACAGCTATATAAGGAATTAAATGAATCACGCTATGAGAATAGCTGATAGCGATGAGTTAAAATTTAGCTCATCACTTCTCAGTTTCAAGGGAACCACACAGGCATTATTAGAAGCTTGCCATCAAGAAGATGCGCCAAACAGTGAAATTGCCAGGCTCATTCAAACTGATTCAGTGCTCTGCAGCTACCTTATTCGTCTAGCTAATGTATCAAACCAGGCTACCCATGTTGTTACCTCACTATCAGAGGCTGTTTCTCTTGTGGGTATACCCGTTATCAAGCAATTAACTATAGGATTTTCACTGGTAGATCAATTTCGAAGTGGTTCCGTTAATGGGTTTGATTATCAAGAATTTTGGTCACATTCGTTGTTGATGGCGCTTGCTATGCAGGAATTAGGTAAAACAGCTCGAATTTGCGCACAAGATGAGCTATTTGCTTGTGGTTTAATGGCACGTATCGGGTGTTTAGCATTGGCTACCACTCATCCAGATAAATACGCTACATTAATCAAGCAAAAACAAAACTCGAGTATTTCTCTGGCTACACTTGAGCAGCAGTATTTGCAGACGGATCACAACGAATTAACCGCCACCCTGTTGAGTGATTTTGGTCTTCCCAAGATTTTGGTAGAAGCGGTTTATTACCATGAAATACCCGCAGAGTCGGGCTTTTCTGAAGGTTCTTATCCATTTCAACTCGTGAACCTGATATATTTAGCTAAACAAATCGCTGATTTTGGACTAGCTTCGGAATCAGAGCGTACTGTTCGAATTTCTGAGCTTATGTTACTCAGTGGAAAAATTGGTCTTGACACAGAATCATTTGGCAACCTTATAGACCAGATTATTCAGGAATGGCACGCTTGTGGAAAAATACTTCAGGTAAAAACCATCAAGCTTCCGTCTTTCCATAATATGATCAGCGCTTCTGTACCCTACCTGGAAATGACAACGAGCGACGCTCCTTGGAAGGTACTTTTAGTTGAGGATGATCCATTCGGCCTTGAAACTGCTGAAGAGGTGCTGGCCGATATGCTCGGTTACACCGTATTCTCAGCCACTAATGGCAAACAGGCATTATCACTGGCCATGGATATCATGCCTCATATTATCGTAACAGACTGGGCTATGCCAGTCATGGACGGCCTGGCACTAACTCGAGCCTTACGCACTACAGCCTGGGGTCAAAATATGTACATCATCATGCTTACAGGCTACGAAGATGATAAGAAAATTGTAGAGGCTTTTGAAGCCGGGGTTAATGATTATGTGACAAAACCAGTCAATGTTCCCGCCTTTCGTGCCAGATTACATGCTGCCTGGCATTATAGAAAACTACAAGAAGCTTGGGAACGTGACCAACTTCATCTCAAACGTTTTGCCGCTGAATTGGCTGTCACTAACCAGAAGCTCAAACATGATGCACTAACCGATATGCTGACAGGCATACCTAATCGTCGTGCTGGCATGAAAGCATTAACTGGAGCCTGGAATAGCGCTAACCGTTCTGGTCAATCCATCGCAGTCATGCTGATCGACATTGATCATTTCAAAAAAATCAATGATACCTATGGTCATGCCATCGGTGATAAGGTACTCAAAGAGGTGGCTACTTCCATCCGAAATATTACCCGTAAGGGAGAAATTTTTTGCCGTATAGGAGGAGAAGAGTTTTTGATGATTTGTCCGAATGGCTGCACCGATGCGAAATCTGCTTTTCCTCTCGCAGAAAGGCTACGTCAGCATGTAAAAATGCAAGAAATCAATATTGATGAAACCCGTATTCAGATTTCTATCAGTATCGGCATTGCCTTAAAAGATGCAGCAATGAAAAGTGATGAACAGCTGGTAAAAGCAGCAGATAGAGCCCTGTATGCGGCTAAAAATTCCGGAAGAGACAGAGTTTATTTAGCTATTGAAAATCAACTGATTAGCTCTAATTTTTACTGAGAGATTTTTTACTCCATTTCTCAATCAAAACTGACTTTGTCGGCTTCACCTTACCGTATGATTGATACTGTCTGCGATTCGCCTTCGCGTCACGTTTGATTCGGAAATGGAATAATCAACTTTACTGCCTGATAAGGATTAAATAATAACTTAATCTTTAGCCGATAAATGACAAGGTGGATGCGTGCTTTCTGTTGTGCGGGTCAACCTTTTAGTCTTGCCAACCATCGGAATACCGATATAAGCACGTAAATTGATAGTATTTTCATCTGCCAGACGTAAATTGGCACTGTAATATTTATTTTCATCCGCTTTGTAAAGGGTACCTCCTACCCATTCAGTAGGGTCACCCTTTTTTGATCGCATATTCCACAATACTTTAGTGCCACAGAGTGCCGGATTTTCTGTATTGGCTTCAGGGCTGAGCCAGGCAATGTGACCGCACAAATTCTCATTATCGCAGTATTCTAATCGCACGGCAACGTCCTTTTTTTTGCTTAACCACAAACCCGTCACTTCCTTATTGCTGTCAGCATACAGGACTGCTGGGAATGTCAGGATGACAAATAATGAGATTATAATCGAATATGGCATGGCGTACTGTCTATAAAATTTATTTTAAAAAGTAAAAATACCTAGCAAAATCAGATATCGCCAGATAAGAACCCGTTGTTTATTTGCCCAATATACCAAAAAATGAGAAGACATGTCATAGACTTATAGTTAATCGTGTAACCATAGTTTTTTCAATTTTTACAAGACTATTTTCACTGTTCAGCCGTAAGCTTTCTTACTAAAATGTAGTGTCCCAGGTCTTATCTCAGTCATAAATCATTTTCATTACTAAGAGAAATCATTATGCGCCCCATCCCTCCTCGCCCTCCAGGTTCTGATTTCTTTGTGCGTCGACTGGCAGCGTTGACGTTGGCTGTTATTATTTTGATGCTGCTGTGGCGTTCGCTGCCCATGATCGAGTCACTTTTCACACCTGAATATAGTAGTGTCCGCACGGTGACTGCACGCGGCGACCTGGCCGCAGACGAACGTGCAACTATTGAGCTTTTCGAAAAATCCCGTGACTCGGTGGTATTTATCTCAACATCCAGGTTAGTTCAAGATATTTGGACACGCAATGTTTTTGCCATTCCTAGAGGCACAGGCTCGGGCTTTATCTGGGATGATGCGGGTCATGTCGTCACGAATTTCCATGTGATCGAGGGCTCCAGTGAAGCAACGGTTAAGCTGGCTGATGGGCGTGATTATAAAGCTGCGCTGGTAGGTGTGAGTCCAGCACATGATATAGCCGTCTTAAGAATCGGCATAGGCTTTAAACGCCCTCCTCCTGTTCCAATTGGCACCAGTCATGATTTAAAAGTAGGACAAAAAGTCTTTGCCATTGGTAATCCTTTCGGGCTCGACTGGACATTGACCACGGGGATTATCTCTGCACTGGATCGCTCGCTCCCTAGCGAAAGCGGCACGACTTCCATTCAACATTTAATTCAGACCGATGCAGCTATTAACCCTGGAAATTCGGGCGGACCTCTGCTGGATTCAGCGGGTCGCCTGATTGGCATTAACACTGCAATCTATAGTCCAAGTGGAGCATCTGTTGGTATCGGCTTCGCTGTGCCGGTCGACACTATGATGCGCGTGGTACCCCAAATCATCGCCAAGGGTAAATACATACGTCCGACACTGGGCATTGAAGTTGATGAACGCCTCAACGCACGCGTTACAGCCATGCTGGATATTGAGGGGGTAGTCGTGTTCCGCGTAACCCCTGATTCAGCGGCTGATAAAGCGGGTTTGGAAGGCGCCAGCTTAACCCCGGATGGCGGTATTATTCCGAAGGATGTGATCGTAGCCATACAAGGTAAGCAGGTAGATTCCGTCTCTAAACTGCTAGCAATAATAGATGATTTCAACGTGGGCGATCGAGTGCAGCTGACCATCTTGCGCGATGGGAAAACAAGAGAGACCGACGTCATTCTCCAGCCAGGCGCGTAAACTTGGCACAGTGCTAACGCCAGAAGCCACCAAAATACCAGCGCGGTGAAGAACGCACCCGCCCATGCGATGTAAAGGAAATGGGTTGAGCAGGCCACTGAATAGTGGGAGTAGCGCGAAGTGATAGTAAACGCTTAATGCGTTCTTCCGTCGCGGGATGTGTTCTAAGCCAGGAAGGTTGAGGATTGCCCCAGCCAGGAAATAAAACGGCACGCCAAGATTGACTGGCTCGTTCGATCTTGGCGAGCGCCAATGCTAGTGCTTCGGGATCTTTGGTAAGTTCGCTCGCCCTCAGATCAGCGTTAAATTCCCGTACACGCGAAAGCCCCAGTTGCAACAGCACAACCAAATGGGGTGAGAAGAGTAGCAGGAACAGCACAGCCCAGTTAATGGTTGCATAACCGAACAGAATAGAAGGTAACGCTAAAAATAACAATATCTGGCCAATCAGTGATAATATGCTTGTCAGACGACTAATATAATCTGCTAAACCCATCACTAAAAGATCGCCATTTGCCACGTGAGCAGTTTCATGCGCCAGCACAGCAGCAAGTTCACGTGTCGACAAATGACGCAACAAACCATCAGTAAGCGCAATAGCAGCCTGCTGGCGGCTACCGACAGTGAATGCATTGACCATGGGGCTTGCAACATAGTATAGCGTGGGCACATTGTTCAATTCGGCGCGTGCTGCGAGAAACGTCATGATTTGCCATAATTCCGGCGCTTCATGGCGTGCAATGGGGCGGGCGCGGTAGAGCGCCAGCGTCAATCGCGAACCTAATGCAGGTTCCATCAACACGATGATCACACTGATCAGAGCAATTATCCATAAACCATTTTCGCCAAATAATAACCAGCCAGCGAGAATAAAAACACTCAGCAACAAACAAACCAGCAAAAGAGTTTGTAAGCGGTTAAGCCAAGAATGTGCACAAATACTTAACATAATCTATTCCAGCTGCCTCCCATCCGGTAATTGCTAACCCTATCTGAGTAATGCACCAGCAAAAAACATTCGATACAATATTCATGAATCCGATGCCAGTTCTTGTGGGGTAAAGATAAACTACTTTGCTCCCAGCTCTATACCTGTGGGGCCGACAAAACAGGACTGATTCAGAGCCCCTGCAGTTTGTTATTGCTATAACACTTTGGAAAAACACATTTGCTCATGGTTCAATGTAATTTAATCACAATTTTGGATGTACAGTTGGCTGAACGCTAGATATTGACCTCTCACAACCTAGTATTATCGGTTAATCTTGCTGTCGGCTATTCTCAAATCTGGCATAAGCAAAAAGTGAAAGGGGAATCTCATGGCACATAAATCTGAGCAGATGCAGGAATCGGTCGTTGCAGAAATACAAAAAGAAATCCTACAACAGGGTTGCCCCGATGATATTCAGCAGGTCAAACAGTATGTCAAAACCCTGAAAAAACACTCAGCATTCTATGGAGCAAGTAAATTATTAAATCTGGCGCGGGATAAACAACGCACATTGCGTCAGCAGCAGGAAAACAACCAACAAGTAGATGGGTCAGAAAAAGTGTGGTGGCAAGAAGATATTGCCCAGAGTGAAGTTTGGATCATCCAGCAACAAGCTCAGTGCATCTATAAAAATGAAGAACTCCCCCCTAGGACGCGTCTGGATCAAGCTCTGGTTCTGTTGGAAGAAATTGGTTTGCGCGACCCTAACAACAAGAATGCGGAAACCCTGGGTGTGGGAGGTGCCATATACAAACGCAAATGGCAGCAATTTGGCCAATTAGAGGATTTGCATGAATCTCTGTCTTTTTACCGCGCTGCTTTTGAGCGCAACCGACAACAGGATATGGGATATGGCGGCATCAATGCCGCATTTATTCTGGATGTGCTGGCAAATCGAGCTAGACTCATTGCACAACGCAGCGGTACTTCGTTAAATGAAGCAAAGCGTTTGCAAAAAGAAGCAACAGAATTACGGCAGCAAATTGCTGAGCTAATATCCAAACAGCTAGCTGAAGATCAAAACCTAGATAAAGAAAATCTCTTCTGGTATCAAGTTACGCTGGCTGAAGCATATTTTGGCATGCAGGATTATGCGAAAGCCGGTGAATGGCTTTCCAAGGCAAATGAAGCCAAACCTGACCCCTGGCAACAACAAACCTTATTTCTCCAACTGCTGCAAATCACAAATCTGCAAGGGATCGCTATCCCACAAGAAACAGACAATCCCGCTGCTTGGCATCCAGCCTGGCAAGCGCTCTCTGTGGTGGTAGGCAAAGAAAATGCCTTGCGGGCATTTACAACAAGCACCGGTAAAGTTGGGCTCGCGCTCTCGGGCGGAGGGTTCCGTGCCTCCTTTTTCCATTTAGGCGTAATGGCACGGTTAGCGGAGATCGATGCCCTGCGCAGCGTGGAGGCTTTGTCCACTGTATCTGGCGGCAGCATTCTCGGCGCATATTATTACCTTGAAGTGCAAAACTTGCTGCAAACCAAATCAGACAATGAAATTACGCGCGAGGATTACATCGATATCATCCGGAGAATTCAAGAAAAATTTATGGAAAGTGTCCAGACCAATATCAGAATGAAAACTTTCGCAAGACTGAAGGATAATCTGGATGTCCTTTTTCGCAAAAAACACTACTCACGCAGTCATCGGCTCGGTGAGCTGTATGAATCCGAGTTGTATCAGAAAGTAAACGATGGCCATGCTTATGACTCACCACGAACGATGGCTGAATTGTTGGTGCAGCCAAAGGGCGAATCCGATGCAGCCTCATTCAAACCGAAATTTTCCAACTGGTTACGACGCGCCAAAGTTCCCGTATTAGTCCTTAACAGCACCTCCCTCAATTCCGGTCACAACTGGCAGTTTACCGCCCGCTCGATGGGCGAGCCACCCAGTTTGATCGAGGAAGAAATTGATGCCAACGAGCGCTATCGGCGTATGTATTACGAAGATGCACCTGAAGATTTGCAAAAATACCGCCTAGGCTATGCCGTCGCTGCATCGGCTTGTGTGCCGGGTTTGCTTGAACCTCTCACTATCTCCGGCCTTTACCGAGAGCGCATTGTTCGACTTGTGGATGGTGGTGTGCATGATAACCAGGGTGTAGCTGGTCTGCTCGATGAAGGTTGTACTCGTATTCTATGCAGTGATGCAAGTGGACAGATGAATGATGTTCATAACCCATCCGATACGCCTGTAGGTGCTATTTTACGCGCTAACCGTATTCTGCAGGACCGGGTGCGAGAAGCTGAATATCTGGATTTACTTAATCGCCTGGATAGTCATGCTTTAAATGGTTTGTTTTTTGTCCATACAAAGAAAGAACTGGAAACGGCCCCGCTAGACTGGATTAACTGCCAGGATCCGCAGATACCAGCAAAACCAGTAAGCAACGTAACTTCCTATGGGGTGGATCGGGAATTACAAAAAAAGATTGCCGGCATGCGTACTGATCTGGATGCGTTTACTGAAGTCGAAGCATATGCATTGATGGCGAGCGGCTACCGAATCGCCAAGCGCGAATTTGAATTGATGCAGGAGCAACACCGCAAAGATGGTAATCCCGGCACTTGGGGTAGCTATCAGATTGACGCGGCTGAAGTAGAGTGGCCATTCAGGCCGTTGGAACCCCTCCTTGCACTGCAACCAGATACCAATGCTCAAAGCAAAGATCTAAATTTGCAATTGCATGTCGCACGCAAGCTTTTCTTCAAAGCATGGGATTTGATACTGGTTTACAAGATTCTGGCTGCACTCACTGGGATGCTTGTCCTGGCGGGTTTGGGTATTCTGATAGTGCTGGCTTGGGAT
Organism: Nitrosomonas communis; assembly: GCF_001007935.1. Lineage (NCBI taxonomy): Bacteria > Pseudomonadati > Pseudomonadota > Betaproteobacteria > Nitrosomonadales > Nitrosomonadaceae > Nitrosomonas > Nitrosomonas communis. The sequence goes on from NZ_CP011451.1 coordinate 3,180,676, forward strand.
ACAACGGTTATTCCGGCATTTTCAGTAGGGGCTTTGATTACCTTGAGTATTATGGCACTCATTGGCTTTCTTCTACCGATATCCCGCTGGCTAAACCCAGGGGACGAAGCGAAAAGCGCCTTACTTAAATTTGCCATTGCTGCTATAGGCTATATTTTGGCCAACATCCACCTCTACTTGGTTGATCGATGGTTTCTAGCCCGAGGTAGACTGGATCGATTGTTAAAACTAAAGCCATAAACCAAATGATGCCATTACATAACCCTTGAACCTCAAGGACGTATGTATATTGAAGTGCGCTTTATATTGGACAGAGTTTTATTCTTGTCAGCGATATAATACTTTACAAGGCCAGCAAACCTCTGCTGGCTAACCGAATAAGTTTATAATTTTCTCCAACTCATCGGTATTTTCATTTCGTGCTTTTCTGAAATTGAGGATTTTCTTCAGATTGTCCTTTGTGGTACCAAACATCCAGCTTTCGCTTGCCATAGGTTTAGCGTCATAAAAAAATGTCTCCGCCTCGGAATATCTAGTTTCGATCACCGCCAATTCGAGTAAGGTTGCATAGTCCCAGTAATCAGGTGTCTTTCGTTTCATCTTGGCACATACGGCATACTCTACCGCAGGCGCTAAACGCAGCGCTTTTTCCCTTTCTCCCAGCAATTCCAGGCAAGTGACATAATTGACACCCGGATAGGCATCGCGCGGATCAGATTCAAATCCCTTTTCATAATACTTTAAGGCGTTCTTTAGATGGAATTTAGCCTCATTGATATTGCCGGCTTTGTAGGCCCTTTCAAACTTGTCTTTGTGTATTCTTCCCCAAATGCCATAAGATTCACTACTCGCCTTCCCTTCCTGTTCCAGCTTTCTCAGAACTGATTCAGCTTCCTGTATCATCACTTCATCAACGGGTCTTGCTTTGCCAGCGTTGCGGTTGAGAACAAAGGCATATTGCTCCTGCACCATCACGGTTTCAAACACATAGCGGGGTAATTGTTTAATAAAGTCATACATTTCATTGAAGGCCTCAATGTTCCGGTAGGAAATCATGATATCAATCAATACGGCTGTTTCCATGTTTTCAAGCGGCTTATATTTATCAATCACCCGATTAATAGCCTCAATTCGTAACGATTTGATCTTGCTCGGGTCATCATTTGTTAAATTACGGGCATAGGCCAATTCCTTTTTAATTGCTTCATCGTATTTGACTCTCTCCCGGAAAATATCCGTCTTTTCATGGGCCACTGCATTTTGGAAAGCAATCCCATTGATCATGTCATATAGCGGACTGTCGGTTGACCTGTTCTTCTTGGCATGCTGCAGGATATCCGCCAGCTTGTTTATGTCATTTTCTTTATCAGACAGATTAAAATCCTTGTCCACCTGGTATGGAAAGGTACGGTTAGAACCAATGTCGAAAGGCAGCGGAAAATGAGAAGAAGCGATAATCGGAATCGTGGTAAACGGTTTAACCGCATAACGCATACCGAGCTCATAAAAGGCGTTCGGATTCAAATTAGTCAGATCAGCGATGCAGAATTCACACAAAATGATTTTTTCGTACATCGTCTTGTGAATAGACCCGAAGCCCTTTTCTTCTCTTTCTATCAGAGGCTCCAAGCCCGCTTTGATTATGGCAGGTTTGATCAGATCATCGTAGATTTTATCGAAATCAATCTTCTGTACAGGATCATGCTGCCCCGCCAACTGTTTCGACCTCAGGTCATTGAGGTTTTCTTTCTTACCAAACGAAGTGATAACAAAGCAATAAGGATTCATGACGACACCTTTTAAATAAGCAACTGATTCAGCATAATGTTAACGAATAGACCATCAGGTAAAAAATATCCGAAACCCTATTCCATTGCTAAATCAAAAATGACGCGAAGGCTAGCCGCAGACAGTATCCATAATACGGCAAGGTGAAGCCGACAATGTCAGTTTTGATTTAGAAATGGAATTATTTATTCCAGAACCCCAAAGAACTGAACTTATTGAGTTTAGAACTAGCAAATACCTCAAATTAGTGTTGCAACTCCATCAAGGCACATACCCTTCTGCAGTAAAAACCTAGAAACATAAACTAGAGATACTTCAATAATTTATGAGCTAAGTCAGTGATATTATTTAGGTTATCTATGCGGAAATATTGATATTTACTCAAACTGGCTGGCAGGTGGCTATCTTGCCCGACAAGGATCGGTATCAAAGGTTTATTACTGTGTTTAGCAGATTCAATTTCCTGACAAAGCCATAGACTGGGGCGCCCGGATATCACGAAGACGACGACATCTGCTTTGGCAATAAGGCTGTCGATGTAAGTCTGCAATGGGATACCGGCAGGAACATCCGTCGCATCCTTAATACACAGATTCAGCTTCTTCAAGGACTCACGTAGATGTCCTAATACTTCGGCATCAGCAGCTCCTCCTGAAATGAATATCATTTTTTGAGGAAGATGTTTTACAGTTACATCGATCGCCTTGCGAGAGAATGCTTGTGCAGTATTTTTAAGAACTGGCATAACTTTACCTATGTCCGAAATTAACTCTTTACCTTCTTGCTCCGTATTATCTTCAGAATCAATCTCTGACGTCAGTCGCAGATCATGGCTGAGTTGTTGATGCTTACCATCCTTGTATGCAATATCAATATAAATGGTAAATTCACCCCAGCCATTGGACTCTAATCGAAATCCCCCTTTCCTTGTATGAATTTCTCTGACCGGGTTAGGAAATGTTGGATGTAAGGTATACGTCACGTGGTCTATCTGGTCCAGATCTGCCGTAGAGCCGGTGATCCATACCGACCAATTCCACCGCCTATTACCTGCATAAGTCGAGCTTTGTTCGATACAAATACTCATTTATTAGTACCTCCCGCCTTGAGTTGAATCATCATCCACTGTGAAGTGGCTGGTGATTGCCAGACTTTGCCAGGTTCTTCCACACGTATCTGGATAAGCTGATCTTCCCTCACCCCGTCAATATATATAAATGTGCCGCCAGTTTCGGGTACCGGAATGACTTCTTTCCAATCAGTAAATTTACCTTTTTGCCAGAGCCGATGCCGGCATGGAATCTCACCCTCTCCCAGCTTTGCTGCAATATCTTCAGGGGCGAGCTGTACCTTGATCGATCGACCAGCCTCCTGCTGCCAGCCTGCCACTGTCTCTGCGAGTCTCAAAATGGCCTCCAGCGGATTTTCCCGCTGCAAGGGGATATATTCATGAGGCTGGAACATGCCGTCTATGGCCACACCTTCCTCAATTAGCGCGATAGCCGGTTTACCTTTTCCACGTGCCCATGCTAACTCGTCCTTGACCCATGTATGGGTAGTCCAGCCACCCGAAGCAAGTTGATCACGTTTTGTAAGCAGCGCTATTAGTGCATCACTATCTTCAATGCGTCTTTGCACTATAGGTGTCAGCATCTCACCACCAAGGTTTTCCCCTGTTTTGCTTTGCACGAATTGACTAGCAAGCAGCCGATCTATATAACTGACCAAAGGCTTGTCCACGTCCCTGAATGCAAATGCGAGAAATATGTTCATTCAATCTCCTTGCCGCTTTTCCCATTCGCCATAATAGATTTGAAAAAGATACCTACCAGCGGCTGTGTTCAAGCTGTCCTCGGACTCAAAGCTGACTTCCAGCCTTTCTGCCAGTTGTTTCGCAACGTAAGAGTAACATAATGCGTTTCACCATCGATATCTACCTTGAGCAATTCTGGGCACTAAGCATGCTCACCACCTGCAAGTACTTTTAATTCCATTTCTAAATCAAAACTGACATTGTCTGCTTCACCTTGCCGTATTATTTATACTGTCTGCGGCTCGCCTTTGCGTCATTTTTGATTTGAAAATGAAATAACGCCAAATATTTTTTCATCTTGTGAGAAACCCCATTTTAAAACAGCTTTCCAATGAATTGGAATATTACAATAGAATAGCTAAAGATTACTTAGCAACGATAAGGATATGTACCTGCCTGCAACCATTCGGAAAAAAGGAGGCCTTATAATGTCTATCTTAGAATCCGTTGCTGACCGTCAGGCGATCTGGTCAGAAACAGCGAATGCTCTAAAATCAGCCACCGATCGCGCACGTTACTCCACCTTTATTGCTTCATTCCTAGGTGCTTTGTTTGCCGCATTCGCAGTCCAGCAAATCAACCCCAACATTGCCACTTATCTGGCTATACTCAGTGCGGTCAGCCTTGCATTTGTCACGTTTATCACTGCAAGATGGCTGAACAAAGATGTCCTCGACCGCCACTTGCGTGCACGCATCGCGTCGGAAGCATTAAAAAGAGAGGCTTTTCTCTACGCTACCCAGTCTGGCCCCTACCATGATCCTCAAACACGCGACAAAATTCTGCTGAATCAGAAAGGTGAGATTGAAAATAAGGTAAATGATCTGCTTCTTTTTGAGCGGATAGTTAAAGGTTTGGGGAGTTGCCCCAGGCAGGACCTGAGTCTAAATGAATATGTGGAGCAGCGGATCGATAAGCAAATCAAGTATTACCGCGATCGGTCGACGAAATATGACACCTACTCCCAACGATTGCACGCGCTGGAATGGATGCTTTCGCTCCTCGCTGCCATCATCGCTGCACTCGCCGCATCCCCTCTTCTCAATATTGATCTGGCAGCCATTACCGCTGTGCTAACCACGTTAGGCGGTGTTGTGGTATCGCATCTGGAAGCCACCCGCTTTGACAAGCTGATCCCGATCTACCGTGCAACCGCTAACCGGCTGGAAAACCTCAAGCTAAAAATACAGATTGATAAAGCAACCCCAACCGATTGGATAAAAGAATGCGAAACCGTGCTGGTCGCAGAAAACAGCGCCTGGATGGGTTTATGGATGGAATCTTAGGTTCTGAAAATAGTGATGGGATTGAGCAATCGACACGATTGCACACTATGGTTATGAGGAATAAATCATGAGAGGGGCTACTCGACCCACTCCTGAGAACGCTGTTTTTATCAGCTATGCCCGCGCGGACAACGAACAGCCACCCGATAAAAAAGCAGAAGGATGGGTTTCATTTTTCTGGAATCAATTGCGGTTTGAATTAACGGATCGCGGTGCCGCAGAAGCCAAACTTTGGCTTGATCGCTATGAGATTGAACCGCACGAAGCCTTCACCCCCAAGATTGAACAAGCTTTGAAGCAAGCAAAGCTTTTGCTCCCGATTCTTTCAAGAAATTGGATACAGCGGGAATGGTGCCAGCGCGAATTGGAATTATTCGTTGAGCAGCATGCAGATGACGATGACTGCTATATCCCCGTTTTCAAGCATCGGCTTGAGCGGAAACACTTACCGTCACTCATGCAAAACAGCAATGCACGTACAGGCTACCAGTTTTTCGAAATTGATCCCACGGGTAAAACACGCGAATTTTACTGGCGCGGATTGAAAGACGAAACGGCCTACTATGATCTCGTCAGAACAATTGCAGAAGTCATTTCTGACAAGCTGGGCATCGTTCGACCGGTCACTATGGCTTCCTCTGTGACCCCGGCGAGTCAGACTGTATTTATCGCGCTTGCAGCCAGTGACCTGCATGATGCACGACAAAGACTGGTCAATGATTTGCAAAAAAATAGTATCAAGGTCGTGCCGGAAGTGGACACATTGCCTGATACGGCCGAAGCATTTGAAAGCATGATCAGAGAGGCGCTATCTCAAGCCGTGTTTGCCGTGCATCTGCTCGGTGAAAAAAATGGCAGCATGCCAGAAGGCGCTACCGAACCGATTGTTCCGCTCCAATTGCGGCTGGCACGCGAAATGCCCTACCAACGCATTCTGTGGGTGCCCCGCTGGCATCGTACGGAAACCGGGGACAAACGGAATCCTGTCGATGTCGTCACGAAGCATTTTGGGGCACTTCAGCAAAATGAAGAAATATTTGGTAAAGAGGTGACTGATTTATCGCAATTGTTGCGTGAGCGACTCAAACCAGCCTCGCAGGCCGAGAAATCTTCCTCGGGTGCAACATTTAACCAGCTATTGATCGCAGCAGCCGACCCTGAAGATGAAGAGCTGGCAACTGAACTGGCCAATTTAATCCAGGAATGCAAACTTAACGTTCAGTTATTCGACCCTGAAACTTACGCTGAGCTTACACCGGAGACCTCTGCTGTTTTAATACCCTGGGGTATGGCCAGTAAAGAAAACCTGCAAGCCCTGTTATCCAGATTGTTACCGCCTCCCGCCAAAATAGTGTGCCTGCGACTGCCTGGCGGAAATGAGGTCGAAAAACGGCGATTTTTTCAGAAAGGGATTATTTCGAAAAAAATAGAGGTATTGCCAGAGAATACTCAGAAATGCCAAGATCTGCTGGAATCACTGGAAATTCTACTCCCTTACGGGAGCGAATCATGACAAGCTCATCCATCCGGCCTCCTTTTGTCGGGCTACGGCCGTTTGAAATGGCTGATCACCACTGGTTCCGTGGTCGTGACCAGGAAATTGCCGCTTTACTGCACAAAGTCCGCAGCAACCGCTTTACGGCAGTCGTCGGCGCCTCAGGTTCAGGAAAGTCATCACTGGTGCGCGCAGGTATTCTGCCCCTACTCACGGATAAAGGGTGGCAAACGATCATTACCAAACCGGGCTCAGCACCGATTGCAAAACTTGCGTTGGCTCTTTCAGAGAAAGCGCGCGAGGATGAAATCGACCCACTGACCAGCGCCCGCACCTACCGTTACGACATGACTCTGCGCCAATCAGCCTATGGCCTAAGCGAGACTACTGACAAGTTAACGCCTGACGCTCCAAGACTGCTGTTAGTCGTCGATCAGTTCGAGGAACTGTTCCGTTATGGAGAAGAAGCGCAGGGGCTTAAAAAAGCCGCGATGGCAGAAGAAAGCCGCGCATTTGTCGAACTCCTGCTGACCGCAGCGAAACAATCCAATAACCGCCTGCATGTGATTATTACCATGCGCTCGGATTTTTTTGGCAACTGTGCGGCCTATACCGGCCTGGCTGAAGCCGTCAGCAGCTCACAATATCTGGTGCCGCTGCCTGGCCGGGATCAACTGGAAGCGATCATTCGAGGACCGATCCATGATGCAAGCGGCAAGATCGATAACTTGCTGGTGCAACGGCTATTGCTGGATATCGAAGAAGAAACCGATCTGCTGCCTACCTTGCAACACACCTTGCGGCGCTTGTGGGAAGTTGCACCAGGAGAACCCAAACGCCTGCGGGATGAAGATTACCAAACGATTGGCGGCATCAAAGGCTCCATCCATGTCAAAGCAGAGCAATTAACCGATTCACTGGCACAATCCCATCCCGATGATTTCATAACGCTGGAACGATTAATGAAAGCCATCACGCAACTGGATGAACAGGATCGCGCCACCCGCCGTCCCCAACAATATAGTGCGCTGCTCGCATTGATCACGGAGAGATTAGATGATGAGCCTGATCGTGCCAAAGCCTCGCTCGATCGGGTACTGGCACAATTCAGCAGTGAGGAAGCAAGCTTCATCCAGCAAGGCAGCGGCGAGGATCCTGAAATCGATATCGGTCATGAAGCGCTGATTCGAAGCTGGCAGCGGTTATGCGGAAAAAAACGTGACTTCAAGCAAGGCTGGTTATTTGAAGAGCGGGATGATGGGCGGCAATGGTGGGATCTGATACGACGCGCAGAAAAAAACCGCTACCCTTCACTGCGCGATAGTTGGCACATTCGCCGCTGGATAAAACAGAAAAAAATTGGTCCGAACTGGTGTCAACGCTATGGCGATGCCTGGCAGACTGTCGGGCAATTCCGCAATAGATGCTTCATCTTAAATAGTATAAAAGTCAGCGCTTCTCTACTCGTGCTCCTATTGCTAGCAGCGAAGGGCATATCTTTGCACCAAGAGAATCAGGCGCAGCAAGCTGAAATTCAGCGCCAGGCAAATGAAACTCTTCGCCAGGCACGCGCCGGCGCCTTGGCAGCCGCAGGCTTGTCGCGTAGTTATGCCAACAATGGTAATGCGCGGATCGGCGCGCTAATCGCGCTCAGCGTCACGCCAGAAAGCCGACGCAATGATGACCCCCGTTATGTGCATGAAACCAGTGTAGCGCTGACTAATGCGCTGACCCGCCCGATTGAAATCATGCGCCGTTATCACACTGGAATTATCTCGAGTGTCGCTTTTTCCCCAGACGGCCGCCGCGTCGTGTCAGGCAGTGCAGACAATACCCTACGCCTGTGGGATGCTGAGTCGGGACAACCTATCGGCCAACCCCTGCAGGGGCATACCAGCTCTGTTTTGAGCGTCGCTTTTTCCCCGGAGGGCCGCCGCGTCGTGTCAGGCAGTGGGGACAACACCCTACGCCTGTGGGATGCTGAGTCGGGTCAACCCATCGGCCAACCCCTGCAGGGGCATACCGGTCCCGTTTGGAGCGTCGCTTTTTCCCCTGACGGCCGCCGCGTCGTGTCAGGCAGTTTGGACAATATCCTACGCCTGTGGGATGCTGAATCGGGTCAACCCATCGGCCAACCCATGCAGGGGCATATCGGCCCCGTTTGGAGCGTCGCTTTTTCCCCTGACGGCCGCCGCGTCGTGTCAGGTAGTGCAGACAACACTCTACGCCTGTGGGATGCTGAGTCGGGACAACCTATCGGCCAACCCCTGCAGGGGCATACCAACTCTGTTTCGAGTGTCGCTTTTTCCGCGGACGGCCGCCATGTCGTGTCAGGCAGTGCAGACAACACCCTACGCCTGTGGAATGCTGAGTCGGGACAACCCATCGGCCAACCCATGCAGGGGCATACCGGCTCTGTTTCGAGTGTCGCTTTTTCCGCGGACGGCCGCCATGTCGTGTCAGGCAGTGCAGACAACACCCTACGCCTGTGGAATGCTGAGTCGGGCCAACCCATCGGCCAACCCATGCAGGGACATACCGGCCCTGTTTGGAGCGTCGCTTTTTCCCCGGAGGGCCGCCGTGTCGTGTCAGGCAGTTGGGACAATACCCTACGCCTGTGGGATGCCCAGTCGGGTCAACCGATCGGCCAACCCATGCAGGGGCATAATCAGCTTGTTTCAGGTGTCGCTTTTTCCGCGGACGGCCGCCGCGTCGTGTCAAGCAGTGCAGACAACACCCTACGCCTGTGGGATGCTGAGTCGGGACAACCCATCGGCCAGCCCCTGCAGGGGCATACCGGCCCTGTTTCGAGTGTCGCTTTTTCCCCGGACGGCCGCCGCGTCGTGTCAGGCAGTGCAGACAACACCCTACGCCTGTGGGATGCTGAGTCGGGCCAACCCATCGGCCAACCCATGCAGGGACATACCGGCCCTGTTTGGAGCGTCGCTTTTTCCCCGGACGGCCGCCGCGTCGTGTCAGGCAGTTGGGACAACACCCTACGCCTGTGGGATGCTGAGTCGGGCCAACCCATCGGCCAACCCATGCAGGGACATACCGGCCCTGTTTGGAGCGTCGCTTTTTCCCCGGACGGCCGCCGCGTCGTATCAGGCAGTGCAGACAACACCCTACACCTGTGGGATGCTGAGTCGGGTCAACCCATCGGCCAACCCATGCAGGGGCATAATCAGCTTGTTTCAGGCGTCGCTTTTTCCGCGGACGGACGCCGCGTCGTATCAGGCAGTGCAGACAACACCCTACGCCTGTGGGATGCTGAGTCGGGTCAACTCATCGGCCAACCCATGCAGGGACATACCGGCCCTGTTTGGAGTGTCGCTTTTTCCCCGGACGGACGCCGCGTCGTATCAGGCAGTGCAGACAACACCCTACGCCTGTGGGATGCTGAGTCGGGACAACCCATCGGCCAACCCATGCAGGAACATACCGGCGAGGTTGGGAGTGTCGCTTTTTCCCCGGACGGCCGCCGCGTCGTATCAGGCAGTGCGGACAACACCCTACGCCTGTGGGATGTCAGCTCTTTTATGCTCTCACTCAAAGATTTGGCAACGCGTGCCGAAAAACTCTGTCCGTTGAGTGAAGCTGAGCGTCAGCAGCTAGGGCTTTTTGATCCGCGAAACCAAACCACAACTCAAGCGTTGACACCCGAGCAACGCTCGGCGTGCGGAGGAGAAGAAAGATAAGAAAACATTGATCCAGTCATTTTTTAAACACCAGGAGAATGCATCATGCCCAAAATCTATTATGGAACAAAGGATGAGCCTGCTTTTGAATTGGAACAAAGTGAGGATTTGATTGTGGTGAGGACGCGCAGTGGACGATCACTGACACGATCGGCTAGACCTGTCGCACAACCGATCTCAGCCGAGCTGGATGATAGTGTTCTGGTGGTGTCTTATCCTGAAGCCGGAGTGGAGGTGTACCGCGTGCCAACCGGCCGCCATGCCAAATCAGTCACTGAGCGCAAATCCGCGCTGCGTGCTTCACCTGATGTACAGTTTGCCGGTGGTGTGCTGGTCGATCCGGCTTCCAGAGAGCCTGTACTGTATACTGAAAACATTTTCATCAAATTCATCGATACCGCCGATCCAGATGACTGCACGGAGATCATCCGCAACGCGGGTATGACCGTCAAGTCGCAGCTTGATTACGCGACTAATGCCTATTTCCTCCAAGCACCTGCCGGCACAGGCCAGCATGTTTTCGATATAGCGAATGATCTATTAAAACTGGACAGCGTTGAATATTGTCACCCGGAATTGATTCGTCCACGTGCGCGCAAACGAATCTTTCCACAGCAATGGCATCTGAAAAAGACCATTATTAATGGGTTTACGGTTGATGCCAGTGCCAATGTCGCAGCTGCGCACGAGATTACCCGTGGCGAAGGGATGATCATTGCCATCATTGATGATGGTGTTGACATCGATCATCTGGAATTTTCTAGCGATAGCAAGATTGTCGCGCCGCGCGATGTGACTTTTCAAATCAATGATCCGCGCCCGAAAGACCGCTTTGGAACCGGGCCGGATGGTGATAATCATGGTACCGCCTGTGCTGGCGTGGCATGTGCCAATGGTGTGGATGGTGCATGTGGAGTAGCCCCCAAAGCCCGGCTGCTCCCGATCCGGCTTGCCTCGGGTCTCGGATCTCTGCAGGAAGCAGAAGCTTTTAAATGGGCAGCAGACAATGGTGCCGACGTGATCTCATGCAGCTGGGGGCCATCCGATGGTCGCTGGTGGGATAAAAACGATGCTCAACACCATAGTGTTTTTCAATTGCCTGCCAGCACGCGACTGGCGATGGATTATGCTACCCAGAAAGGACGCAATGGCAAAGGCTGTGTCATCTTGTTTGCCGCCGGCAACGGCAATGAGTCGGTCGATAATGATGGTTATGCCAGTTACGAGAAAGTCATTGCGGTCACGGCGTGCAATGATCGCGGTACCCGTTGTGTGTACAGCGACTTTGGCAAGGCGGCCTGGTGTGCCTTTCCTAGTAGTGACTTTGGCCATGCATCCTTCAATCATCCTGAACCCCTCACACCGGGTATCTGGACAACTGATCGGATGGGGAAACAAGGCTACAATCCGGATGAGAGGGAGCATGCAGCAGGTGATGCGGCCTTTAATTACACAAACAGTTTCGGTGGCACATCAAGCGCATGCCCGGGTGCAGCTGGGGTGGCAGCATTGATTTTATCGGTGAATCCTGATCTGAAATGGCTGGAAGTTAAAGAATTACTCAAACGAGCGTGTGACAAAATCGATCTTCAAGGTGGGGATTACGATGCAGACGGTCATAGCCCGAAATATGGTTATGGCAGGCTGAATGCGCGTACTGCAGTTGAACTCGCCAAACCACAACCGATCAATGCTGTAACCATCAGCCGCAGATTCGATGCACCTATTCTGGATATGCAGATGGTATCGTTTTCCCTGCAAGTGGCTGATGATACGCCTGTCGAATCACTGACTGTCAGCGTAGATATCCAGCATACCTATATTGGTGATTTGATTATCTCCTTGCTGCCACCTGAGGCAACTGGCATGGATAATGTCTTGCTCTATTCCAGAGCCGATGGTTCCGCAAAAAATCTGAAGCAGACATTTGATGCCATGACGACACCTATGCTCGCTAAATTCTCTGGTAAAAAATGTCAAGGAAGCTGGACACTGCAAATTCAAGATGCCGCTGCTCAGGATTCCGGTGTCCTGATATCGTTTGGCATCAGCCTATCGTTTCCGCGTACCGATCGGGTTGTGCCTGCGCCAGAAACGAAAAAATCTAAAACAGCCAGTAAAACTTCCAGATAGCTGCTCTCCTCCATTAAGTACATTCAGAAAAGAATTGACTGAATGGAGCTTGTGTAATTCCATTTCTAAATCAGAAATTACGCGAAGGCGAGCCGCAGCAGTATGAATAATACGGCAAGATGAAGCCGACAAAGTCAATTTTGATTTAGAAATGGAATAATACTTAAGGAGTGAAGGTATCTCCCTTATTGAAATGTTCCTCCTGATGAAATTTTATCTTCAGGAACTGGCAAATCAGGGCATTGCTTCCGATATTTGATCTCAGGCGACACCCACTCATGCCATTCCATTTGACTCATATTGCGTGTCAGTTTATTGCAAAGTGTCTCACTCCAGGTTACCGTCGCTGGCCACAGACGTACCGTCTTATCTGCGCTGCCCGAGACAATGCGTGTACCATCAGGGCTGAACACAGCGCTCGATACCCATCCCAGGTGTCCAGGCATCGGATTGCCCATGGGCAGGCCACTGTTGACATCCCATAAGCGGAGCATCATATCGTGGCTGCCTGAAACGATACGATGGCTATCAGGACTGAAGGCAACGCTATTGACACGTGCTTCATGCCCTAGTAACGGTTCGCCGACAGGCTGACCGGTATAGGCATCCCATAGTCGCACCGTTTTATCTTTGCTGCCTGAGACAATATACTGCCCATCCGAGCTATAGGCGACATTAACCACAGGCCCTTTGTGTCCGCGCATAGGTTCCCCTGCGGGTTGTTGGCTGTTCGCGTCCCACCGCTGCAAGGTATGATCGTAGCTGGCAGAAACTATAAATGCACCATCCGGGCTGAAAGCGACACTTCTAACCATTTCCTCATGTCCTCGCATCGGTTGCCCGATCGGTTGGCCAGTGTGCGCATCCCACACGCGTACCGTATTGTCTTTCCCTCCTGACGCAACCCGCATACCATCAGGACTGATTGCAACCGTTTCTACGCCGTCTTCATGACCATACCATGGTTGCCCCATTTGCCTGCCGTTAATGGCATCCCACAGCCGCAAAGTCTTATCGCTGGCAGCCGAAACAATGCGTGCGCCATCGGGCGTGAACACGGCGCCATTGAGCGTGCCTTCATGTCCTTTCATCGGTTCGCCAATCGGCTGGCCCGTGCTCGCATCCCACAAACGCAATGTTTTATCATCACTCGCCGAGAGAATGCGGTTGCCATCCGGGCTAAAAGCCACACTCGTCACCATATCTTCGTGCTCCTGCAACGGCACATCGATCAATTGGCTATTGCTTGCGTCCCATAGCCGCAATGTCGCATCACGGCTGACTGATGCAATTTGTTTTCCGTCTGGGGAGAACGCAACACTGACCACCGCACTTTCGTGCCCACGCATGGGCTCACCAATGAGTTGGCCGGTACGGGTATTCCACAGTCGCAAGGTCTTATCCTCGCTGCCCGAAACCAATTGTGCGCCATCAGGTGAAAAAGCAACGCTGGTAATGGCGCCATTATGCCCCGTTAATACCTGCATCAGCTTTTTTGTCTGAACATCCCATAGCCGCAGTGTTTTATCCTCGCCACCCCATACCACCAGACCAGCGTCAGGAGAAAAGGCAGCGCTGCGTATGGCACCCTCATGCCCCAGCAACGGTTCACCCATTGATTCACCAGTCCGAAGATCCCACAACCGAAACGTGCTCTTACTTACCGTCATCAACTGGTTACCATCAGGGGAAAAAGCGAGACTGTAGATGGGCTCATCGCTTGATAACCCATCCAACTTATTACCAATGGGTTGCCCGGTGTCGATATCCCATACACGCAGCGTTCCATCCGTATTACCTGTTGCCAGCCGTTTGCCATCAGGCGAAAAGGTGAGACTGATCACACCTTTCTCACTGATAGCTATCGGCTCCTCGAGTAATTGGCCCGTCTGAATACTCCACTCCCTGAATATCCCATCATCACCAGCAGAGAGCAAACGCCTACCATCTGGACTGAATGTAATCGCACTAACCGGAATACCTATATTCCAGATTTTCTGGGTATTGGATGTTCTGTTCAATGTCGTGATAAGTGCCGCATCCACTTTTTTGTTGCCCGGTGCGATTTGTTTTGCTGCCAGCAACTGCAGCAGGGCACGCTCATCCCCGCCTGGGCGAATGCCATTCGAGATATCCAGGCTTTCAGACACCAAACGCAGGCTAAGGGCTTCGCGTTGTGCCAGCTTTCTCTCTTTTTTTTCAAAATTAGCATGATACAGCCCATAGCCTGCCACTCCGAACAAAATAATGACCGTCAATAATGCGCCTTGCAGTTGTCGCGCCTGCTTGCGTAACCGTGACGCATCTGCTAGTGCTCTTTCTGTGGCCCTCAGCCGTTCTGCTGCCAGTGCTTCTGCCGCCGCCTGTTTTTCCAGTGCAGTTTCGAGCACCATCCGGCGTCGCTGTTCCTCCTTCTCAGCCTGAAGCCGCTGGAGTTCCGCCTGCCGTAGGCGTTCGTCACGAGCTTTACTCACCACACTGACCAACCGGTCGTGAATCAACTCGATCCGATTGATGCCTGACTGCTGATCAATACGTAGCAGCCGGTGTTTATTTGCCAGCAGTGAAAGTTGATCCCTTGTCAGAAACCCATCCTGCAACGCTTGCTCAACAGGATAGCTGCTGCGATAACGATTTCCTTGAATCAAATGGGTTTCAATGAACTCTGAAACAGCTGCCGGCATACCCGCCAATGCCTGGTGATAAAAATCCTGAAGAATATCCTGGCCAGCCTGGCGCAATAGCGCGATATCAATCTTCCCATCCGGTGAGCGACGCTGATTAAGCTGATAGCAACACAAACTCAGCAATACTGGTTCGATTACAGGCAGCACACCGCTTGTGGTGGAATCAAGATTGCCGACAAAATCAACCAGTGGTTCAGCCACGTCCGCTGTCAGCACAGCCGCGCCCTCGGCCATAACCGCCTCAATGGCCCGCTCACGGGACATGGGCAGTAAACGCAAGCGGTTGCGCAATAAAGAGGGGACTCGCCCCTGCCATCCTTCAATTTCCGGAAGAAAATCTTCACGAAAGGACAATACCATACGATAGCGTTGCGCCTGCAATGCCAACTCAGACAGAGCACGCCGACTGGCATCACCAATGGTGAGCTCACTCGGAATTCGGTTTTCAATCAAATCGGCCAACGCATTCAGAGTATGCTCAATCTGATCAGGTGTTTTCTCTCCTTGAGAGAAAATTTCTTCGAACTGATCAAATACCAGTACCGGGATCAGCAGATAATTGTCTCGACTCCAGATTTCGAGCTCACGACGATGTAGATAGTGCCACAAGCTTTCCTCTTTTGCCGGCGCTGGAAATTCTGCGCCTGCTTCGGTCAGCGTATCCTGTAATTTCTGCATCGCTTGTTCGAGCGGAGAGAGTAACGCCGATGGCGCAAAATCGAGCCGCAGATGAACAGGAAAATAATGCTCAGCCCGCAATAACGGATACAACCCTGCCTGTAATAAGGATGTCTTACCCAGGCCGGATTTACCATAGAGGACGGTTAGCGGCGCCAGTCGAATCATGCGCAATAATTCGGCTGCTTCCTCTTTACGGCCAAAAAAGAAGTTACTTGCGCTCTCACTGTAAGCTGCCAACCCTGGCCACGGTGATTGCTCGCTGAGCATAATACCTGTCTTTGAATCACCGCTGTTAGAAGCAGATCCAGGAACGTTAGCTAACAAAGGTTTGTCTGGCGTATTCATTGCTTAAACACTACGCTGTCGCTCAGCCCGGATAAGTTTCTTCAGTAACGCATTCGTCTGTTCATCTGGAAGGCCAGCTGGCGCATAACCAAAATGCAAGGCATCCTTCCATTGGCGCGGCACACGCTGGTATTGTTCCGGATCATAAGTTTGATCGACGATGATGGGAACGACAAAAGTTCTTCCTTGAATCGATTTACTCCGGTCTAGCGCTTCGTTCCATTCACGTCGAAAAAATTTTTCGTCCAATTGATCAGCCGAACTGGAGATGACTGGTACGAAATAGCGGCAGGTGCGAATACCACTCAGAATACATTCCCGAAAATCTTGCCCTGGCTCGATCACGGATTTATCGAACCAGATTTCGTTATCTGCCACACCCAGCGACTTCAACGATTCAACCAGCTTAACGGCGGCAGGATAATCTGGCGCACGACAATAGCTGATGAAAAACAGCGTATTATGAGGAACAACCTCAGCTTGCGCAGGCGCTAACACCTCTGTCTCGCCATAACGCGCCAGCCAGCGCTGATGCAATTCGGCGATAAATGCTGTCGGTGATATATCAGACAGAACTTCTGTCCCCTCGCTATAGCTTTTTAGAAAATAGATTAGCTCCTCTTCCGGTTTTAGTGCTTCAATCATCCATTCGCGTTTTCTTTGCGTATTCGACAGTCGATGCAGGTTAGTAAGACGCAGAAAGAACCGGTTCAGCCAGCCAGGAAAATTGCAGCCAATCAACAGCAAATTACGCTGCTGCAATTCGGCAAAAAACTTGATCGGGACATGGCTGCCGCGTGCAATGATGTTATGCACATATTCCAGAATGTCTTCATCATGAATGGCAAACATGGGTGCAGGCCGTGATTTACCGAACATATAGAGCAAGTACACCTCTCCCTGGCGCGATAACCAGTCAGTGGGCAAATCTGTGCCTTCGCTCGTGGGCAGATAGGGAGAATGCACAATCTCATTAACTGCGCATCGTGTCCTCAGGCTACGGGCGAGCAAATCGTCGGATGTAAGAGTTACAAATAGCCGGAAATGGGTAATCGCGGCAATTTGTCTGACCGGTTCCGGAATGGCCGTATCACTTTTTGGTGCCAGTTTCCCGATGGCATCATGAATATCGCCATACAGGTCCTGTATGGGATGATCGTGCTTAAGACGCGTGACCACCTCATTTAATTCGCGAAATGGCGGCAACGGATTACTACCCGGCTCACTGCTATAAAATTCCAAAAGTTGACGCGCTACCTGCGCCTGAAAGGAATCGTTGCTGCCTGTGGCAATCAGGGTTTGAGCACCGAGCACGGGCACCACCAATCCATCTTCGATCGATTTCAGTAAACGGTCCCAGCTTCTTTCGTTCATTGCGTGTTTACCGTTTTTCCATATGACAATTGAAGTGGATGTTATGAGAGCAGCAACTATGATTAAAGTCTACCATACTGCCGCATCAACCTTTTAATACAGCGAGTAGAAAAGCCTCACTTATTATGCTTATTTAATCAGTAGCGCTAATGTGCTGCAATGTATTTACCCATCACTCATTGATCTTTTTAAACAAGAATTTTATTCCATTTCCCAATCAAACATGACGCAAAGGCGAGCCGCAGACAGTATCAATAATACGATAAGGTAAAGCCGACAAAGTCAGTTTTAATTTGGAAATGGAATGACAACTCCCTTGCAATGGCTTTGTGTCTTTTCTCTGCATGCTGATCAGCACATCATTTTTTATCGGCTGGCATATACGAAAAAGTGATAAACAAATGAAATAATATTATTTCTATGCATAAAGAATGACTGTTAAAGTGCGTAGCCATAAAACAATACACTCTCTCAATGCAATGATACATAGCGCGACACCACAAAGCAGTCAATTGATTCCCCAGGATATCAAGCAGGAGATCCTGCGAGCGATTGCCCGTATTCAATTTGGCTCAGTCGAGATCATTATTCATGATGGTCAAGTCATGCAAATCGAGTGTCGTGAAAAAATTCGCGTCCGTCACGCTGATCCTATTCAAAAAACCAAATAACGCATTAGCCATTTAATTCAATTATGTTTGCTCAGAAACTTAACATCACCTCGACCAGAAGACTGGAGAAAGAAAAAAATAAACAGCAATGGCTTGACCGGATGACCGGAAAGACATTGGGGAGAGAAGAATGAACTATTCCTGGCGAATCATTTTGCTTTTTACAGCAAACATGTTGCCTCTTGCCTCGACTCAAGCAAATGGAAGTGTTACATTGCTTGAAAATTCTCAAGTAGGACAGCAACCCATGTTGCAAATAGTACAAGCAACTGGAAGTGATACCTATAAATGGGCGATCAAACCCAAGGAACAACCTGCAGCCGCAAAACCAGAAACACCCCAAAAGACCACTTATTTTCAGCGTGCGCGCAGCTATGCTACGACACCTGAATCTGATCCCCCTCGCTATGTGCGTAATATGGCCAAGACTGAATATCCCACATTCAAGGATCTTCACTGGCTGGATTTTGGGGTGGATCATCGTACACGGTTTGAGTTGCGTGATGACGATATCCGGCGCAACAATCTTTTAACGGATTACCCCTTCCTGCTGCGTACCCGCACGTACGTGGGAATTAAAAATATTCTCGATCCGTTTCGTATGGCAGTCGAATTTCAAGATTCGCGCGGTTATAACAGCGAGTTTCCCAGAGATAACCGTGACTGGAATCCATATGAGTTGATTCAAACCTATGGTGAACTGTATTTCAAGGATGCGCTGGGAAAAGATGATCTGGGAAATAACCGCCCAATCCGAATTCGTGGTGGCCGCATGGCTTGGGAGGCAGTAGATCGACGCTTGCTCGGTAATAACCAATGGCGCAATACCACCAATAATTTTGAAGGTTTTCGTGTGACCTTCGGGCAGGAAGCCAATGATTGGGAAATCGATACCTGGGGCGTACAGCCAGTCATTCGAGACATTGATGATTTTGATGGGCGCAATAAAAGCCAATGGTTTTACGGTGCAATTGGACATTGGCGCAAGTGGTCTGACGTTATCACAATCCAGCCTTATTTTATGGGCCTCAAGCAGGATGATAGAGAAGGACGTCAACCAGAGCGCGATATCTATTCACCCGCCATCCGTGCTTACGGAGTGCTGCCAAAGACTAACATCGATTTTGATCTGCATACCATCTATCAGTTTGGCCGCGATAATAGCTTGAAAAAATCAGCCTGGTCTTATCTGCTTGAGTTTGGCTACACCTTCAAGCATGACTGGAAACCGAGGCTAAGCGCGTTTTATGGTTTTGTCAGCGGTGACCGCGATCCTAATGATAATGTCGACAATCGTTTTGAACGCTTCTTCGGATTTGCTCGTCCCTGGTCACCTGATGACTACATCGTCATGGAAAATATCAAAGCGCCCAAAATAGTATTTGAGTTTTCACCTCATAAGGATGTGTCCATCGACGGCGGTTATAGCTGGTTCTGGCTAGCCAGTGACACTGATCGATTTAACAATCTGTTAAACATTTCAACCCCTAACCCCTTCAATCGCGATGCAACCGGCCAAAGCGGCGACTTTATCGGGCAATCGATCAATGCACGCGTCAATTATAAATTAACGCCGCTGGTCGACACCACTATCGGGTATTCGCATTTTATGAATGGAGAATTTACCAAAAACCGGCAAATGGCAGCTTTAGGAGAATCCAGAGACAGCTCAAATTTTTTCTACGTGGAAGTCTCCATCCGAGCATTTAAATAAGCGTGTTCAAATTACTCAAACTTATACATTAAAGGAAAAACATGAAAAAAAATAAATGGTTAAAGATTCCCCTGTTGGCAGCAAGCTTACTGATTGGCAGTAACGCATTTGCGGACAAAGCGCTACTGAATGTATCCTACGACCCAACACGCGAGCTGTATCAGGAATTCAATCCCGCCTTCAGCAAATACTGGCAGGCACAGGCTGGCGAGAAGGTCACTATCAAGCAGTCGCATGGAGGCTCCGGCAAACAAGCACGCTCTGTAATTGATGGGCTGGATGCCGATGTGGTCACTCTCGCATTGGCGGCAGATATCGATGCCATCGCAGCGCATGGCAAGCTCCTGCCGGACAATTGGCAAACACGGTTGACCCATAACAGCTCACCTTATACCTCAACCATCATTTTTCTGGTACGCAAAGGCAACCCGAAAGGCATCAAGGACTGGAACGATCTCGCGAGACCAGGTATCGCGGTGATCACCCCTAACCCCAAAACATCCGGGGGCGCGCGCTGGAATTATCTGGCTGCGTGGGAATACGGCAAACAGAATTTTGGTGAAGCCAAAGCGAAAGAATTTGTCTCGGATATCTTTAAAAATGTACCTGTACTGGATTCCGGCGCACGGGGTTCAGCCACGACATTCATCGAACGCGGTATCGGCGATGTGCTCATTTCGTGGGAAAACGAGGCGTTCCTAGCACTTAAGGAATATGGCCAGGATAAATTTGAGATCATTGTACCTTCGCTCAGTATCCTTGCCGAGCCTACTGTTGCCCTGGTCGACAAGGTGGTCGACAAAAAAGACACGCGCAAAGTCGCTGAAGCTTATCTCCAGTATCTTTATTCGGATGAAGGCCAGGAGATTGCTGCCAAACATTTTTACCGGCCGATCAATGAAAAGATCGCGGCAAAGTATGCCAATCAGTTCCCGGCTATCAAGCTGTTCAAGATCGATGACGCATTCGGGAATTGGAAAAATGCACAAAAAACTCACTTCGATGATGGTGGTACGTTTGATCAGATCTATCTGAAATAACTAAACAGGGGTTAGGCAACCCTCCTCGTAAACAACATTTAAGGAAAAAAACATGAGTGTGTTAATTGTTGGCGGTGATCAGGTTGAGTCGCTGAAACGTCAAGTAGTTGCGCAGGGATATACTGAAGTCGAACATTGGCATGGGCGTAAGAAAGGATTTGTGAAACGCACGTTCTCTAATCATACCCGCCTGATTGTTATGGTGTGCGATTACGTCAATCATAGCCTGGCCATTTCACTGAAAAATCAGGCTAACCGCAAAGGCATACCCCTCATTTATTGCCGCCATTCCATTCATGAGCTCAGACATAAATTATTGCACTGGGGAAAAACTGATGAGGACTGTTGTGCTTGCTATAGTTTTTGAGCAATGAGTTTTCAGTGGCAGAAAAGTTATCTTGATCTGGTAAATGATTTGAAGAAATCAAATTAATCGTTCCTCATAAATAAAACTCTGCTGGCTATGCAGAAATAGAAACTGGAATGACCACCGCCCAACAATGAAACAACTTCTGCCACGCAGATCAATACCTCATTTAACAGGAGTTTTTCCATGTCTATTCCTACGATTGATACTTTTGCTAACGAAGCGAGCTTGTCACGTAAACTCGAACGTATTCTGGGAGCTACCGACTATCCGGTGCAACGCTCCGGAGAAGGTTGGGTTACAGGATCTTTCTATAATTGCCAGTTGTCCAGTGTTTTCCAGCCTATCTTTGGCACTGACGAGAACAAGACCATTGGCCATATAGCTTATACCCGCTCTGAATCAAATGGGCAATTCTCTACTGCTCCATGGCATATTTCTGCTCTTACACCAGAAGACAGCCCAATAGCTAAACTCGATCGTTTATGCCGTACGATCCACGCCCTGAATTATTTTAATCATATGTCCTATCAGAAAGGTAAATTATTTGTCAGTGTGCAGCCACGATTATTGGAGAGTGTCAAAGACGATCATGGCCAGGCATTTGAGCATGTATTGAACCTGATTGAAGTTCCCACCTCACGCGTGGTGATCGAACTGCCGAGTGAAATCAATCGTGATTGGAAAATGCTCAGAAAAATCATTCAGAACTACCGCTCGCGTGGCTATCAGATTGCAACTCATTTTAATAGCGGCAGTAACGACTGGATGTTAGAACTGATGTTGGAGCTTGGCGGTTTATATCCAGATATCTTACGTATTCCAATAGGTGATCTGTTACGGTATAACGCAGTAGCGCCCCTGATAGAAACCATTCATCGCTTTGGTGCAATCGTGATGGCCTACGATATAGGAACCTCCGATCAAGCCGCTGAGGCCGTCAAGACTGGAGTAGATTATCTGCAGGGAAATTTTCTCAGCAAGCCAGCACGAGCTATTCATATGATTGCACCAGAGTTTATTAAAGAAAAAACAGGATTAACAGGAGTTTTTCCATGAATACTTTTGCTCCCCAAAATTTTGTAGTTAAAGATGAATTTGAGTTAATCCGATCGGCTACAGACTACTCTCTGGAACGAGACCAGGGTGGCTGGATAAGTGGACAATTTTATCGTTGCAGGTTAACCAGCGCTTTTCAACCTATTATCGATATGGCTCAAAATAAGACGATAGGGCACACTGCTCATATCCGCTCAGAGTCGGATGGAGAAATTTCACTCTCGCCCTGGCAAGTTTTTGCTCAAGCGACAAATGATGAGCAATTGGTTCATTTGGATCGCTTATGCCGGGCAGTGCACGCGCTCAATTATTTCAATAATAAAGCTACCAGATCAGACGAAAAATTATTTGTAGGGGTACACCCGCTTCTTCTGGAAACGGTTAAGGTCGATCATGGGCGTGCGTTTGAAGACTTTCTCAATTTGATTGGGGTGAAAACTTCCCGAGTCACCATTGAAATCCCTCCCACCATCAATCATAACCGAGAGTTACTGCAGAAAATAATTAACAACTATCACTTACGCGGCTACGCCATTGCAGTTACTTATCATAGTGGTTCGAATAACGCTTGGATGCCAGAGCTAGGTAGCTTATATCCGGAGATCATACGGATCAAAGCATCCTATCTGTTCAATTATCGTGTCATCGATACCATCATTAAAGCTGCTCACCATTTCGGATCCAAAGTTCTGGTATGGGATATTGCCACATTTGAGCAGTTAACTATCGCCAAACGTCTTAATGCTGATTATTTGCAAGGTCATTTTCTCAGCGAGCCAGCGCGCGCCATTCACACCATTTCACCTCAACTGATCCAAGAAACCCTTGATCCGAATTTGGCACAAACACTGGAAGAGTCAAGGAAATTTGAATCTAAGAGGAAGTATAAGTGAGTACATTCAAACAGCATAGCGTATTGCCGGGGTTTAACCTCGCACTGGGTTTTACCATACTTTATCTTAGTCTGGTCGTGCTCATTCCACTTTCGGCGGCGTTCATTAGAACTGCCGAACTGACCTGGCCGGAATTCTGGGCGACCGTGACGACACCGCGTGTGTTAGCCTCGTATCGGCTAACCTTTGGCGCTTCATTTGCTGCCGCACTCACCAACGCAGTATTCGGGCTGCTGGTAGCCTGGGTGCTGGTTCGCTATCATTTCCCTGGCAAACGAGTTGTCGATGCACTGATCGATCTGCCATTTGCTCTGCCGACTGCTGTAGCGGGAATTGCCCTTACCGCCCTTTATGCCGGCAATGGTTGGATCGGTCAACTGCTTGAGCCGCTTGGGATCAAAATTGCCTTTACCCCGCTTGGTATTTACGTGGCACTGACATTTATTGGTTTGCCATTTGTGGTGCGCACAGTACAGCCTGTCCTGGAAGATATCGAAACTGAACTGGAAGAAGCCGCGGCCATGTTGGGTGCCAATCGGCTGCAGACTTTCTTGCGCATCATTTTCCCGACTATTTTTCCAGCATTGATGACAGGTTTCGCTTTGGCCTTTGCGCGCGCTATTGGAGAGTACGGGTCCGTCATATTCATCGCGGGCAATATGCCGATGATTTCGGAAATCACCCCATTATTGATCATTACCAAGCTGGAGCAGTATGACTATACCGGCGCCACCGCCATTGCGGTTGTCATGTTGGTGATCTCTTTTATTCTGTTACTCATTATCAACCTGTTGCAATGGTGGAGTCGCCGCCGCAACGCATTAGCATGAGAATTTTGCCATGACCACGTTCACCATCACTTATCCCAGTAAAGTACAACGAACGGCTCTTACCCAGGAACCGGTATGGGTACGCTGGGGGTTAATTGCGATAGCACTTACGTTTCTGACAGTATTCCTTTTTGTACCCTTGCTTTTGGTATTCTATGAAGCGCTCAAAAAAGGCGTCGATGTTTATTTTGCTGCGATCACGGACCCGGATGCAATTGCGGCCATCAAACTGACACTGACTGCGAGTGCCATTGCAGTACCACTTAATCTGGTATTTGGTATCGCGGCGGCCTGGGCGATCGCCAAATTTGAATTCCGTGGCAAGCACATCCTGATCACGCTGATTGATCTCCCCTTCTCCGTCTCGCCCGTCATTGCCGGTCTAATCTATGTGCTGGTTTTCGGTTTACAGGGATGGTTAGGGCCATGGTTAGCCGAGAACGATCTCAAAATCATCTTTGCAGTACCCGGCATCGTCCTGGCGACGATTTTTGTGACCGTCCCATTTATTGCGCGTGAATTAATCCCACTCATGCAGGCACAGGGAACCGAAGAGGAGGAAGCAGCTGTGGCATTGGGGGCAAGTGGCTGGCAGACCTTTTGGCGTATTACTATCCCCAACATCAAGTGGGGTTTGTTATACGGGATTATTCTGTGCAATGCACGCGCCATGGGTGAATTTGGCGCTGTCTCGGTGGTGTCGGGGCATATACGCGGCAGCACTAATACCTTACCGCTGCACGTTGAGATTCTCTATAACGAATACAGCTATGCAGCCTCCTTTGCAGTCGCATCCCTGCTCGCATTGCTGGCCCTGATCACACTCATCATCAAAACTTTCTTAGAGGCAAAAGTAGCTCATCAAAAAGGAGAATTAACTCATGAGCATTGAAATACGTCATCTCTCCAAGCAATTCGGCTCATTTGCTGCATTGCGCGACATCAACCTGAACATTCATTCAGGCGAACTCCTTGCGTTGCTGGGGCCTTCAGGATCTGGTAAAACGACATTACTGCGCGTCATTGCCGGGCTGGAAACCGCCGATTCAGGTCAAGTGCTGTTTAATAATGAAGACGCCACCAGTCAACCTATCCGGGAACGGCAGGTGGGCTTTGTTTTCCAGCATTACGCACTGTTCCGTAACATGACGATTTTTGAGAATGTCGCGTTTGGATTACGTGTTCGTCCCAGACAGAATCGTCTGAAAACTCAGGAAATCCACGAACGCGTCACCAATCTGCTGAAACTGGTGCAACTCGACTGGCTGGCAGACCGTTACCCCCATCAACTCTCTGGCGGGCAACGTCAACGCATTGCTTTGGCACGCGCTTTGGCGGTAGAACCCAAAGTATTGCTACTGGATGAACCATTCGGCGCGCTGGATGCCAAAGTGCGCAAAGAATTGCGTACCTGGTTAAGAAGATTGCATGATGAGATGCATATTACCAGCATTTTTGTCACTCATGATCAAGAAGAAGCGCTGGAAGTCTCCGATCGCGTTGTGGTCATGAACGAAGGACGCATTGAGCAGATTGGCACACCCGATGAAGTCTATGAGCGTCCAGCCAATCCGTTTGTGTATGAATTTCTAGGACACGTGAACCTGTTCCATGGCCGCATACATCAGGGCCGTGCCTGGATAGGTGATGTGGAAATCGATGCGCCTGAACACGCCGAAGCCGAAGATCTGGCTGCGGTTGCCTACGTACGGCCACACGATATTGAAGTTGACCGCGTCATGAATGGAGAATCGGCATTGCCAGCACATGTTGTTCATATTCTCTCGGTAGGTCCGGTCGTCAAACTAGAATTGGTGCAAGAAGGTAACCAAAACAAGAATCTCATTCAAGTTGAAATCAGCAAGGAGAGATTCCGCGACTTGCAGTTAGTCAAGGGTGACCAGGTTTTTATTAAGCCACGCCGTCTTGATTTGTTCCTCCATCAACTGCATTAATATAGCGCAATTCGATATTAACAAAGGATTTAACCATTGAATTTCCAGCAACTTCGTATCATAAGTGAAACCGTTCGTCAGCATTACAATCTGACGGAAGTCGCCAATGCCTTATTCACCTCACAATCCGGGGTCAGCAAGCATATTAAGGATTTGGAAGATGAATTAGGTATTGAATTATTTATTCGCAAAGGCAAGCGATTGATTGGATTAACTGAGCCCGGTAAAGAACTGATCAAGATCGTTGAGCGTATCCTGCTGGATACGAGGAATATCAAACGCTTGGCTGAGCAGTTCAGCCAGCACGACCAAGGTCAGCTAACGATCGCTACGACCCACACCCAGGCACAATATGCCTTACCTCCCATGGTGCGGCAGTTCAAGCAAGCATTTCCCAAGGTGCACCTGGTGCTGCACCAATCCAGTCCAAGCGAAATCGTATCCATGTTGCTTGATGGCCAGGCAGATATTGGTATCGCAACGGAAGCATTGGAAAACACAGCCGATTTAATCTCTTTTCCCTACTATACATGGCACCATGCCATTATCGTACCTGCAGGACATCCGCTGCAGTCGGTCGCTCCCCTTACGCTCGAAGCCATTGTAGAATTTCCGATTATTACCTATCACCACGGATTTACCGGGCGCTCAAGGATCGATAAAACATTCGCTCAGGCAGGGCTAGAGCCTGATTTTGCCATGTCTGCTTTGGATGCCGATGTAATTAAAACCTATGTCGCACTAGGACTGGGTATTGGCATTATTGCATCGGGAGCGTTTGTGCCAGAGCGAGATTCCATGCTGGTCAAATTGGATGCCTCCCACTTATTTGAACAGAATACCACTTACATTTCGATTCGTCAGAACCGTTATCTACGCGATTTTGCCTATTATTTTATAGAGCTTTGCATTCCTACGCTCAGAGGATCCAGTGAATCTCCTCTCGTTTGGTTGAGATCAGAAATACCCTAAACCGCAGCGAATAATAAACTTTAGCAAGTCCTTATTCCATTTCCCAATCAAAACTGACTTTGTCGGCTTCCCCTTGCGGTATTATTGATACTGTCTGTGGCTCGCCTTCGCGTCATTTTTGATTGGGAAATGAAATTACTCGAGATCAAGCATTGAATCATTTATAAATGAAATTCCAGCATCTAAACGCTTCAGGTAAGTCTCGCCACGGGCAACCAATCATCCATATCCGGTATAACACGCTTCCTATCGTCATGCGCAGATTGCGCTTGTCATACATCACTTCATGAAGCAAAATTTTCTCTAGCTTCGGCCAGAATTCCTCTTTGAGGATCAATCAGAGCATCGCACACTCGTTTTAATGGATATGAGCTTCTCAATATTACAAGTTTGCTTCTATTTATGAAATACTTATCTCAAAATGTCAACCAGCTTTAATTAGATCAGGATATTTGGTTATTTTCCCATTGTCCTAATAAAGTATCTATCTACCGTATGGAGATAAATAATGATCGGTATAGCAAATATCAAAGGAAAAATAAGACGAGTAAATAGACCCGTAATGAACTTCATTGGACTCTTCAATATTTTATAGAAGATAGTAATCCATTTACCCGTTCCTTTGAGAAGTAGATCAGCAATTTTCGATAGAATAACTACTACTAAAAACAAATAAAGAGCGGGTGCCATATCAAACATGAATTGTTGGAAGCTTTTTGGGTCACTTATAATCTTCCATATATTGATATCTAACATGCTCTCTAGAAAATAATGAACAAGAAAGAAAATGAGAACAAGGCTTAGCATAACAGGCAAACTTACTAATATTAAACCCAATGACTGCATCATACCTGTAGCTCCCTTGATGACGTACATTAGCGGTTTGAAAATTCTGTAGCGGCCTTGCTCCAGCTGATTCAGTATTTCAGGATCACCTGCTTTTAGCATAGGTTGATACTGACTGAATTGCCAGTTTGCTTGAAGAGGTTGAGAGGATACATACGGTTTCAATTTTAACAGCTCTGGTTTTGACATTTGATAACCGTCCGCTTCCAGACATCCAGCCTCCACATCGGTGAAAGAATCCAGATCTGTACGGATTTTTGATAATGCACGTTGCGCTTCCTCAGAAACATCAAATTGGGAGGTTAAAGAATCAGCCTCTATCTCTATTTTGTCGCTGGGCGCCCAATCGATCTTTCTGGCAGATAACCCACGCGTTAAATGGAAATAAGCAACGCGTTTACCTCGGGTTTTTATTAGATTATTGACTACCTCCTCTCGCACTCGCCTTAACAAAATGGAGGTAGTCAAGGAAAGTATCGGTAACAGATCGGTTCGAGGTTTATTAATCGCCTCAATTTGACCAGATGCATCGCTGAGGATAAAATCAGAACATACGCAATCAGGATCGAGCAAACTTGCCACTCCCTGATTGTCATAAACTCCACCGTCAACAAGTTGTACTCTACGATCTTTGTATAAATTAGAAATAGCCATAGGTGGAAATAGACCTGGCACACCCGCCGAAGCAGCCACTGCATTTCCTAATAGAAAGTAAGGTTTCCTTCCAGTGGAGGCTTCATCAATCTCATCATAGTTCATACGTCGATATCGATCCTTTTTATCAATATCACGGAAAGTTAAATCTCGTGGAGGTACTTCACCCATACTCATGGCGGTAAAGTACCAATTGTGACCGGAATTCAGACTGGTTGCATTGATCATTAGTACAGGCACTTTGTGTTTACGCTTGGGATTACCATTTACAGCATCCCATGGATGGAAGGGCTGTTTTACCCCCTTTGGCTGAATTAATAAATCACTCATCCGTATGCGGCGATTACCCGCGTTTATCAATGGCCGGTAAATGTAGTATTCGTACAATTCACCTATGGTATCTGAGCGGGAATAATTAGGCATACTCATGCGTATATTCTTGAGTGGATTAGCAAAAGTCCGCATACGCAAATTTTTTTGTATCGCGCTTAGGAAATGCTTTTCCAATTTTTGCACTATTTCAATATAGTCCGAATCAGTAATCTCATGGTCAGTTTTGGATTCCAGCAAGTCTTTCAGCAATAGATAATAAGCTGCCCCTACTATAGAACCACCCGATACCGTTGAAAGAGATTCAACGTGCTTCAACATACCGAACTCTGCCATTCTCGCAAGAACGCCGATATGATAGAATGATGCTCTAAACCCTCCTCCCGATAAAGCTAGTCCCAAGCGTTGATTACTTTCTATAGCTTTCATCATTTTCTCCCTTTCGTGAGAATTTTACTAAAGTATGTATTTTCTAAATACTCTTGGTACCCGGGAATTTTTTGGAATAGCTTAGATTAGCGCCTAATTAATCATAACGGCATAAAAAATGCTAATCGAATTTCTCATCCCCGGTTGGTTCGAGATGGGTAGTCTCATTCATCTCTTGACGGAATTTGGATAACTCATAATACATTCTAAAGCGGGCTCGATTTATATTACCTAATGGCCGATGTTCAGGAAGGCAATGCCAAGGATTCATTTTCAATCGTCTACCAAACTCAAACTGCGCATCCGAATCAAACTTTTGTTTCGGAATATGAATGGTGGCAGCAGGGATAAACGGAGAAAGCTTTTCAGGCCAGCGTACTGAGCTATCTTCAATAGGCATTAAATGAGGATCGGTTTGTATTTGAATCATAAGATCAAATTCAATATCTTTCTCATTCAGCGTCTTGATCATATTTTCCCGCAGATAATTGAATGGCGGTGTGCCAAAAGGCAGGCCGGGGATATGTCTTTCAACGTCTTTTGTTTGTGGTACAAATGAATACATCATCGCCTGCCCTTCACCTAACAGATAAGGCGTGCAACTCCAGTAGCGCTGTCCCAATGGATTATACTGAGTAGCAGTCCACAGACTTTGCATAAAGAAGTCAAGCAAATGGGAGTCTTTAGGATTGAGAAAATAATAAAGTGTCATATCCACCAGACTCCAGTATTGCAGTTTAGCGTTTTCGCGCGTATTGGGGGTAACAAACGTCGCGCCCCCGCTGGTGGCGATAAAGTCTTGCGTAAATTTTTCTTCACTCGTGAGTTTCTTACCTGGGACACCCATGAGTTTCACCGCCATACTCATAAAGCCGACATCGTTAATATCAGCAGGCACATTCGGCCCCGGTCCGGAATAACGGACATAGGCTGGATAACTGCGTGGATTGGCGAAAATACCTTTACGGCAATGCTCTGGCAGATCATCACGTATGGTTACCGTGGCACGCACAATACCATGTGTTTTGGTATTACCACCTCGCTCATACCCCCCTGGCTTGAAGCGTCCACGCATCTGATCCATCATAAGGTCGATAATTTTATTGAGACTTTCTTCTTCATCAGGATCAAATCTTTCCTCAGCCAATTTAAGATTAAGATCCTTGTTCTTGCGCCGCCGATTAATCAAAAACTGGATAAATCTTGAGCCAGGTTCGCGGAAAAGATAGTCCCACTGTGGCCGAAACCAAGGTTCTAACCGGCGTTCAATACGCAGCAGCAAAATCAGAAAATTGTGAATAGCTTTGAGAATTCGATCCTTGATTGTCCTCATGATGATCTATTACCTCCGTTAGCAGGTAAGGCTGAAATGTACTTTAATGCACGCAACCCAGGCATAAAAAAATATCCACCACCATGAACAGCAACAAACTGCGGCAAATGGCAGATTTTCTGCATCGGTCCGGATGGATCAGGACGATTAAAATGATCGGTACTTTCCCCACTCATTAACGGCTCACGATTTCCGAGCAAGGGGTCGGGTTCCTCGTGCAGCCCATTAAATTTACTATTCGCAATCCAGGCATTCTGGACAAATTCAAACTGCCGCGATATGTTGGCTACCAGGCAGATAAACTGGAGGCCATGTTTGGCAGCAGGAATATCCGGCTTGATCGCATCTTCCGGTGCAAGGACATTACCGTAGCTGCGACCGCGTCGGAACAAACGATGGAAACGGGAGGAAGCAACCAGATCTTCTTCCGGTTTTTGCCCAAACCCCAGGATTTTAGTCAACCGGCGGATAAAGCCGATTATACCCACATCTGTTATATTGCCTGGCAAGTCGCCTGTACGAGGATTAGCCCTGCGAACATGGGCACTGATCGGACAATGATTTCCTGTGGCATCTAAGTCATAAGTAAAATGATTACCATGATCTTTGCGTGAAATGCCTGGAATGTGTTCCGCGATCAATGGCGTACCATTACGCTCTCTCCCAACCATCGCAGCGGCAAGTTGTTCACGTTTTTTCGGCTTTGAATCCGATGCCTTGTCGAGAAATTGCCAAAAACCGGGAACATCCTGACCTAACTCTCGCAGCACTAAATATGTGCCATTACGCGCAAAATCCTTTAGCGTGGGATCATCTTCAGCATCTGGCAGATCGGTTGCAAGGTGGTCTTTTTTGGGATCAACGAGTGGTCGCGCAGTGTACTGCCCATATTCATTTGGGTAGCCAAGCACCATCTCTCCCACAGCCAATAAATTAGAGTAACGATCACGTTCATGTGGGTCTGTGCTTTGCCGATAAGTCCAGTCAATCGTGGGCTGACTGATACTATCATCGAATCCGAAAGGTTCAAATCGCCCTAAATTTGAAGTAGGTAATTGTCTCAGTAGCTGAAATGCTTGTGAAAAACGTTCATCTTCAACAGTTTTCCGCCAAGCTTCGAGCTTTCCTTTTTTGGCATAAAGCAGCAATAAGATATGCGGCATCGTTGTTACCGAATCATTCCCCCACTCCCAGCGTTCAGGCGCATTACGACCAATATCACCTAGTCGTCGAGAACAATTTTCATTTCTGGTCATGCCATAAATGAATTCATCAGAGAAATCGCTTATAATCGATTCACCTATTCCCAATATACGTAAACCATGCACAGAAAAAGCAATCTGCAGCACCGTATCAGGCGGAGAATCCATCGTAACAGCATTACTGATGGGTGCCGTCTTCAACCATTGCTTAGCTGCCTCAACATTTGCAATATTCAGCAACATGAAACAGCTATCGGTTAATTTTCCATATCCAAAGCGCAACAATCCCTGCAGATCATCGAATTCAAAATCGTTTGATTTTTTCATTTCCATACTCCCAGTTCAGATCAGGCTGAGCCATTCACGGATTTCTGCATCGTTGGATTGACGAATCTCAACACCCTGCCGGATGCGGCTATTACGTGCCAAATCAACGGCTGTTAGCCCTGGATAAGCCTTATACCAGACTTCTGTAGGTATTTGATGTCGCCTTTGCGTATATTTGAATGCAAGCTCCCGCTGAGCACCTTCTTTAATGATCCATCTCGTGGTAGGGTAGCCTACCGCATTACTGAAAGTAAGATTCAAACCCCAGCCAACCTTGTTAATGAAATCATCCATATAACTCTCATGGCTACCATCATAATTGCTGGCAAAAAAAACTCTATGGTTATTATCCATAAACACCCAGCGCGCAAAATGGATGGTTTTTATTCGAGCGAGAAAACCACGATTGTATACATGTCTTGCAAACCAGTTGGTCAGCAGAAGTATAAATTTGAAAGTCAGCAGACGGAACAACCCCGGCTTCACATCCCCAAACACGCTATACTGATTACTGACATCCCAATCTTCCTGTTTTGAAAGTTCATTGATATGTTCATAGCTAGGCCGGATAAAGAGCTCAGGGTCGGAACGCTCCAGCATTCTCAGACGTAGGGCAAAGAAAGGTGCGATAGCTAACAGCAGCGGGGATAGCAGAAGTAGAATTAACGGCACCCCAATCATATGCAGCAGATTGCGTATTTTCCAGTCTGTGGGTGTTGGTTCGGGTGGTGATAATGTAAGTCTACCTTTATATTTTTCCATTTCGACATGTGACAAAAGCTTTTGTCGTAAGGTACGGACATTTTCCCGGCCAACATCATCAACGATTTTCTTTAAATAGGTAGACAGGCTTCGATGGAGTGCAGCTTCTTCATGTATTTGTTTGACCGTTCGACCAATCCAGTTAACATAATTTGCTTTGGGATTGATAGTGTGCGCTTGCATCCATTCAAGCAAATTTTGATCTTCCTTAGAAAAACCATCGCAATGGGAAAAGATTTTTTTCAGACCTGATTCTGCTTGTTCCGCAAGTTCTGCTAAAAAAGTATGCATATCCCCATCAATGTCGCCCAGAAAGGCGAGAGTCGGTCGCCAAAGTCTTGGTTTTACGCCAAATTCTTTAATTTCGTGTGTCGTAGTGGCTTCTATGATGACAAAGCGCGCAAAATGCAAGCGATTAAAACGACTGAATGGAATCAAGCTATTATCGGGGTCAGCATGACCAGGCACTTTGTTCATTGAAGCCAACAAAGCACGCAGGTTTTTCAACTGCCCAACACGCACAGTCGCGACAATCATGAAGGTAGATTGAGGTGTCATAGTTTTCTATCTCAAGTAAACATTTACATGATTTCTTATCTAGCATCATTTCGTGTCAGGGCAAAATCCAGAACGCGTGTTTTACCCCACCATACTTTCCCAAGATAAACACCAGGCTCGATCTCACGAATTTCATCGCGGATCACTTTAGCAACGAAGGAAGTTTTAGAATAATCGATGACGATGGTATCTTTCCCATCTAGCCAGCTTTTGTCACGATATACCTTGGCAATAATGAATGTCAGGCCAAATGGTGTAATCTTGTTGACAAGAACACCAGCCTGACCGCCTGGGCAAAATAAATCAAACACTTTACCTTGCCAAGCAAAGAGACGGGCAAAGGCTGCCACGAGTTTTGAGAAGATTGATCCTGCCAGAATTGCTGTGCCTTGTGTATCGCCAGTTGGAATGTTTCCTGGGTTGGCATTACGATAAATTTCATCTAATTCTTCACGTGATTTACTCAACCAAGTTCTTACTGTATTGTTCATTTTAGTTACTCCTCATAGAGTTATATCAAAAACAAGTAAACAGAATGCCTGACAACACTTGATTTGTAATAATCCAAGTAACTCTAAAGCACATACACAATGATAAAGGCTTAGAATCAATTAAAAATTTTTTAAACTAATAATCTAGATTTACCCTTCTCCTCTTTCTATTTAATTGCTAACGGTTTTTTTATAACAGGAAACCCGCTCTCGCTTATCTGTAAAAATTTATTCTAAATGACTTTATTCTAAGTTTGTTTAATGTGCAAGAATTAAATACGCGATAAAAAGATCTTTGCAAAAGGCATATTGAATATTAATTAAAATTTATATAGTAAAAATTGTAAATAAAGTAATATAGTTACTGAAAGAAAAGAGAGATTATTTTAAGTGTTTTGCTAGTGGTAACTTCGAATTCCAGTATGTTTGATCAATCACTAATTCTGGAGACTGCCATGAAAAAATATAAAAAAATCCTGCCCTTTATTGGATTCAGTTTAGCTTTATTTCTTGCAGGGTGCTCAGACGACCGATCGCTAAAAATCGCGAGCGAATGTATCAAAGGTGGTAATGCCAAGTCGGGATCAATCATGGACGAGGCGCAATGTGTGAACAGATCTGCAGAAAGTTTTCCCGCGGCAGATGAGGATTATTTCATAGATATGGATTATGGAATCAGCCAAAAACCTGATGAAGTAGTCGCTGCGTTACAACCATTTTGGTCTCCTACTACCGCTATATCCCCTGAGGAAGCGGTTACCCGTATAGTCAAAGGCCGCAACAACTGGATTGTTTGGACGGGCGGTAATGACAAGCTCTGGGATAACATGAATGCGCAGAGCTTTGGCAGTTTTGATCTGCTAAAAGTATTGTCGAACCACCCTAAGCTCCAGGAGAAGAATCCGAAGCACAGTCGTGATCATCGATGGGAGTGGTTTGGCCTCGTCAATGAACCGTGTTTTATGAAAAATACTGACCCGGAAGGCAAGCTGGCTGGCCGCGAGGATCGCTTCGGCTTATATCTGGATGTACGAGACCCGGATTGTGCTGCCGATCCTTTCGAGAACGAAAAGAAATATCCAGGCGTCAAAATCGGGGCACGTGGCAAGACTGTGCCTGTGGGTTCCTATTATGGCTACGCAACCGGGATTATAGGGCTTCGTTTATTTCCCAACCCTGATTTTAATGAGGCAGCAAAAAAACGCTGGGATGCAGAAAAATATTATTCTGATCCTGCATACTACAATGATCCCAAATTAGTTAAACCTTACCGGGTAGGGATGTCCTGTGGCTTCTGTCATGTGGGACCCAATCCAACCAATCCGCCCAAAGACCCGGAAAATCCACAATGGGCCAATCTCAATTCCAATCCCGGCGCGCAATATTTCTGGTTTGACCGTGTGTTTGCATATGAGGCGGATAAAACCAGTTTCGCCTACCAGACTCTCCATACTAATCGACCAGGCGCACTGGATACCTCCCTTATTTCCACCGACTATATTAACAATCCTCGCACTATGAACGCGATCTATAATCTTCCTGCACGCATGCTCCATGCATTACGTTGGGGAGAAGAAGAATTAACCGATGGTGAACGAGGTAATAAACAGTTCAATCATTTTGAAGAGGTTCCTGCTGACAGCTCACTTAGAGCATTTTTCAAAGCATCAAAAGAGGTTGATAAAGTGCTGACACCACGTGTGCTTAAGGATGCTGCAGACTCAGTGGGTGGATTGGGCGCACTGAATCGTGTTTTCATTAATATTGGTTTATTTAGTGAAGAATGGCTACAGCATATTACTCCTTTGGTAGGTGGCAAGCCTTTTACACCTTTTCCGATCAAAGCAGCAGAACAAAATTCCAGCTATTGGCGGGCGACTGAGCAACAAACTCTGGATGGCGCGTTATTTTTTCTCGCTGCAACCCCTCCTGATTATCTGAAGAATGCGCCTGGGGGTGAACGCTACCTGACCGATGATGAAAAAACTCTCGAGCGCGGCAAAAAAGTATTTGCCGAGAACTGCGCTGCTTGTCATTCAAGCAAATTGCCAGAGGAAGCATACCAGTTTTTCCCAAACAACGGCTGTGTCGGCCCTGATTACCTGGATTGCTGGAACCAATACTGGCACTGGACCAATTCCGCTGAATTCAAGGAGAAAATGACAAAAATTGTATTAGAAGAGGATTTTCTTAAGGAAAATTTCCTTTCTACTGAGTTGCGCGTGCCGGTTACTTTGCTGGAAACCAATATCTGCGCTTCTATAGCGACCAATGCAATCGAGGGAGACACCTGGGATAATTTTTCGTCTACTTCTTACAAAAATCTGCCTTCGGTAGGCGAGGCCATCATTCACCATCCGATTACTCGTGAGCAAACATTTTATGAAATACCTCCTAACGACAAGGACAACAAGGGTGGACGTGGTTATATCCGGCCACCTTCTCTTACCAGTATATGGTCTACCGCGCCGTTCCTGCTAAACAATACGCTAGGTAAATTTTATTGGTCAGGCTCGGTAGAAGACCGTATGAAATCCTTCCGGATCAGCATAGAGCAATTGCTGTGGCCCGAGAAGCGTTACTGTGATCAAAAAGATTTGTATGCTGCTGAGTACGATGGGAAGGAAGGCGCATACACTGAGGAAGGGGCATATATTTATGGCTCGGAAACAGCAAGCAGCTGTGAGGGAAAAACCTACCTCACCCGATCAGGCAAAGAAGTTCCCGGGATTATCGACCGAACCACTGAAAGGAGCGAGTTAAAAATACTAAAGAGTTATCTTCCTTGGTATATAAGAATATTTCCTATTGGCGATGGACTGGAACTTGGTCCATTTCCTGAAGGTATCCCGGTGAATCTGATTTCCAATATCAATATGGAAATGGACCTAGGTCAAAAAATTTCCCTGTCGTGGGATGTCTTAAAGTACGTTGGATGGGATATCTTTACTTTGTGGAAAGCACAGGAAGACCCAAAGAGCATTACCGATGAAGAATTGCGCAAAATCCTGAGTGGCATACTCGATCCTCTACTGGAAGTGAATAAATGTCCAGATTTTGTGGTCAATCGGGGGCATTATTTTGGTACGGATTACCTGCCAGCAGAGGAACACAGAACGGCACTCAATGACAGTGATAAGCGTGCTTTGATTGAGTTTCTTAAAACCATGTAATTTTTCATAAATGAGATACCCCGCTATAAGCAGCGGGGTATCTACTGTGTTTCTGAGTTTCTAAGCTTATTTGGTTTTCAACCAGCCTTCTTCTTCGGAAGAAAGAATCATCTAAGTATTGCAAACCAAGCTCTTGATTAATTAAGCACAAATTGATTGTGGTGTTTATCGGTACAATGACGCTATTCCGGAAAAATCTATCAAAAATTTTTGAATCATATTGGAGATAATTTGTGGATAAGCCTGGCCCTTTGAAAGACCATCAGAGCGATAGTAACGATTGCGAAAAGTTTGATTACATCGTAATAGGCTCCGGTGCGGGTGGAGGACCGCTTGCTTGCAACCTGGCCATGGAAGGTTTCCGTGTATTGTTACTGGAAGCGGGTGGCGATGATGAGCCGTGTGATTATAAAGTCCCGGCATTTCATGCCCGCGCATCTGAAAATGAGGATCTTCGCTGGGATTACTTCGTGCGTCATTATGACGACAAAACTCAGCAAGAGCGGGATTATAAGTTTAGTAAAGAAAAAGATGGGGTGCTCTACCCTCGCTCAGGAACACTTGGTGGATGCACCGCACATAATGCTATGGTTCTGATGTATCCCCACAATAGTGATTGGGATTACATTGCAAAACTAATGAATGACCCAAGCTGGGATAGCCGAAATATGCAAAAGCACTTCCAGCGCTTGGAACGCTGTGAATATGTTCCAAGATGGAAAATCTGGAGTCATCATGGATTTGATGGCTGGTTGCCAACTAACCAAGCTAATCGCTGGATGCTATTGAAGGACAAAGTACTCACAAAACTGACGGTCGCTACCGTATTAGAATCCCGGCGCATGATGAATCCGCTAAAACGTTTTTTTCTAGGAATTCTGAAATTTATTATTCGCTTCGATCCCAATGATTGGCGTTTAATTCGCATTATTCCTGAAGGTTTATACAAAATTCCGTTAACTACTCAACACGGCAAGCGGGTGGGCGCCAGGGAGTACATCCTGCGGGTTCGTGAACAATGCCCTGACAAATTGATCATAAGAACCCACTCATTGGTTCAACGTATTTTGCTCAACGAGCATAACAAAGCTTACGGTGTGGAGTACCGTGTAGGTGCTCATCAATACCGCGCTGATCCTCGGCACAACGAGGCAGTTGTGTCCGAAGCAAAAACAGTTCGTGTGAAACACGAAGTCATTATAGCCGCTGGTGCTTTCAATACCCCCCAACTGCTCATGCTATCCGGGATTGGTCCGCGGGAAGAGTTGGAAAAACATAAGATTGAGGTAAAAGTAGAATTGCCAGGTGTAGGAAAAAATTTGCAGGATCGCTATGAAGTAGGAGTGGTAACAAAACTTAAAGAAGATATTCCCCTGATCAAAGGAATGAAATTACGCCCTCCTGAACCTGGAGAAGAACCAGACCCACAATACGCCCAGTGGCTGCAGGAAAAAGGACCTTATACAACGAACGGTGCCACGATTGCCCTTATCACACGCTCCTCTTCTAAGCGTCCAAATGGTGATCCGGATCTATTGATTTTTGGATTGCTCGGAAATTTTAGTGGATATTATCCAGGTTACTCTAATGACATTTGTAAGGAAAATAATCGCTATCCTAATGCTCTATGTAATAAGAATGGCGACCACTCTGATACTTGCAAAGAAAATATCTTTACCTGGGCCATTCTTAAAGCGCACACCAGCAACACAGGCGCAGTTACCTTGCGGTCTAACGATCCACGCGATGTTCCTGACATTCATTTCAATTACTTTCCTGAAGACCTAGAGGGCAACGATGGTAAGAAAGATTTAGATTCAGTAGCTGAGGGAGTAGAAAGTGTCCGTAACATCATTGGACATTGCAGAGATTTAATTGACGAGGAGATTCTTCCAGGCACAAAAGTCAGAAGCCGCGATGAAATCCGTCAATTCATTAAAGATCAAGCTTGGGGGCATCATGCCTCCTGTACCTGTAAAATGGGACCAGAAAGCGATGAAATGGCAGTCGTTGATAACCGGTTTCAGGTTTATGGCACGAGTAACTTGCGCATCGTAGATGCTTCGATATTCCCTAAAATACCCGGTTTCTTTATTGTATCCGCTGTCTACATGATCAGCGAGAAAGCCAGTGAAATTATCATTGAAGATGCGAGAAAGCGTGCTTCATAACTTTTTTACATGCACATAGGGATTACTTAGCGAACGCGCTATCCCCCTCAGCACCACGCCGAGGTTCCCATTCGGTGCTGTAATATTTCCCCCGATCTCGCGCCCAAGGATCAAATACATTCATTACTCCTGCGAGTTCATCTTCCAGTTCTGGTAACGTTCTCAGAAGAACACGCTTTAAAGGAGAGACCGGCTGTTGATGACCATTCGACATCCCCTGCTCCATCTTTTCCAGACCCGGCCCATTGTGCATTACCCACTCGACTCCAAGAGTGCTATAGAATTCCGGGCGAAAACTTGATGTAAAAAAGCGGTCGCTGAAAAGTCTGCGTGAAGCATTGAGAATGAACACAACAAATTGAGTTTCTGAAATAGCAAAACCATGCGGCCGCTTGAATTCCGCCAACCAGCCAACCATCGTATCCACATCCTCAATATTGTCAATGAGGCTGCCGTTTGGATGCCCTAAACAATCATTGATGGGTGAGTTATCGTTGTTCAGTTGAGCATTTGTAATCTGTTTGGATTCATCACAGCGGTGCTGCCCGTATACCTCGCGCAACGTCTTCACAAGCTGCTCCTGCTCGCGCCGAGCGGGAGAATCCTCGGGCAAACGCGGATCGATAAAGTCTTCAAAACGAGTCAGCTGCTTTAACCCGTACTGTCGGCGAAACTCGTTATAACGCGGAATACCTCGTTCCCGATCGCGAAGGAGGTCGAGTGCGGCAATATCAATCTGTTGTGTGAACGATTGCAAATGCGGCATCTTCAGGTTTTGCAAAAACTGCGGATGGTTCTGAAGCGTCAGCTCTCCCGCCCGCTGGCGGCCCATGCTGAGCGCCCAATTCGCCAAGCCCTTCTGCCGTATCGCCTCAGTTGCTTTTCCGCGAAACGTATCAATAATAGGTATTTTTTGCTGAATGACATTCGGATCCTTATTCCATTCTCGGTATTCGATCAGATCCGGCAGCAAAGGATGCAACCGGTAAACGGTGACAAACTCTTCAGGAAAATTGAAAGGAGAGCCAAAATGGTTGACCCCGCCGTTGATGTCATCATCGCTGGAAAGTGTCCAGAGATCCTTCCTGCTGCGATCGACTAAAGAATAATAAGATGTTCCTTCATATCGGTGGTTACCTAGCCCGAAAATGCCCGCTCCGACTGCAAAAACTGTATAGAGACTGTTGTTGGCAGCATCTACGTCATCAAGTTGGCGGATAATTTCTCTTAGCGCCTCAGATACCGCTGTATGTTCATGAAAAAGACCATGCCAATTAGCATTCATGCCCCGATACAATGGTTCATTATACAGCAGTTGCGTCGTCCATTCGATGGTATGGATCTTGGCTATTTCAGCAGAAACAACCAGCCGGGCAACATTAAACAACTCGTCCGGTGTAACATCTTGATAGTGAATAATAACCTCTGGTCTGCCTGGGTTTCTTAAACCGCTGTCGGCATCGGGAGTTTTCGCTGCCTGCTTGTGGAACTCATCAACAAAAGCATTGTGCTCTCTCGCAAATACGTTGTGAAAGAAGCTCAGCCCGAAAGACCAGTTATCGGGGAAAGCGGTAGATTCCTGACCTGACCATTCTGGTTTGATGGGATCGCTAGCGTCGAAGATCGGCAAGTATCCACCCTTATCTCCCTCACCTCCCCCCTCTCTCACCGGCACCAGCAGTATCTTGGCTGGATCTCCGGGATCTCGCTTCACTCGTTGACTAGATCGTTTATCATAGCCATACAGTTGTGAAGCATCCCACCAGGCTGTCACATGATTGCGTGTGGTCTTCGGTGCGCGTGTGAGGTAGGTTCGATCGTTATGCATAAACGATTCGGGCGGCGTATCGTCAGCAACAGGCGCAACATTGATTTTGTCATCCGGCCGACAGCCCAGTTGCGTGACCTCCTCCACCGTTAATGGTTGTTCGCTATTGTCGACCCGTTGAGTCGCACAACCAACTTTCATCCACTCTGGCTGACTGGATTCTTCATCAACATGAGAAAACCAATCATGGGTCATGAATTGAATCCAAAAAGCTGCCAGCACATTAAAGGTTGGAGCCTTTTTGTAATCACACTCGGCTTCTTCAGGGCTGTTGAGCAAGCCGTAACCGTTCTGGCATTTGTCAGGGTGAGATTGCATACGTGTCAATATTTTCCGGCTAATCACCTGTGGATCGGGCTTCAGCAAGGCTAATCGTTCGCCATGGCGATTTCTGGTCAATTCGTGGAGGCCCAGGTCAGGGAAAGTCGTGTCAAACTGAACGTTGCGCGCAAAGAGCTGATGAGTTGAACCCATCAATGGGTTGTAAATATCATTGCAGATGCCAGTAACAGTGCGAAAACGGATTAAATCACCCCTGCAGACTTGTTTTTGCTCACTCTCCACATCCTGATAATTGAGATGAGTTGGCGGCAACTGCATTTCTGGCCAGGCTTGCAACATGGGACCCGCCTTACCATCACGGCCTGTGATATAAGCCTGGTAAGTTCCATTATTGTCGAAAAGATTGAACTTGATGAGTTCAATGCGTTGTAACTCTAGTTCATAGAGTGCACCATTGATACCGCGCGCATTGGGGCCGAAAAATGTGCCATCTAGTAAAGTAAGCGGGAATAGTGACAAGCCATCACCTGTAGCCCAGAAATTTGGCCAATCCAGCCAGGGGCTCTGGTTGAGCGTAACGGCACGATCTCCACCAAGACAATGCGCCCGCTTTTCTGGAACCTTGCCAAGAAAACGCTGCTCTCTGGTTTGTGCCACATGCTGAATATCACCTTGCAGGAGAATCTCAAAACAGGAGAGCTCAGAATTCCAAGTATTGCAGCCACTGAGCAGAAGCAGACCTGCCATTGCAGAAAGCAGCGATGAGCGGCAACATCTGAAGTAGGGATAAATCAAATAATAATTACTACGATCATGAAAGCAAGTATCCATTCTCTCTTTTCCCTGACTGATTTTATTTAACCGTATTTCTAATTGCCGATTACGCTTAGAAATTCATTAGGATGTCTCCTCAAATGATATTGTTATTTGCATGGTTTATGATTAATCCATCATAATGAATATAGTCAATGATTGAACGAACAAACAGCCTCTGCACCCTAAACCCAGGTTTGCCCATTTGTGTTCTGACCCGTGACCGCCATCGAACCAAAGGTGAGATTAGCACCCTTTTGATCGATGAAGCCAGCCCTAGCGCTTCTGCTATCATTTTCAAATTCATGTACCCCTCCGTGCATAGCCGTGGAATAATGACGGGAATAAACTTCTTTGTGCTAATCGCATAGCTGATTTCAGCTCCCAAAGTGCTCATTAACAGAAGGTAGGTTTTGTCTATTAACCTGCATCGCCAGGGAGAGACTGTTCCCATCCTTATCAGTGGCAAGCGCACTTTTTTACTTTTTTCTTGGAAGCTTTTGATATCGATATGACATAATCGCCGCGAGCGTAACCGCGCAGACTCCAACCTGCCTTTTGCCAAGGTGTAACCCCCGCACACACTCGGAAAAAACGATCTGCATCATATTTGGCGGTAGCGTTGTTAAATGTGATGCTACTAGAACTTAAAACGCTCCGAGTGGATTCATAATTAACTAAAGCATGATCACCTGTTAAGCTCAGATAACTTGTTAGTTTGAGCGTATTATCTTCCTGTACTTTGCACTCCCACGCAGGAATAATTGCTGGCCTCGGTGGAATCCCCCATTATTGATGCATACCGATCACAATAACTTGGCCGGGCAGCAGACAACAGACTGCCAAAAGATCGTCAGCATTATTCAAAGCTTCTGGCGGTAGCTCATACGTCTTAGCTTTTTGATTTCCCAGAGAAGCTTTTTTAGGCTCACCCCCATCGTACTTATTTTATTAATTGCCATCCGCCAATCACTTCCAGAAGTAAAATAAGGTATAAATACATAGAATTTAATTAGTATCATAGCAGCCTCTTATTAAACTGTTACACCATTTGGGATGGACCTTGGATTCATGCGATCATAAGCGACGAAACGCTTACTATTTCTTTGATCGATTTCCCTTTCTATTTCTTTTAGCCGATTTCTGAACCGTTTTATTACATCGCACGCTGGTGGATCGAATTGCCGTAATGGATATTGACCAATACGGTTGACAGTAAAATTCGTCTGGAAATAGGTCCATGTTTGCGAATAAGCAGCTCGAAATGCTGGTTGAAACTTCAATAGCCCAGCCTCATCCATTTCAGTGCATTTTCCCGTCGGGGGTGGCACATAAGCCGCATGCGGCATATTGGGAACAAACCCCGGATATTTATATTGGTTGAAATGAATGCTCGAATGAAAAGCAGTGCATAGAAAAATAATATGACCAAGCGTCTCAGCCAGCTCTTGTTTGGATTCAAATTTAGCAGGAAACCCGGGTATCCTACCGCGATCTTGTGCACTGATGTCATTGGCCCATGCCTGGATTTCGTAGTCTTCACTCACATCTGCATCAGAACGGTAATAGACATCTACATAGTCTCTAATAAAACTTTGAATGGCATTCCATAACAACATACCGTCATCACGGTAGGGATAAAAAAGATCAGGGTTATCTACTTCCCG
Organism: Nitrosomonas communis; assembly: GCF_001007935.1. Lineage (NCBI taxonomy): Bacteria > Pseudomonadati > Pseudomonadota > Betaproteobacteria > Nitrosomonadales > Nitrosomonadaceae > Nitrosomonas > Nitrosomonas communis. Next base: position 3,224,343 of record NZ_CP011451.1, read on the forward strand.
GCTTGCTATATCATCAGGAAAGGCAGATGCTCTAAAGTTAAAGCTCGTCATGCCATTGGCCATGCACTGGGTGGTCGCTTCATAGTCCCCAGCAAATAACTCACCAAACCGTCCAGGACGCCCTTTTTGATCCTTTAGGAAAGTATGCTGATGATTCACATTAAGGGTATGTTGCAGATGTGGATTTAACAGAACAGAGAGTGGGTGGGATTTATATAGCTGCCTGCGTGAGGCCATGATAATAGCTTCCATGACATAATGAATCCGGGTAGCATGGGTATATAGAATATGGTGGTTACCGTCTGCGACTTGGGCAAACAGTTTTGCTACCAGCCAGAGGTTGCCGTCCCTTGCGGTATAAATTGGATTATCAAACTTAGAATCTTGATATAGCTGTATGGCGATCGGTCGCAACATACCATCTGATTGCATAAATAACACCACTATCGGAGTGGTAGTATATTGTTTACGTCCGCCATCAATATGCCCGGGGTTTTGCTGCAATATATCCAACACTGCATAATCCAGGACGTACATGCGCTTCTGTTCGATGGCTGTCGCATAGTCAATTTCCTTAATGTATTCAACAAAAATGCGCTGGATTTCAGATTCTGTCAGTTTTTCTGGAAGAGAATGCCGAGAAGTCACAGCGCGCAATACAACAGGATTTACTCCAATGACACGCTGCAAACCAAATATCAGATCTTGTTGAAAATTATTAACCAGATCGGGATTCGGCGGGCTAAACGGATAAAAAACATAGTCTTGATAACTTTCCATGGGCTTGCCGAATAAGTGGCGCAAATAAGTAACTGCTAAGCTTGGCAAGCTTGGAATCAAGCGTAACAGATTTAGTCCTCCCCGCAGCCAATATCCAAGCCCCGGTATTTCCCGATACGGTAATTTACGCACGACAGCGATCGTATTGGCATACTCATAGGCATACTGATATTGAGCTTGCCTTTCCAGAAGATAATTTTTCCGATTTTCTACTTTACGTCTATTGTCTTCATGTTGTGGTAGCTTATTCATTATACGGCGCTCCTTTACATAAAATAAAATCCGTCCGGTTTCGCTATTACTTCCACATTTAAGTTAAAAATCAATTAGCTCTCTGATGGCACAGTGGATGTTCTGAAGCTTGCAACGACCGTGTCGCTATCCTTCACGTTACGTTTAACAATGTCTGCAAGCGAATTTGTTTCTTCGATGATCGATTGCCCAATTTTGGTAAATGTTTTTTCATTGAACACGTAGGTCGATACCAATGGATTGGTCAAGGCATGGGTAAATGCATCGTAACCAACCATACGTACCATAAGACGACCAAGACTAAAACCTTCATCATGATCTTCAGCAAAGATACCCACAAGCCATTCCAGATCATCGATCTGGTCATTATAGAGTTCCTTCAGTTCTCGCTGCAGTTCAGCATCTTCCGTTAATTCTTCAAAACTTCTCAAGCGCGGCATGCTAAATGTTTCGCGATAATCGTTGAATGATCGTAGTTTAGCCTGACGAGCCATCTCAACAGTGCGCTCCATGATGCTTCGATTATCATCGCCAATAGGCAGTGGATGGAAAAAGAAACGATGGGTATTGTAAAGACCAACACGACCGGCTCTTTGCCTCGAAGCAGCTGTTATTAATGGCCCAATGCCATATTGCAAAACTAAAGGTGTATTGTTACGAAATTCATCAAGCTCGTATGCTTCATTACCGACCAGGTAGTGCTCCGGTACCATTGGGTGCCAACGGTAAAGGAGATTAAATTCCAAGGAGATCCAGTTAGTACGGTACCAGCGCTGTCTTTCCGCCATACCTGGTGTGGGATCAAGAGTGAAATTAAACTGTGTAAAGTGCGAAACGTAATCCCGTAACACAACATTGATCAGTAGCACAATCATGATGTTACGGGTTGTCTGGAATAAGCGTTCATCATCCCAATTTGGGAAGGCTGCTTTTAGCAAGTCACAAATGCGATTGTGTTCGCGCAGCATGATGGTATTCATGATGGTATAACCAATCGACGAATTGCCATGTTCCAATCCAGTGGCAAACATGCGTTTTAGTCGCTCTTCAGGAACATTGTTAAAGACATATTCCAAAATATAGCGTGAATGCAATTTCTCAAACTCTTCACTAGCGAACACCCAATTACCCGTGGTCGTTTCTTCAATTTTAAAAAGGTAGGGAAGAAATATTTCTCCATCGATGACTTGATATTTCAACTTTCCATCTTTTTTTAGCCGCAACAAATGGGTAGTTTCTTCACGCAAGCCATAAATCTGGCAAAGATCAATTTCGTGATTTGAGGTATTTTTTCGACGATCGCGAAAATCAGTCCTCAGAAAACTATCCGTGAACCATTGGGCAAAGAAAGAAAATAATATGCTGGTATCAACCGACGGAATTTCTTTATTTTCTTTTCTTTTCCATAGGTTAATAACTCTCTCCAGACTCGGAAGATTCTGTAACCCTTCTGCTTCTGGCAGATGCCGTCCGGTAAATGTTCTGTCCGTCAGTGATTGCCATGTTGTATACGGTGCAGCCATGGAAAACGGTCTAGGACGAGGATTCGTAGCATAAGCCTGCCAATTGATAAATTTATCGCTCACAAACCGCCGCAGCCAAGTTATGCGCGAGGCAATGCTACTTATCCAGGGGAATCTATTTATAAGCCGAAAAACTATCTGAAAAAAAAATTCATCCATAGCTTCACCCCTATTTTTTCATTTATGATCTGGTTAAGTTTTTATTGAGAAATTATTTGTCATATCAGAACAGATAGACAGATCCCTATTGAAATATCTTTCTGTGCATTCTCCATCCTAAGTCGGGAAAGCTAGACGCAGATCCGAAATCTTTTTCTACTTCGGGTTAATGCAATATTTAATTTTGTTCAGTGCAGCTACCAACTTCTCACTTCATACTGCTTACCTCACACCATTGAATCAGTTTGAATAGAATGTCTAATCGCTTGCCAATCTCAACATTGGTCTGATTACGCTAGTATTTATCCACTTTAACCTTAGAATTCAGCATGAATGTTCAGCGCCTTGATCTCTCTATCTTTTTAATCTCTGCAAATTCTAACCCTCCCCCCAGTTGACCAAATGTATATACCCTTAGACGTCGAATTGCTGGTTCTTGACTCCTTCTCCTAGACTCAGACGAGCCGCAGCCAGCGTCGCCAAAATTCCATCTAGGCTTTAGCTGGTGACCCAGATTGCTTGATTACGGGTTTATGATGGGTACGCAGTTCTGTAATTGAGGCTTCCAACTGCAGCCAAACCGCATCCAGCACTTCATAGAAAACTGGGGCATACCATATTCTTAGCATTTTTCTCGGTCCAACAATTAGATCGAACTGTGCATCAGTTGGCCAATCTTTTAGGTCAACAGGCTCCGTACCGCAAAATGTAATTATTAAAATATGAGAATCAGCGCGAACAAATGCCTGGGTATCGATAAACCGTTTCTTTGAGGCACTAATAGTCTCGAATTGATCAAATTCCCACTTTATCAAATCTGCTGCCCGCATCGAATCATACTCTTCATACACCAGATTCGAAGCCGAGGCGATGCATAATGCATTATTTGGCGCGAATCCGGTTGATGGAGGATTACAAGGTTTTTTTTCGCGATCATAATAGCAATCTCTCTGGCTCATTAGGAGCTCTCCTACAAGCACATGAATGTTAATAAAAATCAATGACTCTATATAAATCTTTATAATTATTAGGAAAATATCCTAAAATAGGAAGTAAATAAATACGTGCAAATACGTAGAAGAGTAAAGGACAGCAAGATCTAATTCCACTTCTATTTCATAAGTAAAATAATAGATGCCTCTTATGAAAGGAAGTGCTGTGATGGCGCGTATAGCGAGTGAAAGAGCAGCTGGAACAGGCGCAGACTGTAGTGCTGCTTTTGGAGTTTGGCTTATCAATAGAGCAGACAGCTACCGCAATAGGTACTTCAATAGGCTGGGTGTGCCAGCTTCGAAGGCGTCTTATCCGCAATGGCGGCATACGTGATACAGCCAAGCCCACCCGTGGTGGACGACGGTGCCAGGATCTTTCCCGTGAAGAAGAAGTTGCTTTTTTAGCGGCCTTGATAGAAAAAGCATCGGCTGAAATGGTCAATATTATAAGACATGTCGCTATTCCCTCATGGTGGAATGCAAAATGTAAAAAATTCATGCCACCAGATTGGAATAAAAACTGGAACTCAGGATGCAAATAAAGCAACAACATGTAATACAACAAAAAAAGATCAAGCGCATTACATTATTCAAGTTGGAAAAAATTCCAACTGTGGGAGATGGTTTACTCTAAACTCTAGGCTCTTATTTCACATTCAAATACACAAAAAAGCCCATTCCATCGCAACAAATTCTGAATAAAAATCCGATGTATCCACTTAGAAAATGAATTTCTGGCAAATTTGCTCCTATTTTCGATGCTCGTGCAATATTCGGGTTGCACCATTTTAGTTCTTTATTTGGCTAACGGGTAAGTTGTGCAGGAGTCTCTCAGACATGCTCGTTGCGATCATTTGGTAATCATTCTAGCTGGCCGTTTAGCTTCTGTTGCTGTTGGAGAACTTGCGAGAGTTTGAGCGTACACATACCAATGTGTTTCCATCAACCTGTGGCTGTGGGGCTGACGGAAACACCTATTACCTGCTCTGGTATTCCTACGTATATTTCACACATGGACTTATTTCAATTGCTCTCTTAACCTATTGAACTCAGGATCATTCTGTAATAGCTCAGCAGCTGTACTTCGCAATGCCTTAACCGTGTCGACAGGAAGCTTGAATGTAGTTGACAGATTTTTAAAATAAAATCTGGTTTTTGGATCTTCAATAAGATCTAATGAGATGTGGCTGACATATATATCCACGGCGTAGAGATCTTTTCCTGGGAGCTTTGCTTCTGGGCAAGTGTTTTGAAGAATGCTTTCACATGCTTTGCGGGTGCGTACTGCATCATTGTATTCCTTTGCGATGGCACGCGCCCTTTCCACCGTGTCAAACGAATATCTATCTAATGGGATAGTTGCTGCCGTCATCAGCGTATCAACCAACCCCGGTACTTTTGCTTTGGTATCGCGATTTGTCTCGGGATCAGTTGCTGCATTGACAACGATGATAAGCAGTTTTTGAATCTCCTGTCTGTTAATACGTTTTTGCAGACTATAGGGCGAGTCGCCGCTCTGAAGTGCAAATAAAATCCCGCGTAATCCAATATTATCAGACACACCTCCATCAATGAGATGCACGTAGCGTTTTTCTACTTCCCATGCGTTATTCGAGTAATAGCTTCGCTGACGTTCAGCTATCTTCGCCCGTTCTGGAGCAATGCGGTGATCTTGACTAGCGAGCTCGACCCATTGCGGTTCCTGATAATCACATGTACCAGCAAAGTTCCGGTACGTCAAGGGGGTCAATATGCCCGGAAAAGCAGACGACGATGCCACAGCACGAGCAATAGGTAATTTAGTCAGGTCGGAGCAAATCAGATCGAATTGATCCTGAATGAAAGCAAACGGTTCTCCAATACTCATATTACTCGCATTCAAGATGACGAACGGCCGCGTGTTCTTCTTGATAAGATCAGCATAGGTTGCGCCATGAAAAATCGATGTATCATAGTATTCGGCAGCCAGATCGCTCCTTCCGTAACTCCAACCAGCGAGCTTCAGCCAGTGAATCGGCCACAGGGTTTGCATAAACAAATCATGCTCAATATCTTTGTTGAGAAACTTACGCTCGAAGCTACCGTCAAACAGTCCGTCGCCATGTAATGCATAGTAGGCTGAGGTAAAGCTACCACCGGATACGGAGGAAATGATGTCGACCTCATCGAGTAGGCGTTTCTTTTGGTTAGCCCATATAATTTCGGTATCGCGCAGCACCTCCATCACGCCATAGGAAAAAGCAGCAGCACGGGTACCACCGCCCGAGAAGGTCAGAATGACAAACAGACTATCTGTATTCTTCGCATCTGGACGCAAGTTATCGAATCGGTATCCTTGTGCAGGATCATGCTTTTCAAGTTTTGGGTTTTCGGGAAAAGTAGCACAGGCGAAAAGGCCAACAACGAGCAGAAGACCAACACAAAGGCGAAGAACTGATTTCATGTGCTCACCTCCTTCTCAAACACGATGACTGCAGGCTCTAATGGATTCGTATTCCAGATGGTTTGCACGATTTCGCTCGGATGATAGTTTTTTGGCTCACCCAAATGAAACCGATGTGTTCCCGTTTGTATGTACAAGGTAGCATCCGTCAGACCACACAGTTGCCCATCAATGAACACTTCCCGCTTTTCTGGATACTGCACCACGATGAACTCCAAAGCCATCCTGACTTCCTCCTTCATTGCTGTTTACAGAACCTATGAATAACTGATTATTCCTGCAGAACGAGAAATTGTCTAGTAAGCCTTTGAAAATAAATATATCTTCAGTTTAAAAATCTGTTTTTAAAAAAACCTTTCATTACTGAGTGGTACTATCCATCTGATCGATAAATTTTAAAACAGAAGACCAAATTGTTTTCCAGCAGCACTGGTGAGTAAAGTTCTCAAGGTACAAAATCTGTGGCTCAGGCTGACGCTGTAAAGCAAGCTTGACAATTGTCGGTGGTATATTGCTATCAGCATTGCCCAGTAAATGCAATTGCCTGATATGAGAAGGAAGTGGTTCTAATGAGGCGGGGTTAAGAGAACCTTCTAATGGGCTATATGTATGTAATTTACTCCAAGCATCGATATCTAGATTGCCCGCAATAGTAATCACTGCTTTTACATGTTGCAAGCGCGGAGCAATTAACATTGCTAGAGTTCCTCCTCCGCTATAGCCAATTAACGTTACCTTACAATCAGGATGCTCAGCAAGTTGCTGACGCAGGGCAGAACTCATAATATCGACTACAGATGCTGAATACCTCCAATATGTCCAGTATAAGGAATGACAAGCTTCACTCTGATGCTGTCCATGGTAACAGGGACGCCCAAGATATTGTGAGGCTGTATCATCGAGCGCCATTAAATCTAGAAGCAATGAGTAACGTGAGTTTGGATCTAAAGCGATACTATTACGTGTACTCCATGGTGCACCATCATCTGGGATGTAAATATGTATTTTATTTTCAATGCAAAAAGGTTTATTAAAATACGAAATTAGAATAAATTGTTTGCTAATTAATTGTTGACTCATAAAATCATGCGAAATTGCCTGCTTATGAATCAACTCTGAGGGTGTTGCGCAAGCAGTTAGCAGTAAAGCAAAATAGAGATACCAAAAATGATTAGCAATTCCCTGAATATATTTAAGAAATTGGCGATACATTGCATTATGATTTAATAATTACTTTGTAAGTATTCAGCCATTAGATATGGAATTTAACGGTGTTTTTCTAGGCAAAAATACAAAATATAGTATGCTTTGGTGACAGCAAAGTCTATGTAGTAGATGAATAGCTTTGCTTTATGTTGATCAAGACGCTATATGTTGTAACTGATGGGCTTGAAAAGCCGTTATATAGTATTTGAATAATTACGATACTTTTATTGCCATCATAAAGCAAAAACCACCATCTTTCTTGGACTCATACGCAGGTAATATCAGCGGCATAAGCTTGGTTTTGTTAGCTGATTGAAAACTGTCTGTTTAATACATTTTCAAACACCGGTTATTGATTGGCCAATCGAAGCATCTTCTGATACTCAGAATCACGGAAGCTTTACTGCTCTCATTCTGATAACGATATAAATCATTAAAAGTTACACTCAAGAGTTGACGCATCGGGTCAACAGGTCAAATCTTTTTATGTATGGCGATAAACGAGTATTTTATCTCGTTTCTTTGACTTGGATTCCCGCCCTCTTTTTAACATTTTTTCTCCATCTTTAAGCGCCGGCTCTCTTCTTTTGGTGGAGGATTTCTTCCTGCTCCCATATCAACCTGCCATTGCCATGCAAGGCTTAGCCGCCATCAACCTGTTACTCATTCTAGAGTAAAAATAAATTACGCCTTAACTAGGTTGATCAATTCTATTGAACAACATCAAGATTTTAACATCTATAGTCAAGGAGTAAGCCATCTCTACCGGATTTTTTAAGTCTTTAATTCTTTGCACTTTGATAAGTTATGCTAGAGCCTCGTACAATAAAAGGTAAACCAATTGTAATTTTCACGAGCCAAGCCAGCCAACGCTGGCCGCAACAGTGCGCCTGTTTTCTCCTTAGCTTGTTATCAGCTTATATTTTAATAAGCTGTGCTTCCAGCAGATCTATTCATACAGAAACAGAAATTAATGCTGAAAATGTTAATAAATTACAAATTATTGATTGTTTATTGCCTGGCCAACTCAGACAACTGGGAACTAGTATGACTTATCTGACAGCTAGGCGGCCGCTGCGTACATCAGCTGCTGATTGCGAAATACGAGGTGGTGAATATGCGGCATTTGATCGTGCGAACTATGCAACCGCCTTAAAAATTTGGCTCCCTAAAGCATCTGAGGGTGATGCAGAAGCACAAACCTATGTGGGTGAAATTTATGAGAAAGGTTTAGGTATTGCTCCTGATTATGCTATGGCTGCTGTTTGGTATCGAAAAGCTGCAGAGCAGGGAAATCCACAAGCTCAAACTAATCTGGGCTATCTTTATGAAAAAGGCTTAGGTGTTGTACAGGATCCAATTATGGCTTTGAACTGGTATCGCAAGGCATCAGGATTAGAAAACACTGATATCGCTTTTTCAGCTAGTGTTGAAGCCTCCAATGCTGAAATTGATAAGCTACGCCAGCAAGTATCACAGTATAAAATCGAGTCAGCTCATCATCAGCAAGAATCAGCTGCACTTAAAGAAAGGCTGTCGGATACCCGTCAGCAGCTTAATATTACCCGTGAACAATTAAAACAGCGCAAACAGGATTTGTTAAGAGAACAAAAAGCTGCTGACCAAATACGTGAAGAATTACAGCAGAAATTACAACAAATTGATCTAGATACAACTCCCAATAAAATCAAGTCAAGTGAAATAGTAAAGTTCGAGCAGGCATTAAAACAAAAAGAAGCTGAACTGGAGCTTAGCCAAAGAATCATCGACAAATTGGAAAATGAAGCTCAAGAGCAGAGCAAAAATCTGAATGTTCTCAAAGAGGGCACTGAACGACTTACCATCGAAACAAATCGCGAACTAACCGCATTACGCACTGAACTTGAACAAAGTAAAGTAACTTCTGCTCAGTTAGAGTCCGAGTTACAACAAACCCAGATTCAGCTATCTTCATCGCAAAATGCTCTCAGCGAGAAAAACGATCATTTGAAAAAACGAGAAGAAAAACTAAAAGTATTACAGGAAGAACTCAATATAAAAAGAAAAAATGCAACCACAGCACAAGATAACACCGAAGTGGAAAATTTAAGTAAGGCATTGAACGATCTTGAGCTTGCCTTTCAATCCCAGAAGCAGACACTAGACAAGTTAAACAAAGAACGAGCAACGCTGATTAAACAGAGTCATGAAAAACAGAGAATCTTGAACGAGAAAAACGAACAAATTAAGATTCTGCAGGAACGTATTACACGCGAGAAAAAAGAAAAAACTCTGCCAGAGGTCGCAACAAACAAACTGAGTCGATTAACTGGACCACAAATTGAAATTATCGAGCCGCCACTGATTCTTCATAGCGGCACATTATCAATCAACACCCGTTCAGGATTGGCTAAACGAACGATCATCGGCAAGGTGACTGCTCCTGCTGGATTAGTTTCTCTAGTTGTGAACGACAAAGAAGAAGCAGTGGATAAAAGTGGTGTATTTAAGGTAAACGTGCCCCTAGTATCAGTAACTACACCTATTGAAATTGTTGCGGTTGATCAAAATAGTAAACGCACTGAAATGAAGTTTACCATTGAGCAGTCTAAAGTTGACATGCAATCAACTGTCGCAACTTCGACATTTGAATCAAGTTCAGAATCTTCGCTGAAGAGTGTATTGCCACATTCATTGTTCGGAAAATACTACTCACTATTGATTGGGAACAATACCTACTCCAAATTACCTCACCTTGCTACGGCAATTAACGACGTAGAATCGATTGCAAAAATATTGAAGAGTAAATATGGGTTTGAAACAAAAGTGTTACTCAATGCAAACCGTTACGATATTCTAAAAGCATTAAACGACTATCGTAAGATACTGACAGAAAAAGATAACTTATTAGTCTATTACGCTGGCCATGGAATATTGGACAAAGTGAATGACAGAGGGCACTGGCTACCAGTTGATGCTGAACCTGACAGTTCAGCTAACTGGATATCAGTAGAGAATGTTACAGATCAGTTAAAAATTATTGAAGCGAGGCATGTTTTAGTAGTTGCCGATTCATGCTATTCCGGTTCACTTACACGTAGTTCCGTCGCTCGACTTGAAGGCAACATGACAACCGAAAAACGAGCACACTGGATAAAGTCCTTACTAAACGCCAGATCTCGCTTAGCCTTATCATCAGGGGGCTTAGAGCCTGTGCTAGATGGAGGTGGTGGAAATCATTCCGTTTTTGCCAAAGCATTTATTGCGACTCTAACAAAAAATAATGACATAATGGAATCGCAAGCTCTCTATCGTAAAATTTCAGGAGTGTTTGCAGATGCTGCTAAAGAATATGATTTTCAGCAAGTACCTGAATATGCTCCGATCCGCCATGCAGGGCATGGTGCTGGAGAGTTTTTTTTCTACCCCAGGTAATCATCATTATAAGTCCTTACTGAGAACACGGAGAACGTTTAAATGTAAAAAGTAATTTTCAATAAAATAAAGGAGAATCAGATATGCAAAAAGAGCTTTTTATGTTTTTTCCATGGATTTTCCTGGTTTGTTTTATATGTTTGACAGGCTTGGTAAAAGCTGATGATGTAAGGCTTGTTAATAAAACACAAGAAAGCATGTCAAACGCCATGGCCGATGTTTGCTCACAGGAAGGATTTAATCAGCAAAACTTGAACAATCGATGTGCCGAACTGTTAAGAGAAGTTAATGGTAATGCTGATGAAATCAGACTTGTTGTTGGTACTGATGCTAGCCAAAATCCTGTAAATGATGCCATTACTCAGATCGCACCTGAACAAGCAATTGTCCCAAGTGTACAAGCAACACGTACCATGCGAGGAATGTTGGGCGCCGCTAACGCAACTATTATTTCGCGCATGATGTTATTACGCGCACAAATGCGTAATCCTCATGCCATTCGATTCGCTAACCGATCACAACACAATCCGGGGCTTTTCTCCTTTGATTTTAGACCAACGCAAAGCGGTGGCTCTGCAGGTATTGCTGACATCAGTCGCTTGGGGATTTGGGGTAATGGCAATTACACCGGCGGTAATGTTGATACTTCAACTAATCAATTAGGATTTAGCTTTAATAACTGGGGAGGAGACCTGGGCGCAGATTATCGTATTAATAATAATATCGTAGTTGGTGCTGCATTTAGTTATATGGGCACTAATGCAAACGTTGTTAATTCAGCAAGTACTGTAAAATCTGACTCGTATACTGGTTCGATTTTTTCTATGTATACGCACGATAGCGGCTTTTATGTTGATGGTATTGCCTCTTATGGTGGTGTTAATTACGAACTTTTTAGAAGTATTCAATATGATACGCTAAATACGGCAGGTAATCCGTCTCTGGCTAGTATACAAATTACAGGTAAACCAGATGCTTTACAGTATTCATTTGGAGGAGGAATTGGTTATCAGTATAGTATCGGCGCTACCTCAATTGAGCCATTTGCACGGGCTAATTATCAAGAATTAATAATTGATTCATTTAATGAAAGTAATGCTGCCTGGGCTATGCATTTTAACAAGCAACACATTAGCTCTTTGCCTACCACTGTTGGTTTAAGACTAAGTCATGCTTTTAGTACCTCTTGGGGCGTCTTTCAACCGCAAGTCCATGGAGCCTGGAATCACGAGTTTTCGGATGATCAACATATCATTCAGGCTCGCTACATAAATAGCACCAGCCCTGATAATACATTTAGTGTCGTAGCGCAAAGCCCCGATCGTGATTATTTTACAGTTGGTGCGAGTTTGGTTGCGACTTTGTCGCATGGTATTTCTGTATTTACCCAATATGGCACGATACTTGGTTATCAGGATCTTTCAAGTCATCGTGTAGCTTTTGGTGGACGTATTGAATTTTAATTATTTATTGTCAGATAACATTGGTCACTGTATCGAATGAGCAAATCCCTACATGGGAAATTCGAAATATATAGACTGCTTCATTAGGTGATTCTGAATTGGGGAGTGCCTAGCCTCCCATCTGGGTTGCTCTTCTAATCATGTGTAAGAATCAGTTGGCTTATTCACAGTTTGATGACATAGCCTGAAAAAAAATGACATGTTCAATTTTGTAACAATTGTGACTTTTCAATTTAAACTTTTATGATTTTTTTCTGTTAATTAAGTACTTTTTTACCTTGTTAGTTATTATTTTTGTAAAGCATTGCGTGCTTCGTTATGCCCTTGTATAGCTGCTTTTAGATACCACTCCACGGCTTTAATTTCATCTTTAGTAACACCTCTACCATTTTCATACATCAAGCCGAGGTTGTATTGCGCAGTGGCATATCCTTGCTCAGCCGCTTTTCGATACCACTCCACAGCTTTGACTTCATCCGGGGTAACTCCCTTCCCTTTTTCATACATCAAGCCAATATAGGTCTGTGCCCAAGCATCGCCTTGCTCAGCTGCCTTCCGATACCATTCCATAGCTATGGTATCATCCTGGACAACTCCCCTTCCCTCTTCATACATTACACCGAGACTGTTTTGTGCAGTAGCATTTCCTTGCTCAGCCGCTTTCCGATACCACTCTACGGCTTTAGCTTCATTTTTGGCTACACCCCTACCACTGGCATACATTAAGCCAAGGATGTTTTGCGCCTCGGCATCTCCCTGCTCAGCGGCTTCCATTAATTCAGAGATAGTAGAATCTTCTGTCAATTCGGTTATCTTATCAGTTTTGGCCAACTCAGAAGATGCTACATCCGTTTTCTCTCTTGTTTTTTGTTCATTCAGCAGCAGACTTCCCATAATTTTCTTTAAGGATATTTGGTCGGTCAGCGTCAGACCTCCTATTAAGATTATTATTAACACGCCAATGATAATTTTGACTTTACGCGGCTTTTTCTTACTTAGTTGATCTTTTAAGGTTTGAGTATCGTCCGGGCCGTGTGCATGAGTTGGTTTGGTGAAATTAATTGGTGTCAGGTCAGGCAATACTTTTTCCAGCGCGTGGATCAGTTTATTAACATCATCATGAAAACGCGTATCACTGATTTCATAAGCATTGCGTCGTACTAATGAAGCAAGCACTTCAGGAAGTTGTGATGACTTAGGCATCACTGCATCACCAACTAAAACTGGGATGGCATGTATCTTTCTTTCCAAAATTGTTCCGATTTCGAGACGCACGAAATCATCTGGGTTATCCAGACGTTCTTGTCCAGTCGCATCAGTAATATTAAGCCAGTGCTTGCCAATCAAGATGATGGCTACCTGTGCAGAAGTCAATTTCTTTTGAATAACCTCAACGAAATCTTCACCTGGCTCAATATGATCGATATCCATAAATACATGATCATGACCAAAATATTCCGCCAACTGGTCATACAATCGACCAGCGTATGCTGCACTATCATCTCGGCGGTAACAAATGAATATTTCTGTCATAGCTGGCCGATCCTATTTCCTCAGAAGCTATTTGGAAATTGTGAGCTCTAGGTTAATGTAACGTCTTTTTGCTATTAGCAGACAATATCATGAATCAACAAAAAAACGAAAGAAACGTTATCCGAGCAACTTAAATGACGGAGCTGCGTTATTTGAAACCACCAGTATCAGCCGTGGGGAGACCACGAGATTTGAGTATGCGTCAGGTAGTAAATGCAATTTAGTATGTTCTAAAAACAGGTCGCCAATAGCGACAATTGCCTCGTGAATTTCTGGTCTGGAACTCGGTTTATTACTATTTTTACCACTGGTCCTATAACGGGACATGGGGACGTCTTCATCATTTGTTGTGTTCTTGCTTGCGAGAAAAATATGGATGACGCAAGCAGTCGACGGCAGGTTGCCTGGACAGCCAGAGCGTCAAATGCGCCACGAAGCAAGCCATAGGTCATGAGTTGTTGCAGCCATTGGCAGTCGAGCATATCGGATTTACAGCCCGAGACGTGCTTGACGTGGCGTGCGTTGACTAACAGCACGGTGAAGCCGCACGACTCCAGCAACTCGAACAAAGGAATCCAGTATACACCAGTAGACTCCATGGCAACCGATCTACGTCGCAGGCGTCGAGCCAGTCGGCCAAGGCATTAAGGTCATCCGTGTGAAGCTCGGAAACTCCCGTATCGGTTCATCATCCCGGTCGGCTGACACAGCAACAAAGTGAGAGGCGCTGCCAATGTCGATGCCAGCTGCGTTGGGGTGGGTGATGGTCAGGGCGGCCCAAGATTTGCCCGGTCATGGTTTGCTCCATCATTCATGGTGAAATGTGGCGCTGCATTGGGCACATTGTCTTGCTCACTCTCTCAAACGGGATATCGTCTCTATGGTTATTTCGCCGAGCCGATTCACCAATGCCGATGATGTCACCCATGACATGACCACGCTACTCTACGGGCAATATGCACTATTGCTCTATCGGTCTTTTGCAGCGCTACATTCCACTTTGCCATAATCTAGCCACTTTGTGTTTTTTCCGCACGATTCGCAGCATCGAGCCGATTACTTCGCTATCCTCTCAAGAAATAGAGTCTCCTGTAAACCCGGGGCGATTATTTTCACATGAGAACACAAGCGTAATATCTCCCGCGCCCTGATGCTCTTAATCAGCAGTACCAGCTTTGTACCGCTGTAGGTGGAAATCAATTGCTCTAGAAAATGCACATGATCTTTATCTGTTTTATCTCCAGAAATTTCAGCTGATAATGATTTTCCAGCTCAAGACAAATACCTTGTAGCATCTTGTCCACAGCATTATCAAATAGCCTACCGATATTTCGCTGCAAATACCTGATGGTATGTATATCAGCACCGTAATATTTTTTCTTGCTTGCGCAAAATATTGGTATAGACGAGTACTTTTCGCCCCAATAGCGGGGAAACGAACCCGAAGAAATTAATCCACAACAACATCATCATTTAATGCTTTCCATTTTGCACAGGCAAGGAAGAAAGCACAATCAGGTCACGAATAAAATCACTTATGCTATCGCCCCAGATTTTAATGTGATCTGGTATCAGTTTGCCATCGACATATATATTGAGATACGGGTTCAATGGTTTCGTATTTCCCAGATGGATCAAATCTACATCTTCAAAATGCAAAGTGCCTTCATTGATTTGTTTTGACCAAATGTTTTTCAGATGGCTATACTTGGCATCATCGCTACGTAATTGCTTTGTTGTAGCAGGAACCAACTCGTGAGTGTGATAGGGTTTAAAATGACCAATTGCATTTCGGTCTGCTTCGCCTTGCTTAATAAATATTTCTTTTGGTCCATTCGCAGTACAGTGATGCCGCTTAGATGTTGTATGGGTTTCAAATATAGTTGAGAAAGAACGGCCAAGCGGAAAAGCAAAACGAGTTGCATAATCTTTTTCTGAAGTCAGAATCACCATGCGTGGTAACTGACTGGGGAAATAGTTGCGGCAATCTTGTTGCGAGATGTCATAAAGCGTGGCAAAACGTATTGCTTCAAATGCCGGGTTCATCAGTATCACCAGGTCACCAAAACCCTTGGCATCATCGCTATAGGTTTTGTTCGGGCGACTATCAATAAAACGATCAGCCATAATTTGTTGCAATGCAGTATACAGTACTGTACCACCAAAGCTGTGGCCAATGACAATGAGACGATTATTGCGGGTTTTAGGTTCTTCAGTAGATGCTATCCCCATTTTAATATTAGTAATTTCTTCCATTTTCAACAATAGCTCGGTGACGCCCTCCAAACCAATCTCATGAGCTGTATTTTTGCGCTCCCAAAATGTTATTTTATTGAGAATTGGGATCTCAATTGATTCCCCACGCCACCCTACATACAAGCCCAATATCTTTCGAGGAGCATGGCTATTAAGATTAGCACTAGTATTTTCGATACGAGCAATTTTTTCCAGCAATTTTCGAAATTCATGAATATTATCATCCCCGGGTCTGGCACTATGATGCCACCCATGGATAAACAGAATGAGCAGCACATCATCTTTTGCTGCAACGGTAAAATAATTGTCGAGCACTGCTTCCATTTGTTCACGTTGACGTAATTGACCCTGATCATCAAATTCAACAAATCCCAAGCGATATTCTGCTGCTTGGCTGGGTGCATAATACTGTAAGGCGTTCTGTGAACAATCCCCCGGTTGGTTAAATGTGCAAGGGGCAAAATTGATTCGATAGGCATCATTTTGTGCACAGCCATTGATAATGAGAAAAACAGAAAAAATTAAATATAATTGAATACATGATTTGATATTAATGTTAGTTGGATTTTTTATCATCTCTTCTCCTTCTTAAGAAAGAATCCACATTCTCAAATCCTAATTTCATATTACACTCGATTATCAACATCTGGATTTGGGCCATGCATTTATTGATCCGACCAGATGAAGTTTTAACTACCTAACATGGGTTCGACATAATATAAAAGCTGTAATTCCATTTCTACTTCATAAGTGAATAATTGAAGCAGCTTATCAGACCTCTATCCTGTTGAGAATTTTTGGGATGAGATACGAGGGAAATCATTCTACTACCGTGTATTCGACAGCCTGGATGCACTTAAATCACCTGGAAGCAGCAATGCGGGACATAGAAAAAGATCATGAATGTGTTCAATCACTCGTTGCATGGCCCTGGGTTATAAATTTACTTATGAAATAGAAATGGAATAAAAGGAACCTGCACTCCTTAAGATGAAGCGATTTTAGAAAAGAGTTTCATTACTGAAGAAGCCAAGATTCAGACGGATACTATATACTGTCCAGCTCGCAATAGACCTGAAAACCTTTACTTTATTAATCCACTAGCCCTTGGAAGAATTATTTTGTTCCAGCGCCTAAATACAACTTTGCTTTCGCATATTACGTAGTCGGGGCCTCAGTTAATGGCTTATTGATCGTATTCAATAGAAATTACCCATACGTGTTTGCACGTATTTTTTTTATCAGTAAATCTCGATAGTCTAATGAACTATCAAAGCTTGAGTAGGGAGTTTACTAAACTAACCTACGAGTTCCGAAGCGCCATTACCACAAATGGTTGAAACAAAAAGAGCTTGAGCTTGGTTGCAAATTTTTAGAAGCTTTCAGTAGTGCCCTGAATAACAATAAACATTTACAGAAGGACGAACAGATGATTAACATACGATATTCGTTGATTATTAGTCTGATAGTAAGTATTGCAATGGTGCTCTCTCCCGTTACTCAAGCTGCGGAATTCAGCCAGGTTACCCAGCAAGCTCAAATAAAACTTGCACAACTGGGTTTCGCTCCCGGTACGGCAGACGGCATTCTCGGACCGCGTACCAGTGCTGCAATCAAAGCATTTCAGCGACAATCTGGACTGCCGGAGACTGGCAAGCTTGATAATGTTACTTTGAAGCAATTAGAGCTCAGTACCCCGGCTCCTCAAGTCAGCACAGTCGAAGACTGGAGATCTGTTCCATCACAGGACGAGCTGGATGATCTAGTTGCCCATACGATCAATAATCCCAATTTTCCCTACACCGATTATCGGCCGAACGCACCAGCAGCCAATCTGGATCTTCCAGGATTAGCCATACTAGCTGCTATGAAGACGAGCTCGGATACTTTTGGAAGTGGACCACCCGGAACTCCCAATTCTACTCCTAAAACCCGTAAAACCATGACAGATTGTCTAATGACCAAACCAACGCATTGGGCAGATATTACCCTGCACTACTACTGCCAAATGGCATTACCAAGGCAGTGTTACACTTATGCACTCCGCGGGATGAACACTCCTGGTAACAAAAAATTTACACGAGTAGAAGCTTATGAGAGTTGCGCATTAAATAAGTTACCCCATTCGACTCATTTTACTTTTGTAACCAAAACACAGCCACAGGTTTTCCAATATGTGATGTTCGGCCAGACCAATGCATTCAAACCTGAGCAAGAACAAGCCATCATTAATGCATTCTATGGGGTAAAAAATCCTGCGGATCCAAGAGAATGCCGTCTCAAGCGGCCCCGGCGCGCAGAAGATCCTAATGATGGAACACATTGTCTGGTAAACAAAAAGATGACGCCAATGCTGAAAGGAAAAGATACTTAATCTATGATGGGAAATACCTCAGTATAGCCCTGATCTTTACCCGGAATTCACCTTGCTGGACACAGCGTTATGTATCATAAGGTTCATCCCGAATTCCTGACGAGAAAACCAGGCTGCTATACCACCTGCATGCTCCAGATTCTAGGCCGTTATGCTCATAGTATGACACGAGCAGCACACAGCAAAAATCCGGCTGGAAGCCACGCCTGCTCCAGGAGACAGGAAGATACCTTGCACTCGTTATGCGAGAACAAAACTTAATACCGCAAAAACTGCAAAGAGAATCAGATTGGATGCGGCCAGCGTCCAATCCATCATCAGAAACCAATCTTAAGGCTTATCGCATATAAATTCTGCTCATCCATTTTCAGTGCGCTACGCCGCTCCAACGAACCGAGTCTGAGCATTGCACGCAGTGATTCCTGCATGGTGATCTCTGAAGCATAGCGGCCAAGACACTTATGCCGTCCATAGCCGTGCTGCAGGTAAACCAAGCTTTGAGGCGCTTCTCGGGCACGCTCATGATCCTGCAAATAAGGCTGCAGCTGCTCATCACGAGTAATATCAAAGGCGGTTGGATTCGGCATCACTTCCGTATCCAGCATGGCTGCAGCATAGGCGGCAAATACGAGTGTTCCTTTACGCAGAGGAACGCCAGCGAGCACATCATTGTCTTTTACGCACATCCGCAATAACACCTCTCCTTGGGGCTTGAGACGTAAGGCTTCCAGAGCATATTTACGCAGTCCTTCCAGACTTTGCGCATAATCTGCCTCATCCGGTTTTACTGCAGCCCAATGTAATGCTTGTTCAAAGCTGGTGCCGTTTAACATTTCGTACTTACCTTCCTTTAAACAAAGCATGGAATCGAGAATACGCGCAGTCGCCTCTTGAGGGTTCACTACCGCACCGACCACCGTACCGAATACATTAGAACGGATCATTGAATCCGACAGGCGTCGTGCTAACTCACCTGCTGGTAGCGATGCACCCAGTAGCGTGGCAAATTCCTTTTCCAGCTTATCGGCATCTCGTTCCAGCTCAAGCTGCATGCAAAGCAGTCTCGTCAGCATGGTATCTGGTACAGTCTCCCCCTGCTGCAAGTGTGCTTTGTAGTGTTGAAGTAAAGCGAATACGTAGGCGCTAAGATATTCGGTCGCAATAATGCCGCGCTCACGGAATTCAGCAAATTTTGGATAAGCTTGATTAAAGTTATTGAAGATATTTCGAAAAGCATCTTTCACCCAGCTGAATAGATCCTCCGCGGTAGGCACTTTACCTTCTTTTATTTTAGTAAAGGTAAAGACTTTCTGCAGGTTATCGTCAAGGGGAAAAGAATCTCCTCCTTGCAGTCCAGGTAACACTGACGGGGCGCCCGCATCATAATAGTGGACCCCCAGATAATCGCCTACGATACGTAGTGGTACAAACTTAGCGACCGTGGTAACCACATCAATTTCACCTACACCCTCGGCTTGCGCCTGGCGTATCCAGCGTTCAGCTTCATCACGTGTCAAGCGTAAGAGCGTATCTTTGTCAGTGCGTGATACTGCGCGCCGCAATATCACGTCATCCAGCCGGTAAAGATCATCGCGGTCAGTACCCAGCATAAAATGCGAGTAAGCATCGGAATGCTTCGCTTCGTCATCCGTGGCCCGCGCCATTTCTGCTGCGTATGGATCCACAGTAAAGAGATCGGTGCGCTCCAGGCAACGGATGACTTCCGAATGACGCATAACCACTACAGGGCCAATCGCTGGTTTGAAGATAGGCATCGTCTCCCTTGGTTGTGCCAGCAGCTCGTGGAACATCGCATAGGGCATAGTAGCTAACCATTGGGAGATCACTTGCGCGACAGCGGCACCACGTACCTTCACGGCTGCGGTAAAAGCCGCAGCTGCTGCTTCCGCCGCCTGCTTATCTCTGGTGTAAGCATCAGGATCGTCAACATACTTGGGATCATCTGGACTGGGAAAAACAGGGGGCGGTGAAGGTACAGGCGAACCTGCTTCAGCTTTTGCAATATCGTTTAAAAAGCTTGTCCTTTGGGTGGGAAGAGGTGGAGAATCTGGTGTCTCCCCTTCCCCATGCGATGAAGCTCCTTGCTTCTTTCCCAATGCAATTTTGATCAGCTTGATTATTCTGCAAGCCATACCATAAAGCTGTTCCTTTATCGTCATACCGTTTGGTTTGGCCATAGCGCCTCCTGTCTTTATAACGTTTTCATGTATTCGATAACGGCACGAACCTGATCATCAGTCCATTCACTGCCATAGATATGACCAGCATTCGAGTTGCCGCGCAGTGTCGTATCATGTTCAGCAAAATGCACGGCATCGCCAGGGCCATATTCATCGAGCGCAGGCGCTTTGTCCCAGATAAAACCAACCTTTTCTTCGTCATACCTGATATTTCCGCGAATAAACTTGATTGGCCGCTCAGCAGGTCGGAACATGTGCCATAAAGTTGGTACCGAACCGTTGTGGAGATAAGGCGCCAGCGCCCAAGTGCCGTGGAGAACATCAGCTTTATAGCCCGATTCCTCACCGCGTGGCGTGATGAAATACGCTTCATCATCAGCAGCACGGCTACCTCGCTTAGGCAGGCACCAATCACTGCCGCCTTTCTCCACGTAAAGCTCGCAAGCCTCACGAGTCAATTCAAGCAACCCCAAACGCGCTGTTGGCGTGATCTGTATTGCTCGATTCATGTCAGTCCCCACGTTATAGACCTTTTTATTCTGAGAAAAATGGCACGCAGATGCGCACTGTTGCTCGAAAAGTGGTTTCCCTTTGCCGGCCAGATCAAGATCTACTGTAAAGGGATAAGGAGCGGGTGGCAAATCATTGATAAATGGATTCATCGCTTCATGAATGCGAACATTCACCTTAGATGGATCACCTACCGAAGAAACACCCGATGCAAGTACCCGAGCCTCAGGTGCCTGATTTGAGTCCCAATTAGCAAAGCCATGGTCACGAGAAAACCACAAGCTCTTAATATCTGAAGCACCTGGATCATGCGGCATCCATTCAGCAGCGGTCTTAAATAATCGCTCGCCAGCTTGTTTAATCCGCTCTTCCTTTGGTAGGTTTTCCAAGTCGGCAAAGAAGGGGTGATCATCCGGTAAGCGCGCAAAGAAGCTGTCTCGTTTAGTATGCAAGGCGACCAAACCCGCAGCAATACCAAACGCATCCATGCGCCCCGGACGCGGGCCAAATACACCGGGTGCTTTTTGTCCATCTTTGTCGGTATACATCAGCTTCGAAGCCAGCGCCAGATACATCAATTCCGTCTTTTTGGCCGAACCAATCAGAATCTTGGCTGCATCTTCCATGTGACTTAATATACGTTCCACCTGAATCCTGGCACGCTCGGCATTGGCTGACCGCTGCTCCGGTGTCTTGCCGCCATAAAACCAGGCTGGATCAGCTTCAACTTTGTTCCTGAGAAATGCGGCAATTTTGGCAACTTCATCAGAATCAACCTTTATTTTGCTTGGATCAGGACTATCAACTTTGATGAGCTTTTTACCGGTCTGATATAGGAGTCCTGCATAAGCTTGCGCATCGATTTCGCTATTGGATGCACCTATAAAATGCCGCACCCGGTCTTTAACGTATACCCTACCGGTATGGCATGCGCTGCATGAGAAAAAGACATTATCAGTCCGATCATCTTCCGGAACATCGGTATCTGGCACAGTAAAGAAGCCATAAGGTAGAGGATGACGCTGCTCTGGCGGAAGCAGCTTACCTGATTCAGGATCATAATCGTCCGGGTGGGGGCCGAACCCCAAATTACCCAATGAACCTTCACCTTTCCATATTTCAGGGTATACTTCGATGATGGCGCGCAGCAGTATATAAGGCACGCCATTGAAAGCGAGCGGATAGGCTTTGAACCATTCGTAGCCTAACTGATTGCTGTACCAGGATTCACGGGTTTCGCCGTCAGTCTCGATTCGCTTGACGGTCGTATCTTTTATATAAGTAGCTTGCTGTTGTTCTCGTTGCGCGCGCTCCTCATCCCAGCTACGAGCCTGCTGATCGGGTGGCTGGCCATCTCCTGTCTGGGAGTCTTTACACGAAATGAGCGCCGCAAGGATAAACATGATTACTCCGCAGCGGATCATGGTGAAAGTAAAAGAGCTCGGATTCTTCATTAAAGCCTCCCGAGTAGTTAGTAAGAAATTATTCTAACCTACTTTTTCCAGAATAACGGTGTCAATTGAGTAGCGGAATATTTTACGGAAATAGCTGTATTTCTAAATTTGACTTTTATTACGCTTATTGCAATTATGGCGGCCATTGCAAACGTTGAATTCCTTTCTTTTGCGCTCGGCCAGAACTATTGAATGCGACATTTTCCAAATAAGTACCGCTGGATACAGGTACAGCAGATGCAATCGAGGAAAATTCAGGGTCTTTATAGAGAGCCGAATATAATGGCTTGCTTCCATCTGGGCTCAATACAGCAACACCAGGGCGCGTGTTGCGACAATAGCAATGAAGTTGGCAAACGCATCAAAGTGGGGTGATCCAAGCATTCTCATGCAACCACGTCAGCAATAGGCTTATTTCGGTGAACGTTGAGAGCCAGATTCGCTCCTTTACATCCCGATCCATTCCATCGCGCATTCCCGGAAGAGTATCAATTACGACCGCGAAATTTCCCGCTTTAGTGCCATTGATATAAAACCGTTATCCGGAAGAGCGATGTTTGAGTAACAATTACCGACTCTTCACAGGCAAGACCTGGAGGCGGGTCATAGGGTATACCATTGATAAATTGAAAACCTTCAGTAATAAACCGGGTCGTACCACTCTAGGTATCATAGCACCATAAACGGCCATTGGGAGCAAGTGCAATGGCTTCATCAATTGCGTCATCTGCTAAAGCATTCTCATAAGAGAAAGACTCGGAAAGTAGATAAGACGACCATCTTCACTTACTCCCAGATTGTCACAGACAGCAATCTTACGAATAGCAGTGCCGCTGCCATCGCCCGCTATTTCAGAAGCATTTGCATCGCTATCAGCGTAAACGACGGGTTGCTGGAGATTAATTTTTGAATCCGAGACTTTCAGACAAGCAGCTCTATTGAATGCGTGCTGATATCAAGTCGATATAAACCAGCCACTTCACCAGGCGGTCTGTTTTTATAAGAGCCGGAAGCACAGAAATAGATATAGGACAGATTGCCAGGAGCCTCATGAATACCCCAGGCCATTAACGGTACATCGACTAGAGTTTCAGCGGCAATGCCAGCCAAATCTACTTTCCAGATTTTTCCATCATGCGGTAACTAGCGCAGTTACCCATCATCCAGGAAGACGGCATCATCATATGCCGGCAAGCTCCAGAAAAAGCGTTTCTAAACCAGCAGGAAACTTCTCAGATTGGTCTACTGCAACAATCTTTTGAGCAGTGGCAGGGATGATAAGCCATGGAATCTGCAATGCAACAACAAATCTCTTCCCGCGGTGCAGCCATATTCCCTCATGCTATCAACACACCAACTAATATCGCAGCAATAACCCATTTTTTCATCTACCCTCTCTTCTATTTCATCTTGGCCAGAAAAATTGCGCAACGAACCATCTAATCACTCGTGGAAAGAATTAGGTCAAATAAATCAATGACCTTTGACGGCTTCCGATATTGCTTTATTACCGCGATATTTTAGTCTGTCATATTTCTATCATACATTTAATTTAATATCTATCTCTAACCGTTCACTGTATCCATATCATCAACAATACAGTTCATCTACTAATACTTATTTTTTACCTGCTTAGTAGATATTATTTAACTTAAGAAGTTAGATTTACCCAAGATTGAATAATGGAATAGGGCTAATATATTAAAAATAATAACCTTATTATTAGTAATTTTATTTATGTTTGATTCCAGGTGATGACACAGCACATCACGCCTAACTGGTGGAACTGGCAAATTAATTAGCAATATGTTTCCTGTCAAGAACGTATTCATAATATGGTTATTCTCAGCTTTTCAATAAAATAGTTAAATAGAAACTTTTAAAGGTAGAAAGGAGTGGAATTTAAGTTGTTTAATGGAGGTAGCATCATGAAGAGAATATCTTTTTTGTTGTCCGGGCTGATGTTTATGATTTTGTCTGCCTGCGCACAAATGAATCCTGTAGGAAGTGTTCAAAATAACGAAATCCATAATACTCACCGTCTTACCATAGACCATAGCAATCACGAGTCTTTAGCAAAATATCATGAAAATATAGCTAAAGAGATGCAAACGAAATTAGAAAAGCAAAAGAAACTACTTCAGGAATATGAAGATCATAGCCAATACTATGGCAGGAAGGGGTTAGATCTCAGATCTCATGCCAAGGCTAACATACGCTATTATGAGCAATCAGTAAAAGAAAACCTAAAAGAAGCCGCCACTCATAGCAAAACGGCAAAAGAGCAAAAAGCGTTCAATTATACTGACGCAGAGAGAAACACAATTCCGATTCAATTAAAAGAGGGAGTATCATCCCCCCTTAAAGCTAAATCTCCTGAAAAATCTGAAGAATCATTATAGAAATTAGAAATTGAGCAAGCTGTGTAATCAACAGATGAGCAACGTCCGTAGCTTGCTTCATAGTTTTTTATTTTATTTCCAAATCAAACATGAGATGAAGGCGAACCGCAGACAGTATAAATAATACAACAAGGTGAAGCAGACAAAGCCAGATAAGATTTACATTAAAGAAAGCCTCGTTAAAAAGGCAACAAAAAATCAAGTGAAAATAAAATTTGATCCTTATTGCCAGCAAACGGTCTATAAGCAGGCGCTTTATAAGCATCAACCCTATCATAGCGTATATTAGGGCGGATATTGAGTTTTCTTAATGCGTCCCATTTAAGTTTTAGCGCCTTAGCTGCTTTCCAGTTCATTCCAATAGTAACTGCATAATAATCGGCAGGCGTGACCGTTACACTGTTAATATCGCCAGCAAAACTGGCTACTCTTCCATCAACAATATTGGTGGCAGCCGCTACTCGGAAAGGTGATGGATTACGAAAACCATCAGCATCACGATACCATTCGCCACGAATACCTACTGATAAATTATCAGTTAAATCATAGTACAGATGCATGATAAAGCTATACCATTCTGCATCTTTAACGACATTGGTATATTTCAAATTATTCAGCAAGACCCCGCCAGCATGCCCATATACATGATGGAGAACAAGCAGTGTTTTAGGAGTAATTTTATGCTGCAACACAATGTTATAAAAGCCCCATAGCTCGCTGCTGTGCGTGGAAGTTTCACTATAAGTACCAGAAAGATGAAATGTCGTAGCGTGATTGTCGCTGGTCCAGGTAAAACCACCAATCCCTCCCCAGTTACCTAATTCTTTATCCCACCCACCATCCCATCCACCCATCGCGCTGCCAGTAATCCCGCCTCCCATGATTAACCAATTCTCATTAAGATTATAGTTAACCAGAAAACCTGTGTGGGTAAAAGGTTCCCCGATATTCAAAGTATAAGCACGTGAATAAAAAAAGTTATTGGGTGCTGGAACTGTTTCAAAGCCTGTTGGAGTATAGAAGTGGCCTAGCTTGATATTGATCCCATTTCCAATGGGTGCATAAGTCTCCAGGTAGGCCTGTGGAAGTGCAATCCCGTAGGTACGTGTAGAAGAACAGCACAAATCCAGATCCCAATTACTTCTACTTAATGGTTCGCCGGTATTGACATCAAATGGCGGCACACCAAAAGCCTGAGTGAAAATGGCGTCTGTACCAAACAGGAAGTCGAAGCGCCCGCCAACATCCCATGACTCTCCCGTGGACACCACAGGACGCTGCATAAACACATTAAATTGATTGAGCTGAAACTTGTTGGCTTGATCATTAAAAACAACAGGACCATTATATCCATCAATTTGACTGGGGTTAAAAGTTGCCCCCGCATTAAGCCAGCCACCAAATTCTATCCTCTTTTCTTTAATAAAGTTGATTAAATTATTAGCCCGAAGGTTATCACAGTGCAAGACGATAAATGGCATACTAACTGTCAAGACACATAACAGCCATTTTAGATATTTCAGTATGTATTCCAACTTAGCAACTACTCCGCAAAATCAAGAATAAAAAGCTCTGTCACTTTTAAAAATTGAGAGTTGCTCACTCTATTACTGCAAGGGGAAGCAACTCATTGGGGCAGGATATTATTGAAATAATTATTAACTGTAGTCACTCATATAAAGATACATACCTATAGTATTTTATGCGGTATTCTCTGTTTCACTTTCTTTTCAACCAATGCCGACTAATGAAAAAAGCTAAGCAATCCACAAGAAATCAATCCCAATACTATACTTAGCTTTATTCTGAGAAAAATTCACGCGCTTTTTCCATCCATGATTTTGCCCGTGGGCTATGACGGGAATCATCTTTCTGACTAATATCCTCAAGTTCCTGTAATAATTCTTTCTGACGTGATGTTAGATTGACAGGTGTTTCTACTACGACATGACATAGGAGATCACCAGCAGCATGACTACGAACCCCTTTTATTCCTTTGCCCCGCAAGCGAAAAATTTTGCCTGTTTGCGTTTCTGGAGAAATCTTGATCCTTGCATGACCATCCAGTGTTGGCACCTCAATTTCTCCTCCCAATGCTGCAGCAGTAAAACTGATAGGTATCTCACAATGTAAATCATTGCCATCACGCTGGAACACAGGGTGGCTTGACAAATGAACCACCACATACAAATCCCCTGGCGGGCCGCCATTGATCCCTGCTTCACCCTCGCCAGTGATGCGAATACGATCACCTGTATCCACACCTTCCGGAATTTTAATATTCAAGGTTTTATGCTGCTTGACTCGACCTGCACCATGACACGATGAACATGGCGTACTAATTATTTTACCACTGCCATGGCATTTGGGGCATGTTTGCTGAATAGAGAAAAAACCTTGTTGCATTCTGACCTGGCCATGTCCATCACAAGTCGTACAGGTTTTGGGAGTAGTTCCAGGCTTGGCACCGTCACCGTGACATGTATCGCAAACCACCATAGTTGGAATGCGAATTTTAGTTTCAGCACCGCGAGCAGCTTGCTCCAAGGTGATCTCCAAGTTATAGCGTAAATCAGCACCGCGCTGAATATTAGAGCGCCCACCACCACCACCACCACCACCACCTCGCATACCAAAGATATCAGTAAAAATATCACTGAACACATCACTAAATCCATGCGCTCCGGCTCCTGCCGCACTCGCTTCTACCCCTGCATGACCGTATTGGTCATATGCCGCCCGCTTACTGGGATCAGACAGTATCTCATAGGCTTCTTTAGCTTCTTTAAAACGCTCCTCAGCCTTGGCATCACCGGCATTTCGGTCTGGATGATATTTCATTGCCAGCTTACGATAAGATTTTTTTATTTCATTTTCGTCAGCATCTCTGCTGACACCAAGAACGTCATAGTAATCACGTTTACTCATAAAAGTTTCCGACTTATCAAGACATATCATCAAAGCAGCAAAATTTATTGGTCAAATATTCTGCTAGATATACCCATATCCCGATTGAATTCTGATTTATAAAGTTAACCACCTTTTAATAAACACCAAGACGCAGAGTAAGCAAGGCATCCTTTTATACCTTTGCATCTCCGCGTCCTGGCACTAATACAACAAATTGAGAAAATTATTTTTTGTCTTTTACTTCTTCAAACTCAGCATCAACCACTTCACCTTCTACTGGCTTCTCCTCTTTTTTTGCAGAGGCTGATTCAGCAGACGATTGTGTCGACTGTGCCTGTGAATAAATCTTTTCTGCCAGTTTTTGAGAAGCTTCAGTCAGCTCTTGAGTCTTTTTATCAATAACATCTTTGTCATTCGATTTAAGCGCTTCTTCCGCTTCTTTCAGTGCAGCTTCAATTTTTGATTTTTCATCTGCCGTCAGTTTGTCGCCATATTCTGTCAGAGATTTTCTGACTGAATGGATCATAGCATCACATTGATTACGGCTATTGACGAGCTCCAGCGCTTTCTTGTCTTCTTCAGCATGCGCTTCAGCATCCTTGACCATGCGTTTAATTTCGTCTTCTGCCAAACCCGAGCTTGCCTGTATTTTGATTTTATTCTCCTTACCGGTCGCCTTATCTTTAGCTGACACATGCAAAATACCATTGGCATCAATATCGAACGTTACTTCGATTTGCGGCATACCACGTGGGGCAGGCGGAATATCCGTCAGGTTAAATTGTCCCAGGCTTTTGTTCCCAGACGCCATTTCCCGCTCACCTTGCATCACATGAATTGTTACCGCAGTCTGATTATCATCAGCTGTTGAAAACACCTGTTGCGCCTTGGTCGGGATCGTCGTATTCTTCTGGATCAGCTTGGTCATGACACCCCCCAGGGTTTCAATACCCAACGACAACGGTGTCACATCCAACAACAATACATCCTTGACTTCTCCTTGCAGGACGCCGCCTTGTATAGCCGCACCAATTGCAACAGCTTCATCGGGATTGACATCCTTCCGGGGTTCTTTACCAAAAATCTCCTTGACTTTATCCTGTACTTTGGGCATACGGGTCTGCCCTCCCACCAGGATCACATCATCAATATCTGAGAAAGACAAACCGGCATCTTTAATGGCAGTACGACATGGCGCAATGGTACGTTCGACCAATTCTTCAACCAGACTTTCCAATTTCGCACGCGTGATCTTTATGGCAAGATGTTTCGGCCCGGAAGCATCCGCTGTGATATAAGGCAAATTGACCTCTGTCTGCTGACTGGAAGACAATTCGATCTTCGCTTTCTCTGCCGCATCTTTCAAACGCTGCAATGCAAGCATATCTTTTTTCAGATCAATACCGCTTTCTTTCTTGAATTCATCAACCAGATATTCGATTACACGCGAGTCAAAGTCCTCACCGCCAAGGAAGGTATCCCCATTGGTAGCGAGCACCTCAAATTGATGCTCACCCTCCACCTCTGCAATTTCGATAATGGAAATATCAAAGGTACCACCGCCCAAGTCATATACCGCAATCTTACGATCACCTTCTTTTTTATCCATGCCGAAAGCCAAAGCTGCTGCAGTCGGCTCATTGATAATGCGTTTGACTTCCAAACCAGCAATCCGGCCTGCATCCTTGGTAGCCTGCCGTTGTGAATCATTAAAATAAGCGGGGACTGTAATCACTGCCTCCGTTACCGATTCTCCCAAGTAATCTTCAGCAGTTTTCTTCATTTTCATCAATACTTGTGCTGAAATCTCTGGTGGCGCAATTTTTCTGCCACGCACTTCAACCCAAGCATCACCATTATCCGCACGAACGATGCTGTATGGCACCATTTTAATGTCTTTCTGTACCATCTCTTCGTCAAAACGACGACCGATGAGCCGTTTTACGGCAAATAAGGTATTCTTTGGATTGGTCACAGCTTGACGTTTAGCCGCCGCACCTACCAGAATCTCATTATCTTCCGTATAGGCCACGATGGAAGGAGTTGTGCGTGCACCTTCTGAATTTTCAATCACCTTGGGCTTGCCACTCTCCATCACTGCTACACACGAGTTGGTAGTACCCAAGTCGATCCCAATTATTTTTCCCATATTTACTCGATCCTTTAACAAGTTAAAACTAACAATTTATCTAAAATCTGGAAATGGAGACTTCTGCCGAAATCTCAAGTATCTTTACCCTTTGCAACCGCTACCATTGCCGGACGAATCACCCGATCATGCAGCATATAGCCTTTCTGTAATACCTGGGTAACCGTATTGGGGGCAAGCTCTGATTCCACCATACACATTGCCTGATGCTGATGGGGATCAAATTTCTCACCCTTTGGATCGATGGACTTAATATTAAATTTCTCAAAAGCAGCCGTCAGCTGCTTGTGTGTCAATTCCACCCCATTTTTAAAATTTTCCAGTGTTGCATTCTCGACTACCAGCGCAGCTTCCAGGCTATCCATAACCGCCAGCAATTCACTCGAAAACTTTTCAATAGCATATTTATGCGCATTGGTAACATCTGATTGAGCGCGCTTACGGATATTTTCGGTATCTGCCTTGGCACGCAACCAAGCATCGTAATGTTCCGCCGCCTTTAACTCGGCCTCTCTTAATAACTCCTCCATAGAGGGCATGATCTCTACTTGAGACTCGGTCTCTTGGGCCTTTCTCTCTTTGGAAGCTTCAGCTTCATTTACTTCATTATTTACCGATATCAACTCTTGTTCGTCTGTTTGTGGTTTGTTTGATTCTTGCATATTTGCCTCCCGTTTTTGGGTAGTTAATTGGGGCAGTTACACCAATTTCAATCCATTTCACCCATTTAACATCAAAAAAATAACATAATCACGAGTAAAACTGATAAAGCACTTTTATAAGGCATTGATATTTTGAAAAAATATCCTCGCTAGCTATCAATTCTCGCAGCCAACGGAGTTGCTAATCCTGTGTAACTTTGTGGGGTTAATTCCAATAAACGTTGCTTATCAATTGCTGGAATATCTAGATTATCAATAAACTGACGCAACGTTTCTTGAGTAATCCCTGCTTTTCCACGTGTCAGTACCTTAAGCTGCTCATAGGGATTAGCTATTCCATAACGACGCATCACTGTTTGAATAGGTTCAGCCAGCACTTCCCAGGCATCTTGTAAATCTTGTTGCAATCGTGTGCGATTGACCTCTAGTTTACTCAATCCTTTCGTACAGGAATCATATGCTAACAAGGTATACCCAAGTGCTACGCCCATGTTGCGTAACACGGTAGAATCGCTCAAATCGCGCTGCCAGCGAGATATGGGGAGCTTGTCGCTCAAATGCCTGAATAAGGCATTGGCCATCCCCAAATTACCCTCCGAATTCTCAAAATCGATTGGGTTAACCTTGTGTGGCATGGTAGATGAGCCTACTTCTCCTTCCTTGGTTTTTTGTCTGAAATAACCCAGTGAAATATATCCCCAGATATCGCGGTCCATATCCAGCAAGATTGTATTGATACGTGCATAAGTATCAAACAGCTCCGCGATGGTGTCATGCGGCTCAATCTGCGTGCTATAAGGGTTAAAAACCAGGCCTAGTTTCTCTACAAAAGCGCGGGCAAATTTTTCCCAGTCCAGCATAGGATAGGCTATCGTGTGCGCATTGTAATTGCCTACTGCTCCATTGATTTTGCCTAAAATGGACACGCTCGCAAGTTGCTTATAGCCACGTTGCAGCCGATACACTACATTCGCGATTTCCTTACCCATGGTTGTGGGGGTAGCAGGCTGGCCGTGCGTACGAGCCAGCATGGGAGCATCCGCCAGTTGATGCGCCAAGTGCGTCAGGCTATCGATGATCTTTTTGAGCATGGGTAGCATGACCTGGTTGCGGCTGGCTTGCAGCATCATGCCATACGAGAGATTATTGATATCCTCTGAAGTACAAGCAAAATGAATAAATTCAGTGACTCGGCTGACTTCAGTATTTTCAGCCAAAGCTTCTTTCAGCCAATATTCGACCGCCTTGACATCATGGTTTGTACGTACTTCGATAGCCTTGATTGCTTCTGCATCAGTGATGGAAAAATTGTCTGCCAGATGATTCAGTTGTTGAATCGTGGTAGCAGAAAAAGCAGGTACTTCGGGGAGGGCCGGTTCATTACTCAACGCCTTGAGCCATTCAATTTCTACCCGTACCCGATAATGAATCAATGCGAACTCACTGAAATAAGGCCGTAAATCTGCTACCTTACTGTGATAACGACCATCCAGCGGAGAAAGTGCGACAATAGATGAAAAACTCATTTTTGCAGTATCCTTGTTTTAGCAGGTATTTTAACATAGGCCGTTATACCCATGAATGACGCAGACACCTATAATCAGCAATTAAGGCATCGTCAAAGGATAACACTATGAAACTGATTGGCTCGTTGACCTGTCCCTATGTACGCAAAATTCGCATCATTCTGGCTGAAAAGCAGATTGGCCATGATTTTGATCTAGACACGCCCTGGGATACCAATACACACGTTGAGTACCACAATCCACTCGGTAAAATACCTGTGCTACTCATGGATAATGGGAGAACACTGTTTGATTCACGTGTCATTGCAGAATATCTGGATTCTCTCGAGAATACCGGCTCCGCTTTTCGCCTTATTCCAGAGCCTGGCCCTCAGCGGTGGAGCGTCAAGCGTTGGGAAGCACTAGCAGATGGTATTTGTGATGCGGCAGCCACCATTTTCCTGGAACTTAAACGCCCTGATATTCAGCAAAGTCATGCATGGATAAGCCGTCAGCAAAATAAAATTGATCTGGGTTTAGCAGCTGCCGCAATGGAATTGAGCAATGATGACTGGTGTGAAGGAGAAACCATGACGTTAGCCGATATTGCACTGGGTTGCGCGCTCGGCTACCTGTCCTTTCGTTTCCCACAAATTGAGTGGCGCAACACTTATTCCAATCTTACCAAGTTGATTGACAAACTGGCACAACGTGACTCATTTATCAGCACGGCACCTAAGCATTAAGCCAAAGCATGCTGGATATTTTGCTTGGGCACAAAAAATAGATAGGCGAAGAATGAGTCCTACCCACTACCGTAATAAATCATTCGCTGCCAGCAATCACCCCCCCACCCAGACATACCTTGCTTTCATACACGACCACTGATTGTCCGGGTGTGACTGCCCATTGAGGCTGTGCAAAATCAATCTGGCAACTGCCTTCATCAATACGATTAATAGCACAGGGTGCATCAGTCTGTCGATAACGTGTTTTAGCGGCATACACCCAGTTGCAATGAGGCGCTTTACCGCTAATCCAGGATAGATCGGTTGCCCATAAGGTGGAACGAAGCAATGCCGGATGATCATGCCCCTGTACCACGATCAGGACATTTTTCGCTCTATCCTTACCTGCAACAAACCATGGCTTGTCATTGCCATCTTTTACTCCACCAATACCTAACCCCTGCCGTTGGCCAATGGTGTAATACATCAAACCGATATGCTTGCCAACCCTTATTCCATCTGGTGTCTGGATTTCACCTGGCTCATGCGGTAGATATCGGTTGAGAAATTCACGGAAAGGACGCTCGCCGATAAAACAGATACCGGTACTATCCTTCTTGGAAAAATTGGGTAAATTATGCGCACGCGCGATTTGACGCACCTCGCGTTTGTAAAGATGCCCGATAGGAAATAGCACTTTAGACAGTTGTGCCTGGTTTAGACGATAGAGAAAATAGCTCTGATCTTTGCTGCCATCCTCACCTTTCAACAACCGATACGAACCATGAATGTGACATACCTGCGCATAATGACCCGTGGCAATAAAATCCGCACCCAGCGTAATAGCATGATCAAGAAATGCCTTGAATTTAATTTCAGCATTGCATAATACGTCCGGATTGGGTGTTCGCCCCGACTTATATTCTGCAAGAAACAAACTGAATACACGTTCTTTATACTCAGCCGAGAAATTGATAACTTCCAGCGGGATATTGATGATATCTGCCACTGATACTGCATCAAGGAAATCCTGGCGGGAAGAACAATATTCATCAGTATCATCCTCTTCCCAGTTCTTCATGAACAAACCAATGACCTCGTAACCCTGCTCTTTCAATAGTAAGGCAGCAACAGAAGAATCCACTCCACCGGACATCCCTACTATGACACGTTGTTTTTTCATATTTTCAATCGTAATGTATAAGAATTTCCAGAGGATAGCGTTTGCCAGCCAAATAATCCTCAATACATTGCATGACGAGCGGGCTGCGATGGCAATTTCTTCGTTCACGAATCTCATCCAGATCAAACCAGGCAGCACGCAAAATCCCAGTATCCAGCGTACGATTTGGATCAAAGCCGGTCACGACACCAGACAGCGCGAAGCGCAAAAAAGTCGTATCAGCAGCACGAGAATGCCAATGATAAATACCAATCAGCCATTGCGGAATAAAAGTATAAGCGGTTTCCTCTAGAGTCTCCCGGATACTGGCCTGAATAATCGACTCGTTGGGCTCCAAATGGCCGGCGGGTTGGTTAAGTTGCATCCCCAGTTCCTGTTGATCTTCCTCTACCAATAGATATTTGCCATTTTGCTCGATAATGGCAGCAACCGTAACATTAGGTTTCCAAATCATAGTGGTTGTACGGATTAATTTAATAAAGAAACGTATCTACAAAACTTGCTATCATCATGCCAGTAATACATTGATGAGAGTATATTTTTCATGCATATTTCAATCATTATTCCAGCTTTCAATGAAGAACGTTTGATTGGCCAGTGCCTACGATCTGTTACTGAAGCGCTTGCGGCCAACCATGACTTTGGTTTTACTCACGAAATCATTGTGGTCGATAACAATTCTACCGACAACACAGCCAATCTGGCAAAACAGGCCGGGGCGCGCGTCGTTTTTGAACCCATCAACCATATTGCGCGCGCACGCACTGCCGGCGCTGCCGCCGCGACCGGTGATTGGCTGATATTTCTGGATGCAGATTGCAGGTTGAATACCGAATTATTAACCGACATCTTTCGATTGATCAAGCAAGGCAAGCATGTCGGCGCTGGCAGCACGCTGCTGATGCGAGGACTGCCTTGGTGGGCAAATGCAATATTAAAGCTCTGGACCATGCTGTCTGTTCTATTCGGCTGGGCGGCGGGTGCATTAATGGTATGTAACAGCAGGGCATTTCATGAAATAGGGGGGTTTAATCTGGAATTATATGCAGCAGAGGAAATTGAATTCAGCCAGAAACTCAAGAAATGGGGGCAAGCCCATCATCTCAAATTCACCATTTTAACAGCACATCCACTTGAAACCTCTGCAAGAAAAATTAAACTCTATAGCAGACGAGAAGTTTTTGGACAATTTTTGCGTCTTATCCTTCACCCCTACCGATCGCTACATAACAAAAAATGGTTATCGATGTGGTATGACGGACGACGCTAGCACTTAATAACACCTATGAATCCTACGGAAAATACCGATAAAAGAACGGCTCCTATACAATGGCCCCATGTCCTACTCATCGTTTTATCTACCATTGTCATCACCATCGCCGGCACTTACTGGGTACTTAAAACCTATATTTTCGCTACCGCATTTATCCCAGTGGTACTGAACACCCAGGAAGAAAAAACCCTCCAGGCTAAACTGCATGCCCTCGGTTATGAAGCTGGATTTTCATCAAATACTACCGATACTACGCATATTACGAATCTGAAAAAAAACGGCGAAATCGATGAAAGCGGATTCCTGAAACCAGAACCCTACTCCGAAGAAAATGCCCCGCGAGCAATCAGTTTCACCGAACGTGAACTGAACGCGTTACTCGCTAAAAATACCGATCTTGCACAAAAACTGGCTATTGATCTCACTGATGATCTCGTAAGCGCAAAACTGCTTATCCCACTTGAAGAGGATTTCCCGGTACTGGGCGGCAAAACGCTCCGTTTCAATGCCGGCATCGGCATGGCCTATCAGCATGACCAACCTGTCATCATCCTCAAAGGTATCAGCATCATGGGTACCCCCATCCCTAATGCCTGGCTGGGTGGAATAAAAAACATCGATCTTGTCAGTGAATTTGGTGTCGATCCAGGATTCTGGAAATCCTTTTCGGAAGGAATCGAGGATATTCAGGTAACTGAGGGCCAAATCAATATCAAACTCAAAGAATAGCCTGCTTTCTTGCAATAAAATTGGGGTGAACTCTATAACCTTATAAACCATCATCGAAAAAAGAACCGCTTTCAGGATGATTGGCTTATTATCACTTTACTTTTGAACGTGCTAATTCCATTTTTAAATCAAACCTGACTTTGTCGGCTTCACCTTGCCGTATTATCGATATTGTCTGCGGCTCGCCTTCGCGTCATTTTTGATTTAGAAATGGAATAACTGGCAGTCTCGGACAATTGTCTTTATATTCTTGAACGCTATCTTTTCTTTTCCAAAAATTTAAGGATTACCCGCTATGCTTTGGATCAAATCGTTACATATCATTTTTATGGTTACCTGGTTTGCCGGATTGTTTTATTTACCCCGGTTATTTGTTTATCATGCCATGTGTACCGATCAAGCAGGAATTGATCGCTTCAAAGTGATGGAGCGTAAACTTTACTACGGCATCATGACACCTGGCGCACTATTGACGTTGCTATTTGGAACTTGGCTATGGCTTGGTTATGGTTTTTCCGGGGCCTGGCTATATGCTAAATTAGCTCTGGTCGTGCTGTTAATCGCCTACCATATATATTGCGGTAAGCTATTAATCGATTTCAAGCATGATCGTAATCAACACGGCCATATTTATTATCGTTGGTTCAACGAAATGCCTGTTGTCATCCTATTTGCAGTAGTCATCCTCGTCGTGGTCAAACCCTGGTGATCTCTGACGTGAATTAGTCATCCATGACTTCTTGCCCGGGAAACAGCACATCGGTAAAACCGAACGTGCGAAAATCTGTGATTCGCATCGGATAAAGTATACCATGCAGATGATCACATTCATGTTGAACGACCCGTGCATGGAAGCCTTCTACCCTTCGGTCTATTACATTCCCAAACTGATCAACTCCCTCATAACGAATCCGGGTATAGCGCGGTACCATACCGCGCAGACCGGGAACACTTAAACACCCTTCCCAGTCTTCTTCCATTTTTTTCGATAATGGCGCCACAACAGGGTTAATTAACACAGTGAAAGGAACGGCTTCTGCCTCTGGATAGCGTGGATTATAGTCCACACCAAATATCACCACTTGCTGGTCGACACCAATTTGCGGAGCAGCCAGCCCTGCACCATTGAGTGCCGCCATAGTATCCTTCATATCCTGAATGAGCGCATCAAGTTCAGGCGTATTGAATTTATTCACTCTCCTTGCCTCTTGCAGCAGGCGTGGATCTCCCATTTTTAAAACAGCTCTAACCGTCATTTATTTTCACCAAATGTCCTAATATATTTCGCACACTTACCATGGCTTTTTCCAAGACAGCGTAAACCTCTTCTAGTGGAATTGCGCGTACGCTTGTGCCACGTCCTGCTGCATGATTCGCAACAGCCGCAATCGCAGCATAAGGCAACCCTAACTCCTTGGCAAGTGCCGCCTCCGGCATACCTGTCATGCCTACCATGTCTGCCCCATCCTGTTCCAACCGGTTTACTTCTGCTACTGTTTCAAGTCTCGGCCCTTGGGTCACCGCATAAACTCCCCCATCGATAATTTTCTCGTTGGCCTTTTCCGCTGCTAATAGCAGATGACGGCGGGTTTCCAGACAAAAAGGATGGGTAAAATCAGTATAAGTAATCGGCCTGTCGGTTTTATCAAAATAAGTGCATTTCCGACCATAGGTATAATCAATGATTTGATCCGGAACAACCACCGTGCTTGGAGTCAAATCTGCGCGTATACCACCTACTGATACGACCGCGATTACACTTTTTGGTTTAAATAAACTCAACGCCCAAATATTGGCCTGGTAATTTACTGCATGCGGCGGAATAGTATGACCATGACCATGCCGTGCCAGGAATACAATTTCTTGATTATCTATTTTGCCAAAGGTTAATGGACCAGATGGTTCACCATAAGGTGTTCTCACAATCTGACGATGTGATATCTCGAGAGAAGCGAGTTTGGTCATTCCGCTCCCACCAATAATTGCAAGCATACCTTTTTCCACTTTCTTCCATTTCCCAATCAAACATAACGCCAAGATGAACCGCAAACAGTATGAATAATACGGCAGGGCGGAGCCGACAAAACCAGTTTTGATTTGGAAATAGAATTACTCTTTCAGAGCAAAGATCGCAGGTAAATTCCGCCATAGACCCTTTATATCCATACCATAACCAAATATATACCGGTCTGGTAATGACATACCTATAAAATCCGCACTGATCGGCTTCGTTTTACCGATAACTTTATCTACAAGTACGGCGCTATAAAAAGCTTTTGCACCTTCTTCCATAATGCGCTGCCGGATTGCCGCAAGCGTGAATCCTTCGTCAAGAACATCATCCAAAACAAGCACGACTCTTCCCTTTAAATGAGCCGGAGGCAATACTTTCCATTCAATAACACCGCCTTGCAGCATATGATTATAGCGAGTCGGGTGCAAGTAATCGAAATCCAGGGGAAAATGAAGTAACGGTAACAATTGTCCTGAAAAAACCACGGCACCGCTCATTACACAAAGAACCAATGGATATTGCCCTGCTAATACCGTTGTAATATTTTTAGCCATCCGCTCAACTGTTTCTGACAACATATGAGCAGAAGCGATCAATTCTGCATGTATTAAAAATTGATTTGCTTCTTTATCAACGAATACGGCCATATCAATTGCCGACTCCAGAACTGTCTTGCAACAATTTCACTAGCCCTGCCTCATCAAGTATCTTAATACCCAACTTTACCGCTTTGTCATATTTGCTACCCGGATCGGCTCCTGTCACTACATAATCAGTTTTTGTAGAAACACTGCTCGTGACTTTTCCACCCAAGTGTTCAATTTTTTCTGTCGCCGTATCTCGTGTCATATTGGATAAAGTTCCTGTCAGCACAAAGGTCTTGCCATAAAGTAGATGACTCACCTGCTTTACCTTTCCTGAATTCTCTTCCCATCTGACCCCACAGCTACGTAACTGCTCGATCACCTCCAGATTGTGCTTCTCTGCAAAAAAATCAACAATACTTAGCGCCACCACAGGCCCGATATCTGACACCTCCTGTAACTGCTCCACGTTCATACCCATCAGTTGGTCAAGCTCGCCCACATAATTCGCCAGATCCTTGGCAGTAGATTCACCTACATGACGAATGCCCAGTGCGTAAACGAATCGAGCGAGTGTGGTCTGTTTACTTTTTTCAATCGCTACTAGCAAATTATTCGCTGATTTCTCTGCCATACGCTCCAGATCAGCCAGCGCGGAAAGACCAAGCTTATAGAGATCAGCAGCCGTACGCACGATTGAATTTTCCACTAATTGATCTACCAGTTTTTCACCCAGCCCTTCGATATCCATCGCCCGGCGTGAAGCAAAATGAAGAATAGCTTGCTTGCGCTGTGCAGGACAAAATAACCCCCCAGTACAACGTGTCACCGTTTCTCCTGGCAGACGCACTGCTCGAGCGCCACAGATGGGGCAGTGATCAGGCATCAAGAAAGGTTTTGCATACAATGGGCGCTGCTCAGGAACCACAGCCATTATCTCCGGAATGACATCTCCAGCTCTGCGCACAATTACTTTATCGCCTATCATAATTTGCTTTCGCTTGATTTCATCTTCGTTATGTAAAGTTGCATTGGTGACTGTCACACCACCAACAAAAACAGGTGCTAATCTTGCAACCGGCGTGAGCGCTCCTGTCCTTCCCACTTGAACATCAATGCCTACCAGGTCAGTCACAGCTTCTTGCGCAGGAAATTTATGGGCAATGGCAAAACGAGGCGCACGGGCAACGAAACCAAGTTTTTCCTGCTGCGCAAAATCGTTCACTTTATACACGATACCATCAATCTCATAAGGCAGCTTATCACGTAATGTAGTCATCTCATGATAGTAAGCAAGTAATGCTTTTACACCAGTGACTACTTTATAGCCGCGGGCTATTGGAAAATGCAGTAATTGCAAATAATTCATCACTTCACTTTGTTGAGTATAGGGAGGAGTTACCCCTTCATGGACACCCACGCCGTAGGCAAAAAAAGCCAATCTGCGCTTCGCAGTAATAGATGGATCAAGCTGCCTGAGTGAACCTGCTGCAGCATTGCGTGAATTAGCAAAGGTTTTTTTACCTTTTTCCTCTTGCTCCAGATTGAGTTTGTCAAAATCTGCTTTCAATATGAGCACTTCACCCCGCACTTCAAACAAAGATGGCGGCTCTTCAAGAGACAATCTTAAAGGAATCGATTTAATGGTACGCAAATTGAGGGTAATGTCTTCTCCTTGATAACCATTGCCACGTGTAGCACCACTTTTCAATATACCTTTTTCATAAGTCAAATTAACAGCTAATCCATCGTATTTAGGTTCTACCATATATTCGATCTGATCAATTTTTAATTCTTCACAGATACGCCGATTAAATGCTTCCACCTCACTATCTTCAAACGCATTATTCAGTGAAAGCATGGGTGTGTGATGCGTTATCTGTGTAAATTCTTTGAGCGGTGCAGCACCTACGCGCTGAGTAGGAGAATCAGAGGTAATGAGCTGAGGATAATGCTGCTCGAGCTGCTGCAATTCGCGGAACAACCGGTCATATTCTGCATCAGGAATGGTCGGTGCATTTAAGGCGTAATAACGATAATTGTGCATATCAATCGTTTCACGCAATATCTGAATTTGCTGTTGAATTGTTTTGATGGAATCGTTCATATCAATTTTGAGACACCCATGCGTAATCATAACTCTGGGGGCAAGTCAAGTTAGAAATAGTGCTGCGAATTCTTTTTATTCTAGATATTTTTCAACCAATAATAACTCTAGAATAGCAATTTTTTTTTGAAATACTCAAACTTGAAGAAGGCACCGTTAGACGAGATGGTGCGTACGATGAGACCACGATGTCATCCCCTGCAGTAAAAAGCACGCTGTCTTCGTACCTGGAGCAACCCATGATACACCTCGAAGCCGCATCACTCTTCCGGTGAATAAGAAAATTCCAAAAATGTCTGCCTGTATCATGGGCTAACTCTCCAATTAGGCGGTCAGTTGCGGGCTTAAGCTAACTATATTTCTTGGAGATTTATACTTTTCCTATCGATTTTATTAT
This sequence comes from Nitrosomonas communis, assembly GCF_001007935.1. Classification (NCBI taxonomy): domain Bacteria; kingdom Pseudomonadati; phylum Pseudomonadota; class Betaproteobacteria; order Nitrosomonadales; family Nitrosomonadaceae; genus Nitrosomonas; species Nitrosomonas communis. The sequence goes on from NZ_CP011451.1 coordinate 3,265,546, forward strand.
TGAAACAAACCATCACTTGACAGCGGTATATTCCAAGAGCATTATTTAAAAAAAGCAATCTATTATAAAAAATAAATTTAATTTCAATACTTTATTTCAGACCAAGAAAAAGCTTATGAGTATATCTTTGACGTTCAAAGAAACCATGTCGGGTTATTTTACCCTCGGAGTAACTGATCCGGCTGAAGGAGCTAAGATAGGTAAGCAAAATAACACTCAGCTCGCCATGCATGCCAAAGTTAGTTTAGATGACCTGGATCGCTTTTTAAGCGACCCGAACCATCTAGGATCGTTGAGCGGCACGGTAGATTTTCCACCTTTTGGAACTGGCATTGCGGCGAATTCTGGCATTTTCAACCTGTTCAAACCTACCCATGATCCCGACATGACCTATATGGTGTATGAATTAGCGTTTCAGCATCAAGGACAAGATTATTATTTAGCGGGTCATAAGAACGTCAAGGACGATCCTGGCTTTGATCTCTGGTCTGATACGACCACTTTGTATACCTGTTTATATCAAGGTAAAGACAAGAATGGTCCGATCGTTGGTGCGGGTATATTGACATTAGGTGTTAAACAACTGGCTGATCTGCTTTCCACTATTAAAGTACCGGGAGCGACCAGCCTGGCTGAGAAAGCACACACTATTGAAAAGTTTGGCGCGTTTTTTGCCGGAAAACTATGGGATAGTTATGTTATTCCTAAATTCGGTAAGCAGTTACTCGATAAATCTCATGATGAGACACTGCATTATGATGTAATCGTCATTGGTAGTGGCTTTGGTGGTGCGATAACTGGCTGTAGATTAGCGGAAAAGGGACTGAAAGTCTGTATTCTCGAACGAGGTCGCCGCTGGGAAGTCAAGGATTATCCACGCGATCCAAAGAACGCTTGGTGGTGGTCCAATGAAAAACCAGCTGAATTGAATGGGTGGATTGATCTGCGCACCTATCCTAACATGTCGGTTGCCCAGTGCAGTGGCGTGGGTGGCGGCTCACTTATTTATGCAAATATTTTTGTTGAAGCGGAGCCATTTGTTTTTGATATGGGCTGGCCCAAGGAGATCACTTACGAATCCTTAAAGCCTTATTATGAAAAAACCGGCAAAATGCTCAACGTCCAGGAAGTTCCTGATAATCAGTGGCCAGCCAAGATGAAGCTGATGCAAGAAGCCGCTGAGAAAAGCGGTTACAGTCACCGTTTTCGTAAAATGCCACTCGCCGTCAACTTTGACCCTGATTTTAGCTATGATCGTGCCGATCCCTTTGGCAATCAGCATACTAAATATCACATCAATGCGTTCGGTCAGGAGCAAGGAACCTGTATTCACTGCGGCAACTGTGACATTGGGTGTCCAGTCAAGGCCCGCAATACCCTTGATTTAAATTATATTCCTCTGGCTGAACAGCATGGTGCTGTGGTCAGACCACTGCATTTAGTGCAACGGATCACACCATTACAGAGCGGTACAGGTTATCGTGTTGATTTCAATGTAATCGATATTGACAGAAAAAAACTGGCCCCTGGCTTTCTCAACGCTAAAAAAGTAATTGTTGCAGCCGGCACCATGGGAACTAACGAATTGCTCCTGCGCTGTCGTGATCAATATGGCACCTTACCCAATCTTAGCTCCGTTCTCGGAACGGGATGGAGCTCTAACGGCGATTTCCTGACGCCGGCTGTTTTTAACAATCGTGATATTTCACCGACTCAGGGTCCGACGATCACCAGTGCCATTGATTTTCTGGATGGTTCCTTTAAAGGGCAGCGATTCTGGGTACAAGATGGTGGTTTACCCAATTTGATCAAAGATGCCGTGACTAGTTTAAGTACGGATCATCAATTTAGTCATTTTTTTAGTGTTCTGCAAACTCTGGTTAAAAACAATAGCCCTTTATCTTGTGTCATGCCGTGGTTTGGGCAGGCAGTTGATGCTTCTGATGGCGTGCTTAAACTTTCACGCAGCCGGATTCCGCCATTCCGCCACAAGATGCAACTGAATTGGAATATTAAAAACTCAGAAAGTGCTGTGCAAGCATTAATCGATATGCATAAAGAACTCTCAAAAGCGACAGGAGGATCTGCTGAAGTTCCTTTAACTTGGACTGTTCTGAAAAATTTAATTACCCCGCATCCGTTGGGAGGTTGTCGGATAGGTACGAATAGTACAGATGGTGTTGTTGATCATAAGGGAGAAGTATTTGGACATACTGGCCTTTATATTGCCGATGGGTCCATTATCCCTAAAGCCATTGGATTAAACCCTTCTCGCACGATTGCTGCCTTAGCAGAACGTATTGCAGAACTTATCAAGCCTTGATTCAAGCTATAACAAACTATATTGAGAGAATAACATCATGAGTCTGATGGAGCGCACGGTTCCTTTCACGGCTGGCGACGGCATGGCGTTGAACCTGATTAATGTTCGCTCAGCCACTCAGCCACCTAAGCAAGGGCCCATAATCCTGGTTCACGGCGCAGGAGTTCGGGCAAATATTTTCCGTGCACCCGAAAAAGAAACGATTGTCAATGCACTTATCGAAGCTGGTTATGATGTCTGGTTGGAAAACTGGCGTGCCAGCATCGATTTTCCTGGCAATACCTGGACGCTCGATCAAGCCGCACTTTACGATCATCCTTACGCAGTGCGTAAAATCTGCGAAAAAACAGGGTACAAAACCATGAAGGCGATTATTCATTGCCAAGGTTCTACCAGTTTTATGATGTCTGCCATGGCAGGCCTCCTGCCGCAGGTGACGACCATTGTTGCCAACGCAGTAACCTTGCATCCTATAGTCCCCGCCTGGTCAGCGTTTAAGCTGAATTTTGTTGTACCAGTGGTAAATATGTTGACCCCCTATGTAAATCCTCATTGGGGCGTAGAGGCGCCTAGCTGGATTGCCAAGATAATGACATCTCTGGTCAAATTGACACATCATGAATGTAATAATACAGTCTGCAAGTGGGTGAGTTTCACTTATGGCAGCGGCTTTCCAGCTTTATGGCGGCATGAAAATCTCAGCGAAAATACCCATGAGTGGCTTAAGGAGGAATTCGGTAACGTACCCTTGAGATTTTTCCAACAGATGGCTCGTTGTGTCCATAAGGGCAATCTGGTGTCAGTAGAAGGCTTTCCTGACTTACCAGCAGATTACGTTGCGACGCCACCCAAAACGGAAGCGCGTTTTTCATTCTTTTGTGGTGGTAAAAATCGCTGCTTTTTACCGGAAAGCCAAGAAAAATCCTGGGCCTATTTTGATAAATTGCGGCCTAATTTCCATACTTTTCATAGGCTTCCCGAATACAGTCACTTGGATATCTTCATGGGTAAGCATGCTGCGCGTGACGTATTTCCCATCATGATCGAAGAACTCTCTAAATAATGAGGAGATAACTAACTACATGGGCATTCCAAAGCGAATCAAAGCAATTTCTGGCCAACATTCCCTGGTTGACGGCATCCCTTTTCAATTACCTGTACAATGCGCGCCTTCCCCCGTACTGATGGCTGCATTTCCCATCAATGCAGACAAGGCCAAAGCAGTATTGCCAGCAGAGGTCCATCCGCTGCGGCTCCGCAATAATAAGGGACTGCTGGTGATAACCGTCATCAATTACTTAGGTACCAACATCGGTAAATATATCGAATATAGCATCGGCATCGCCTGCACTCATGGGCTTAAACCTGCTCCACCGTTACTTCCCTTGTTACTGATGAATACTTTCGGTACAGGGCAATATGTGCTCGAATTACCAGTCTCTACAAAGATTTCTGTAAAAGGTGGCAAGGGTATCTGGGGTATGCCCAAACATCAAGGTAATCTGAACTTTAATATCAGTGATAAAACCGTTAGCAGCCAATATGATCTGGATGGAAAATTGGTGACTTATATAGAAATCGCTCGTCCCTCATTCTCTTTCCTGCCATTATTGAACATCCCTGCTGTCAATTACTGCGCTTTCCGCGGTATGCTACTCAAATCCAGCATTTACATTAGAGGAACAGCGGGCATGAAGCTGTTTAAGTTTGCCAATGCCAAACTCGTGCTGGGTGATCATCCACGTGCTGATGTCTTGAAAACCCTGGAAATTGAGAATCAACCTTTGATGACTGCATTCATACCGGATGTTATCGGCACGCTTGATGATCACATCGAATCCTGGTTCCTTCACGAAGCCACTTCCCCATCAACCCTGCCAGAAGGATTTGAAAGCGTTATAGATTTGCCGCTGGATGAAACGTGGCCATCACCGCCAAGTGCACCGATTATCGGTGAAACGTTTGGTAACCTCAACCGCTAAAGATCACTAGCATGAATACAGACGCATTCATCTCCCTGGCAGCCCCGCAAAAAACCGGTGAACCCAAGCGAGCCCTGGTATTGCCGGGTGGTGGCCTGCGCTTATCTTATCAAGCAGGCATCCTGGTGGCACTCGAGGAAGCAGGCATGGCCTTTCAGTTCATGGATGGTACCTCGGGTGGTAGTTTGAATTTATCCATGCTGTTATCAGGCATCTCGCCAGAAGAAATATCTCGGCGTTGGCGCACTCTGCGTATGATGGACACCATTTCATTCTTACCACTCGAGGATTATCTCAAAGCTGAGAATTTACAAGGTATGGGTGATGCAGATGGTTTCCGCAACAAAGTACTACCCCATTTTGGGATCAATTTTGCCACCATACATCAGGTGAATACGGTCAGTGCCAACTATAACGTCCTGGATTACGCGAATAAAACCGTTAAGACCATTTCCCATCGGAATATTGATGAAGATATGGTCATTGCTGGCATGTCTTTACCAGGTGTCTTTCCTCCCGTATACAAGGATGAAGGGATTTATCTGGATACAGGTTTTGTTCAGGATGCCAATCTCATCGAAGCAGTCAAGAATGCTGCTGAGGAAATTTGGGTACTTTGGGGGCTGGGCAACACGGGAGTATACCGTGGTGGAGTATTACATCTTTACGTGCAAATGCTGGAAGTCAGCGCCAATACCGCTTTGAACAACCAATTGGAACTCATACGCCAACTCAATCACCGTATTGAGAAAGGTGATAGTCCCTATGGACAGACTCGCCCAATTCAAGTCCACGTGATCCGGCCTGATTACCCTTTGCCATTGGACCCAGATTTGTATCTTGGCAAAATTAATCATGCCACTTTGATCGAAATGGGGTATGCTGATGGCAAGACTTATTTACAGAACCTCACCAAGATACCTAATCACACTATCCCTGGCAACCCTTCCCGTATGAAGAATCCGGTGCCAGGCATTCGTTTTTCGCAACAGCTACAGGGCCGCCTAAATTTTCAGGAACAGACACCCTTTACCAGTGAGGAGTTGAAACTGAGTCTGACCGTTCACATTAACAACCTGAACGCTTTTATTGATGATTCATTACACAGCGCAAGAGTGACTGGTCATCTGGAAAGCCCCACTCTCGGACCTTGCAGAATGCTCACTCATGGTAATTTTACGCTGGAAAATATATCTAAAAAAATGCGGAGAATGAACTATTTGTTTGATGTTGAAAAAGATCATCAAAATTACAGTTTTCTCCTTGAGCAAGTTCTCAACGACGATCCAGGCCTCGATATGTGGCGCGATTTATCAAACATGAACCTAAAATTATTCAAAGGACAGGCACGGGATGGAAATCTTGTAGCTAGTGGCACGCTGCATCTGCCTTTGAGGGGTATCAAAGACTTAATCAAGGGCTTTCATGCTACGGAAGCCACCTCGTTCACTGAAGAAATTGCAATCAAAGGACGTTTTGCCCGCTTTTTTCTAGGTGAATTGTATGATGTTTATTGTTAATATTTGCGAACGAAGCTTTTTCTTACTTTCATGAAAACGTATTGATGTCTACAAAACTTTCCTTTCAGAAAATTTTGCCTTGCTGCACGATATACTAAATTTATCTAACCCTGATTAGACCGGCGGTACAAATTGTGTTTGCCTAAATCTATCTAGAAGCGCTTGTTCATTAGCACCTGCATCATGTTTCAGCCAGCTTATTCTATTTTTAAATCAAAATTGACTTAGTCAGCTTCACCTCACCGTATGATTGATATTGTCTGCGGCTCGCCTTCGCGTCATGTTTGATTTGAAATGGAATGAATGAATGAATGAATGAATGAATGAATGAATGAATGAATGAATTATTCAGGATGATAGCTTGCTGAGATATTTTTAAACAGTGATACTATTAAAATCTTCTCGCTGTTTAATCTATTGGGCTCTACAATAGTCAGTAAAGCTCATTAAGTTCTAATCTATTTTCATTATGAATGACCAGCAACTCAAGATTCGCATCAAACTCAATCAAGTTCCACAATTCTCCGAAGCCAGCAACTCAGAAGAAACAGTCAATCAAACAAAACCTCCTTTTGATTGGTTAAAAATATCTACAGCAGTATTGCTATTTGTGATAATGCTGAGTGGAACTTTATTGTGGTTGTTTTCCGAAGAAAATGAACAGCCGATTAAGGAAACTTTATCAGCAGAAAATACTCAGTCCAAAAATTTGGACAGTTTAGCTCATGATAAGGATATAGAACCCAATGATCTATCGACTAGCAATAGCAACACAAGCAGTGAAATCCCCGCTCCTACTATGAAGCTAATTCCTGTAGACACACGCGCTCCAGAGTCTATTAAAGCAACGGCAAATCTTGGACATACCATTATTCCCCTCAGAAAGCCTGAAATAGCCAAGAATAAAATAAACAACCAATCAACCAAGACAAAAGCTACTACCACTGATTGATCTCATGTTATCAAAGCCCAATTGACAAGTGCTATTCAGCAACCAGAACCCATTGACAATATCGATCATGTCTGGCTTGCTCAAGATCAAGATCAAGATCAAGATCAAGAAATCAGTATAAATTGGTTTTATCAAAATAAAGAAGTTGCGAAAATCCCGCTGGTAATTAAAAATGATGACTGGTGTACGCATTCCCATAAAATATTGAATAAAACACAATTCACTCCATAAAACAATAGATGAGTATACCGATATCAAAAAATTTACTATGCTTAAACATTGCTCATCGACTGAAGTAAAATTATGAAATTTTGTAGTAGCTGTAGTGCCACAGTCGAGTTATATATACCAGAAGGTGATACGTTACCACGTTTTGTTTGCTCTACTTGTCATACCATTCATTATCAGAACCCAAAAATAATCGTGGGATGCATTCCTGAATGGAAAGACAAGATTCTACTATGCCGCCGTGCAATTGCACCCCGCGAAGGGAAGTGGACTGTGCCGGCAGGATTTATGGAAAACAACGAAACCTTAGCGCAGGCAGCTGCCCGGGAAACGCTGGAAGAAGCCAATGCGCGGGTAGAAATTGGTGAGCTATACGCTGTCTATAGCTTACCTCATATCAGCCAGGTCTATCTCCTGTTTCGGGCTCACTTGCTGGATCTGGATTTTTCTCCTGGTATAGAGAGTCTGGAAGTCAAGCTCTTTGATGAGCGCGAAATTCCATGGAATGAAATCGCTTTTCGCGTCATTCATGACCCTTTGAAACGCTATCTGCAAGAACGGCGTAAAGGGCAAATCAGCTTTCATGAGGGTGTTATTGACCAGCCTTCACCGTAATTTCTTTCAGTCTGTTGAAGTAGTTACCAAGCAGATAATGAAATCATCAATAATGCGATACTTGTCAGAAACAACCGCTCGTGGTTGCTAGTGGGCTGGACGACGATATGCTTGCATTTGTTTATCGAGCAAAGTGCTGCTTTCCAGGAAATGAATACTGGATCTGATCACGCTTGCTCATGACCGCCTCCGATAGCTATCAGCAAGCTAGCGTCATTGTATCTGCTCTCGCGAAATGCTGGAGCATACCAGAATCTGTGTAAAAGTATTTAATACCCAGTTACTTTTATCGAAATTTATTCCAATCAATATAAATCTACTAAAATAACACGGACAATTAAATCCAAAAAAGACTATTTTATGGTGCAGCATTATTCTATTTCCAAATCAAACATGACGCAAAGGCGAGTTGCAGACAATATCAATCATACGGCAAGGTGAAGTCGACAAAGTCAATTTTGAGTTAGAAATGGAATTAAATAAACTGCTAAACAATTTTTCAATATCGAGAAAATTCAGCTTCTCCTCTCGGTGCAGCAAAAGCTAAAAATGATCATAAAACGGTCTGATCTTAAAAAAGCGAAATAAACGACTGATAACGGATTGCAGCACATCATTCTAACTGCAAAGGTTTAAGGCCAGTTACTGACATTAATTTATCAAAATGAAACGCATACGCTCTTTGCTGGAATCTTTTATTCTCACCAAATTGAAATTAACCTTCCTATCGCAGCTAACAGTTTGTTCGCTTGCGATAAGCGGAGCTTCTCCCTCTTTTGCAGGAACATTTAACTTCGCTGGGGAAGAATATGGCGTAGATGTCATTACTCATCCCCCAGGTTATAGAGGTGCAGGTGCCAACTTGACCGTAACACTTGGCATCTCCCCTTCATCCATTCATGCAGAAGAGATGGTGATTCCTATCCAGAATATCATCAGTACTTGGAATAATTTACTTCCCACCATTAATAATACTGTTAAAGAAGGAAGCAATGTTCCTGCTGATCACTTTGATTTTGAATCAGTTGTCCTGCACGAAGTGGGGCATTGTCTTGGGCTGGGGCATCCTAATCTGGCATCCGAATCAGGTTTAGATCCCGAAAATAGAAACTTCACTCAATCTATTAAGGGAGTTGACAATCAATTCAACCTTGACAGAGGCCCTGACGGTATTAGTGGTTCGGGTGATGATTTACGTGGTGATGATATTAATCTTCACTGGTTTCGTAAACATAACAATAACCCATTTAATATCGCGACAACGGTGGATATGACCACCTACAGTCGTGAGCTATCTGATCTACCGCCTGGTAATACCTTTGCTATTAATGCTGATCGTAGAGTTGCTGCATTATTCGGTCTTCAGAATACTGAAGCTATTATGCAACAAGGAGCGCGTCCCGGTGAAGCCCAACGCACATTAGCAGCAGATGATGTGGCCACGCTACGACTCGCCATGAATGGCTTAGACAGAGTGGCAGGTACAGCAGACGACTATTCGTTAAAGCTAGAATTTGTCGGGTTCACTGACATGGCAGATATCGTTTTTATTTTCGATGACAATCGAACATCATTTTCAATGAGTGAAATTATGGCAGAGCAAATCACCCCTACACACTTTGTGATCACTCAGGCACGAACTTACTTTAACAGCAATAATCTATGGTTCTTTAATAACATTCCTTCCCCCTCTCCTCCTCTGCATTCAACCCCTGCACCTACTATTTTTGTCAATAACGCAACTGGTTCTATAACTTTGTCACAGAATGATCGCTTAACTCTTACCGTATCACTTAATCCTGGCGCCTATGGGGGAAACCAAGTAGACCAATGGATACAGGCAATTACTCCGATGGGAACCTTCTGGTTAAATAATAGGCTTGAATTTATCCCGTCAGATCAGCCTCTTCGAGTATATGAGGGTGAATTATTTGCTATGGATCACATTCCCATTGCGAGTATTGCTGCTAATACGCTGCCTGTGGGTACTTACAACCTAACTTATGCTGTTGATGATAATTTGGATGGTATCGCTAATGGCACTTTTAGCAGTTCAGTCACAATCACGATCACTCCTTAATGTGAATCTCACATGGTGAGGCCCCGCTACGAGGTGGATCCTCTTGCACCAGGCGCGAATGCGGCGTTGCTCTGCGTTACAGGAAACGGTTGTGCATTCATCGCATCTTGCCGCACACCTAGGATCGCTTCTTCGCTCCACCCCATCCAATTACGGTTTTTAGGTTAAATCCAGGGTTAGCCTTGCAAAGAAGAAACAGCAATAACTCGCTTACTGGTTAATCTCAATAGGTGTTCCCACTATTACTCGATTAAATAAATCCAGCAGGTCACCATTGTGCATGCGAATACAACCAATCGAACCAGGTCTACCCATTTCTGCGCTATCGGGGCTGCCATGAATATAGATATAACGGCGCATCGTGTCAACCAGGCCTAGCCGATTGAAACCAATTTCACAGCCTGATAACCACATGATACGCGTCAGGATCCAGTCCCGACCAGGATAGCGGGCAGCCAGCTCCGGGGTATATATTTCTCCGGTAGGACGACGTTTGACAAATACTGTATTGATCGGTTGCTTATCACCAATTTTAGCGCGGATAATATGCTTTCCCAGCGGGGTGCAAAAGCTCCCTCGTTGCTGACCGTTACCGTTTCTGGCAGAAGAGATTAAATAGCTCCTGACAATCTTATTTTCATCATTTATCAAGTTGAGTTGTTGTCGAGCAATACTGATATGAATTCTCATAATAAAAGGGCCTTGCCTGAATTTCGCTTTGAAATAAAAAACTGTCTTAGCAGGCTGCCTGCTTCGGTTGCCAGCACACCCCCGATGACTTCCAGATGATGATTAAGTCTTGTCTCTGCTGGTAAATTTAACAGGCTTCCACAGACACCGGTTTTGGGATCGGCAGCAGCATATACCAAGCGCTTGATCCTGGCATGGAAAAGTGCTCCGATACACATTACACATGGTTCAAGTGTTACGAACAATGTGCAATCCAATAAACGGTAATTACCCAAATTCTGAGCTGCATCACGTAATGCTACCACTTCTGCGTGTGCTGTCGGATCCATGGCTATGATAGAGCGGTTATAGCCACGACCTATAATTTCATCATTTCTGACGATTACTGCACCCACTGGCACTTCTCCGAATTCCTGCGCTTTGAATGCGAGATCAAGTGCTGCATGCATAAAATATTCTTTATCCATCAATATCATTAATAGTGTTATTTAACCTACAACCGCAATTGGACGGGGTGGAGCGTAGGATAATCCCGGTACGAGACAAGCCATAATGAAGTCACACACGGCCGTTCCAGCAACGCGAGCAACGCGCTGCATTCCGCCTGCAACAGCATAGAATACACCCCTTAGCGGTTTCACCATTCGGTGGATGAAAAAAATTCGGAAATGCCTTCCTATATCATGAGCTTAGCTGTCCAATCAAGGGGATCAACTCGGCTCTCAGGTTTAATCAAATAATTTGAGCATCAGCGTACCTTTTATGCTACATTCGCTTCCTATGCAAACACTCCTTTATTGCCAGATATGGTGATCTCTTCCCAAGAATCTAGAATTTCAATGATCAATCATGCTAGCAACGAACTACGCACTTTGCGCGATCTGTTGCGTTTCACAGTGAGCTATTTTAATCAAGCTGACTTATTTTATGGTCATGGATTCCCCACAGCTTATGAGGAAGCTGCTCATCTGATTTTAAACGCGCTGCATCTTATCCCTGATCAATTAGACTTGTTTTTGGATGCACACATTACCCAGCCTGAGCGCGAACAAATCCTCTATCGCATAGAACAGCGTGTAACAGAAAGAATTCCAGTAGCTTATTTGACGAATGAGGCCTGGTTGAGCGATTTCAGTTTTTACGTCGACAAACGCGTTATCATCCCGCGCTCATTTATTGCTGAATTATTGCAAGACCGGCTGGCACCCTGGATTAAACAGCCTGATGCCATTCATACCACACTGGATCTGTGTACGGGTTCAGGTTGTCTGGCTATATTACTAGCTCATGCGTTCAAGCATGCAAACGTTGATGCCGTGGATATTTCTGCTGAAGCGTTGGAGGTCACGTTTAAAAATATAGCTCGTTATAATCTAGCGCACGTGATCGAGCCGATTCAATCTGATTTATTTAATGCATTAGCTGGGAGACGCTATGATGTAATCATTAGCAATCCACCCTATGTCAACGCAGAATCGATGGCAGCACTTCCTGAAGAATATCGCCATGAACCACGAATTGCGCTAGCAGCTGGTCCGGATGGATTGGCATTAATACAAACGATACTGAGTGAAGCTGCCAATTATCTGACCGAAGAAGGACTATTAATCGTAGAAATTGGTCATAATCGAGATGCCCTTGAGCAATCCTTCCCGCATCTACCTTTCACCTGGCTGGAAACAAGCGCAGGTGATCAATTTGTTTTCATGTTGAAGCGCAGTGATTTAATTACCACGTTTCGCAATAACGCCAGAGGAAGCAGTACCATTAACGAGTGCTAACAGGTTGGCAGTTTCATTTTCATCCAGCTCATGCCACATGCCGCGCTTCAATCTGGGAGGTAGATGAATCGGACCAAACCGTACGCGAATCAGCCGACTGACGGTTAAACCCAATGCTTCAAACAGACGTCTCACCTCCCGATTTCTACCCTCTTTTAATACTACGTGATACCAACGATTAGCACCTTCCCCACCTTGTTCCGACAAATCACTCAATTTTGCCAACCCATCTTCCAGCTCAACACCCATCAATAACTGGCTCTTTTGCTCTGGCGTCAAACGCCCGATGATTCTAACTGCATATTCACGTTCGACTTGGAAACGTGGGTGCATAAGCCGGTTTGCCAAGACACCGTTAGTGGTAAATATCAATAGCCCACTGGTATTGAAATCCAATCTACCAATAGCAACCCAGCGAGATGATTTCAATTGTGGCAATTTTTCAAAAACAGAGGGACGCCCTTCGGGATCATGACGACTCACGATTTCACCTTCTGGCTTATGATAGAGAATAATGCGCGGTAAACGTTCATTGGTATTGAGCCGTATAATACGCTTATTCACACGCACCAGATCTCTTGCCCCTACTCGATCTCCCAATTTGGCACTCTTGCCATTGATGCTGACCTGACCTGAGGCAATCAGAGCTTCCATCTCACGCCGGGAACCCAAACCGCTTTGTGCCAATAACTTATGAAGCTTATGGGTAACCATTAAATCAGGCTTGATGGCAGTATTGTCACTCAACGGTACCGAAGCCTGCTTTTTCCTCGCACTGAGAGCTCGCTTAATATACATTTACTTTACTTCGCAATAGGGAATCATCTAATTGAAAAAAAGGCGCTGAATTTCAATAAACAAAATAAACAATCTAAGGTTTAATTTGATGCATTCGATCTGTTACTCAGAAAGGCAGCTTCATGCCGGGAGGCAATCCCAATCCACCTGTTAAACTCGCCATTTTTTCTTGTGTGGTTGCCTCTACCCGACGCACCGCATCATTCACTGCAGCAGCAATCAAATCTTCCAGCATTTCTTTATCGTCGCCGATCAGACTATTATCGATATGGATACGCTTGACATCATAGCGGCAAGTCATCACCACTTTAACCATACCCGCTCCTGATTGCCCTTCAACTTCTATCGTCGCCAGCTGTTCTTGCATTACTTTCATATTTTCCTGCATCTGCTGCGCTTGCTTCATTAAATTGCCTAAATTCGCCTTTATCATTATTCTGTCTCCATTATTCAATTGGTTTAATCGAAGAAATGATGAGTTTCGCATCAAAATTTTTTACTATTTCTCTTACAAAGGGATCTGCTTCCATTGCCGCAATCGTTTCTGACTGCTTTGCCTGTTTTTCACGCTCCTGTATGACGAGTGACGTCATCCCCGTAATAGTACCGATCGAAAACGTAACTTTAATTGGTTTGTTAAAATAGTGTTCTAATGCAGCTTTCAGTTTATCCTGATAAGCCTTTTCTAACAGATATTTATGCATTTCCGGCACACACAACTCAATCACATCAGTTGTGAAGAGCTTAGCTTCACAATGCTGCGCCAGCATCTTAGTCATCCCATTCAAGCCCAACTGATTTACAATTGATAACCAGCCTTCATTAGAAGAACTAGCAATCTCAGCCTCGTTTTTATGGGCTGGTTGGCTTTTATCTGCTGCCTGATTCATTACTTGGATAGGTTCTTGCCTGATATTCCTATCTTCTCCAGAATTCTTAGCAATCTCTCCTGGGACTATTTGCTCGGGTATAAATGCCAGCATCCGTATTAAAGTCATGGTAAAACCCGCATATTCATCTGGCGCCAGATTCAAATCATTACGTCCATGAAGCACGATCTGGTAATACAATTGGACATCTTCAGCTGTAAAATACTTTGCCAATGCAAAAAGTCGCTCACATTCAGGCAATGTCTCATCAATCGCCTGAGGTGCAATTTGCACTAATGCAACACGATGAAGTATAGCTGCGAGCCCTTGTAAAGCACTATCGAATGCTAAGCTGCGCGCTTCCATCTCATCAGCAATTGATAACATTTTTACACTGTCTTTTCTCGCGAGCGCTTCTAACAAATCATATAAACATTCTTGATCTATTACACCCAGCATAGCATGGACATCAGCTTCTTGGATAACCCCATTGCCATAGGCAATAGCTTGGTCGAGCAGGCTCAGCGCATCTCGCATACTTCCTTGGGCAGCTCTTGCCAAGAATTGCAAGGAGGCAGCATCGAATACAATCTGCTCTTGCGATAATATTTTGCCCAGATGCACTGCAATCAAAGAGGAGGGAATTTGCTTTAAATTAAACTGAAGGCAACGCGATAATACCGTAATAGGAATCTTCTGCGGATCGGTGGTTGCCAGTATGAATTTGACATGTTCGGGAGGCTCTTCCAGAGTTTTGAGCATAGCATTAAAAGCTGATCTGGAAAGCATGTGCACTTCATCAATGAGATAAACTTTATACCGGCCGGCGGTGGGCGCATAACTTGCGCTCTCAAGGAGTTCGCGCATACTGTCAACTTGGGTATTGGATGCGGCATCCAATTCTACCAGATCAATAAAATTTCCCTTATCAATTGATATACAAGCCGGGCATGCTCCACAAGGCATGGATGTCACGCCAGCTTCGCAATTCAATGCTTTAGATAAGATTCTGGCAATGGTTGTCTTACCGACTCCACGTGTTCCTGTAAACAGATAGGCATGATGCAATCGATTCTGCTCAAGTGAATGAGTAATTGCTTTAACGATATGGTCTTGCCCAGTCAATTCAGAAAAGTTTCTTGGGCGCCATTTCCGAGCAAGAACTTGAGTTTGAGACACGATATTAATCAAATGAAGGAAAAAGAGTAGATCATTATCAATAACCTATCTATTAGTTAGGGTGGCGAGCCGAACCCCCGGCACTTGCAAAAAATAGCTGTGGCTGCTTCCTTCCGGACCTGACCAGGTTCACTACCCTGCAATGCGGGGAGGCCCGCCATAAGACAATTTTACATCAATCAACATTACTGATTGGTAAATAACAATAGCCCGGTTAAAATTTTTACAAACTATTCAATAGATCTTTTGATAAACCGCCGCCACAGCAGAAACCAAAATTTATATATAATTTACGGCGCTAAAGATTCTGTTAAAAAGCCCTTTGCCAATATTCAGCAAAGGGCCTGTAAATGCTTGGTGTCATCTTCCGAGTAACTTAAACCAGTCATTCAATGGTCGCGGTAACTCGCTCTAGCCTTGCCCTTCAATCAGGCAATTTTGCCTATTACAAGCAAAAGGAAAACAATGGGTGCGCGAGCACACAATCATCTTAACCTGCTCTATCGCAAGCGGCCTTTCAAAATGCAATATTACCATACAACAAATAGAAATAGGAGGTTTTAGCTTTAATCGTGTTCTAATGGCTATTTTTAGATGTGTGTCATTCCATTTCCGAATCAAACATGACGATAACGCGAAGGCGAGCCGCAGACAGGATAAATCATACGGAAAGGTGAAGCCGACAAAGCACTTCTGATTTAGAAATGGAGTGGCATATTCTCTATGGCTGCATGAATGCAGTAGATATGATAGTAAGCAAGATATACTTGTATATCAACTATAGCAGAATCTCAGTGTAGAGAACAAATAAACTGTCCGGACTTGTAGCAAATGATCTGTCCGGTTTATATGGAATCCTGGGAGGATTTCAGATGAAACGGACAGAATGGCTACAGGAGACCAGGAAGATGAGATTTGAAGAAGCGTATGAAAGCTATAGAAAAAGGAGCCTTACGCAAATCGGAAGCGGCGTTATTGCTTGGAGTATGTGATCGCACATTCCGGCGCTATATGAACCGGTATGATGAGGATGGTTTGGATGCGTTATTAGATAGGCGTCTTGTGCAGGTATCACACCGACGGGCACCAGTAGATGAAGTCATGCGGTTGGTCGAGCACTATCGCAATCGCCACATGGGTTGGAATGCCAAGCACTTCTATGCCTGGTATCGTTCTGGCGGTGGTAATCGCAGTCATACGTGGGTTAAAAACCGGCTACAGGAAGCCGGACTGATTGAACATACCAAGAAGCGAGGCACGCACCGTAAGAAGCGTGAGCGGGCTCCTTTGATTGGTATGATGATTCATCAAGATGGCAGTACGCATGAATGGGTTTTGGGACAGAAATGGGATTTGATTGTCACGATGGATGATGCCACCAGTGAGCACTACTCGATGTTTTTCGTTGAGGAAGAAAGCACTATGAGCAGCTTCCAGGGCGTACAGGAAGTCATTGAGAAGCACGGGTTATTTGCCTCATTTTACTCCGATCGTGGCAGCCACTACTGGTACACGCCAGAAGCAGGAGGCAAGGTTGACAAACAGAATCTCACTCAATTTGGACAGGCCATGAAACGATTAGGAATCGAGATGATTGCAGCCTATTCGCCAGAAGCACGCGGACGCAGTGAACGCATGTTTCGCACGCACCAGGAACGTCTGCCTAAAGAACTAGTATTAGCTGGGATTACCGATATGACAGCAGCTAATCGGTATCTGAAAGAAGTCTATATGCCTACTTTCAATGCCGAGTTCGTACAACCGGCATCCGAGGAAGGTAGTGCTTTTGTACCATGGATTGGTGGAGAGCTTGCGGACATCCTCTGTGAGCGTCATGAGCGCGTTGTTGGCTATGATAACTGTGTTAGCTTTGAAGGTTTAAAGCTTCAAATCCCGGCAGATCGTCATCGCTGCCATTATGTGAAAGCAAAAGTCATCGTACTGCGCTATCCAAATGGACAAATAGCTATCACGCACGGCCCAAGGAAGCTTGCGACATATGATTCGTCTGGCAAGGAAATAAAACTGAACAGTACAGTTGTTGCGTAAATCCGCCGCCACAACTGCGCAATGAATTAATAGACAATTCATTGCGTTTCAAAGTGGACAATTTATTTGCTACAAAACCGGACAATTCTATTTGTTGCTAACACTATAGCAGAATCTCAGGATTGATAAGCATGCATTACCTATCAACTATTCGCGTTTCAGGCTGCTAAAGAAGCTTTCTGTAGTAGAATTATCTCAAAGTCTCCCTTATAGCTTTTAGCTACTCTATGCCACGTTCTTCAAGCTATTGTTGATATTTTGTATATACCGGCTGAAGATCTTTGTGGGTATCGATATTTCCAATGATGATTTAATGTAATATTTTAATGAGGTTGATTAGCCACATTTCCAAAAAGAATGGTTTGTAATTACTGAAAAATATATTACTAATAGATAATATTTCGATAAATACCCTTAAGTAAAATTACCACAAGCTAAATGCATAGCCTCCTTTTAAAATGAATAAAGAAGCTAATTCAAATACAGGAGGAAATGTTTGCTTAAGCTTGCTCAATGACCAATACAGAGAAAGCAAGGTGGAGCTTTCAAGAAGAGCTGGAATAAATGACAACTATTCAATTGAATTGCTTTATAAGCCAAAAAAAGGGAGGGAAGAATATAGGCGAAGATAGAGTAGAAAAAAAATAGAAATATTTTTTCTTGGATGGTTTGAACAATCCAAGGTAAAATCATCAGCATGGAATTTTTTATGCAAAGCCAATACCTATTTCTGTCGGGATATAAAGCGGAGATGGTGGGCATCCAAGTGTTCAACAATATCCGGAAGGTTTCGCCACCCGCTGCGTCATGTGCCCGGCTGATAACCCAAGATGCTCCGCGCTAAAGTTAAGGGAGATGATGTCTCCTTGTATTAAATACGACAAACTCATTGTGATCGACCCAATCATATACCCAATCCAGGCAAAGACTTTGTAGTAAATTTACGGGATGGCAGATAAATACTAAAAATTTACCTCTACCAGAGACGCAGAGAAATTACACTTGGACCAATCAATAACAATCACGGCAATATCACTGTTGGCCTAAATCAGATCGAAGACAGGCATGTCATCGCAAATCTGCCAAGCGGATCGGTTTATAAGATCACCAGATCGATTTAAAAAATTAGGGGCTGTAGTTGATTAGCTTAGCATCCAAGCTAGTCAACTACAGCCCCTAAATTAATAACAATAAAAGGAGATCCATTCAATATGGGAATATCTGACCCATTTTACTACACCATTGAAAAGGGACAAATTGCTGTCAAAATCAAAGGGAACCCAGTTGTTGAACAAGAAGGTCAGTTTAATTATGGAAGCCTATTGGCTGATGATTTTATTATTAAGCGTGCTGGCCATTTTAGAATTGAGGATTTTCACAATGACCAAGGAGATCAATTAGTATTTGATACAGGTTATGGATTAGTTTCGAGGGAGCAATTGATAAGTTTTGTGACTGATATGCGTTTTGAGGATGATAATTTTATTGTTAACTTTGGAGATTCCGCGTCTATAACTTTAGTGGGAGTTCATCAAAATCAAATTAGCTTTGATGATATTGTGGTATTAAGTTGACATTGACTTAATGAGGATAGAACACAGCGATAAGCGACATTAGGTTTAAAGAGCAGATTCTAAGATGTCATATGCGGGCGCGGTACATGACTATGAGAAAAAAGATAGGAAACAATATGCCAGCACCGCATGGCAACCCAATTAAAAAAACAAAGAACAAGGTACACGACTGCACAAGGCGAAATGGAAAGACGCCAGCAGATATGTACCGCCATATTTCTAAAATTTAGCTTGGTAGCGCTTGCCAGAAAAGCGAGAGTAACAATGAAGACCAGGTTATGTAATCGTTTTATATTATTGGCTTTTTGGAGCGGGCCAAAGCAATGTAATTTTTTTATGATGTTCTTTTTCCTGAACATATAAATCACGATGCAAGGTATCCCCCTCGTAAGTAGCATCAAGTGAATATTTTCCTGGAGGAAGTTTAGCAAGCAGATAAGGTCCTTTGGACATCGTTTCCAGCACAGTGGAACCGGATGCATCCCTGATAACAATCTGGACATTACTAATATATACCGCCTGAGCCGTACCAGCTTTGGCAAGTTCAAGCATCAGTGGCCATTTTTTCCCTTCCTTGAATATCGCATGGGATTCATCTTGACCAATGCCTCCAGTCATAAACACGACTTCACCTTGATTCTGCACTGGTGGAAGCGCAGATTCTGTTGGTACAAGCTCAACTTGTGAAAAACTGGAAGTACTAATGATACCAAGTAAAATCATAACAGAAGCTATCCGAACGAGTTTAGTAGTATTCATTATTATTTAATCCTTTTAGGTTTATGAATGCGTCCTGTCAAAAAAATCACGCGATAAACGAACTGAGCCTCAATGCTTAATCTTTTGTCTCTCTTAGATTGCCTTGCTTTCTGGGTATTGACCTCCTCATTGCTTATTGCCTCTAGCATTATTTCCGCAACAAAGCAAAGTATCATCGGGTTTATTAAAAATTAACCAGCATGGCATACATAGCGAGAAAAAGAGTAAAAATAAACTATGCACTGCAATGGATAATACATATACACAACCATCATAATTCCATTTCTAAATCAAAACTGACTTTGTCACCTTCACCTTGTCGTATTATTGATACCATCTGCGGCTCGTCTTCGTATCATGTTTGATTTAGAAATGGAATAAGATGTTAAGAGAGGACGCCACTGAAGTGTATTGAAACATTCTTAAATTACAGGAATATTAATAAGACTGATTCTCAACAAAAGAAGTTCAAGCAAAATCAAAGCCAAAGCTGGCGACTGCCTGCTGCAAATTTTCAAAATTAAGGAATCATGGCTGAGTTGAAAACAACCTGATAATGGATGTGTAGCAGCAGTAAGCTTGTTAGCAGCAAATGCAAAAATCAGAATCTTTTCCGTCAGCTCCAGTTCCAGAATCTTGCTTTTTAGTCCATTTAGAGAGAACTATGGGTTTTGATTCGATTTCTAAATCAAAACTGACTTTGCTGGCTTCACCTTGTCGTATTATTGATACTGTCTACGGCTTGCCTTCGCGTCATTTTTGATTTAGAAATGGAATGACATTGAGATTGAAACACTCATCTAGAAAATACCCTACCACTAACAAGCAAGCTGGCCATCAGTCTACTGATTCTGATTACCGCCTTGACCCTGAGTATTTGTGACAATCTGAGCGAATACTATACCGGTAAACCTGAAAATAACAGTCAATGCTATTGTAAGGGTGCATACAATTTTTATTTACAAAGAAATATTTAGGAAAAATAGATTGGCAGATCGGATTGAAATACCGGTCAAGTGAGCTGTACTAGTATCTGTAAAATCCAGCGAAAAACAGTAAATAAGTTGCTATATTTTACTTCTGTGATTTGAAATCGGCGAGCAGAAGTTCACGCCTAATGATTTGGGCTTGCTGGAATTACTAAGACAATAAAAGTATGAGGTTGCATTTCAGGATGCTCCTGAATTTCAACAACACGGACGAGAGTCGGCTCAAATGTCTCAGGATCAACAATAAAAGGCCGAATGATGAAATCGCCTACCCCTGGCAATGAGTAGGGGGAGTGGGATGGATCATATAACTCATCGACATATAAAACTTTATCTACATCCCATGGAAACACAGCCCATTTTACAGCCGGAAAACTCATTGTCGTCGTTTGGCAACATTGTGAAATGAATGCCGAAGACTACAACAAATTTATGATATTGGCAAACTAAAATAGATATATCAACTATATGAATCAAAATAATTTATTATAAATCACATTACTCAAGATCAACGACCAAATAGCCGACTGACCAAGAAGAAAAATATGACTGATCATATCATCAAGACGACATGCCAGATATATCGGACATGCCTGATACTAACGTTTATTTACTAGATGTGAACAACTGAATTAACTACAATCGAAAAAGCTGATTCTTAATGATTTAGGTCTGCAGGAGTCACTACAAAAACGAGAGTATGGGGCTGCATTTCAGAATGATCCCGAATCTCAGCAACACGCACAGGAACTGGTTGACGTGTCTCAGGATCGATAAGAAAGGGCCGAATGATTAAGCTGCCCTCGCTTGGCAGTGTACAGGGTGAATCCCATAATTCTTCGATATATGAGACTTTACCTTCATCCCCTGGATACACAGCCCATTTTACAGCAGGAGTATTTATTGTTGTCATTTAGCAACATCATAAAACAAATATGAATGTTACAACAAATTTATGACAAAATTATGATAAAATTATGATATTGATAAACTCAATTCATCATCCTTGTTCTTGCACTCCGGTTCTTCAAAGACCTACAGTTGAGCCAAAGCAGTCATCCACGCCAGAAAGCAGCAGCTTCTTACGTTCATAGCTTTCTATGGTCGACTATGGTCGAGCGTGAGATGAATACAATAATGGCAAGGGAAACCACTCCACCTGTCTTTGGTCAGGCTCGAAGCGAGACTACCCGATGCCGCTGATGGTCAACTCTTTTTAAAGTAGCAAAGATCATGATTAAGCAAAGCACGGCATATTTACGCGCATCGTCTTTTCATTCCAATCCACCCATAACCGTACTTTTGCCAAAGCTCACGGCGAGCCGTACCTTTGTGTCAAGGATATTTGTGAAATATTAGGTGAGCTAAATAATAGCAAGGCAATAAAAGATGATGGCCATGAGTACATTGATAATCACACGATCTAACACGATCAGCCCCTTATTCCATTTCTAAATCAAAACTGACTTTGCCAGCTCACCTTACTGCATTATTGATACTGTCTGCGGCTCGCCTTCGCATCATGTTTGATTTGGAAATGAAATCGATCTTATGTACCGCTTGATAGCATAAACATTCTTAGCTCCGCTTAGCCTATATTCTTCTTGCTGCATTGTACTTGAAAGAAATGAATGCTACAGCCATATCGACTGCGGTCAGCTTCACGATTATACTTTTCTAAAAATGTGATAACTGTATCGCATCGTAATCTGGTTAGGAATCAGGATTTAATAACCCCAGAAATTATGCAAGCAGATGGAATAGCAACATAATTCCATTTCGGTAAAAACGGGTCAAACTCAATGGTGATATTTTCTTTAAAGCCATCAGCTACTTTGCGCCCAGTTTCAAATACCCTATCCATAATTGAGATAAAGACCTTTAGTCCCTGAGAAGTTTTTGCTTTACTCATGACTGCTTTGACCCGCTCGACACTGGTAAAAATAACTCCACTACAAGCTTTGGTGATATGAGGAAATAATCGATGCTCTATGGGATTATATTTTGACGTGTACGGGGGATAGTGAGCGATACGAATCTCAATAGCCAATTCATCTGCCAATTTCTGTAAATCCTCTTTAAAGATAGCGTGGCGTGCATTATTGCTGCCTCCACAGTCGCAGAGCAATAAAATACTCGTCGCCTTTGGATAGTCCAGTTGACCATAGTTCAACCACCCATGCCGGATACAGGCGCAAGCAAATTCAGAGGTATCATGGCTCGTGCCTAATACGATATAGCCGCTTTTGCGATGGATGTCATACAGCCCATGAGGCACAATTTTACTGTCTGCCAGGGATGCAAAATCATGATCATTGATCCGCACGACCTCAGTGGTATAGAGCTTTCCGGGGCGATAAAAATTACCGATCAATTCTTTTTTTTAACGTCCATACTCATCACCGGATTACCCTGGACCCGGTACTCTTCTTTGAGGCGCTCGATATTTTTGAACTGCTCGTCCCGATGCGGCAGGTTCTTTTTCCCGGCTTCAACCTTGAAGGCTTGACGGCGGCGAAAATGATGTTTGTCGAGCAATTGATCAACAACGGTCACACTCACGCTAAATCCGCACTGTTTTAGCTTCTCAGCCATTTCGTTGCGGCTCAAATTTGACCACTTTACGGATTCATCCATTGGTGAGCCGGCAGTATGATTTTTTAACATCTCTTTCAAGAAACAAATGTAACACAATGGTTTTACAGCAAATATTAAGTAGCCTCAGGAACAGGGGTAAGATTAAACCCCAGCTTCCGAGCGCGAGCAGTCAGATGATGCAACACGCGTTGACGATATCGCTCCTCATAGTACTCCTGCCCTTTATCGACGTACTCGGTTCCTTTCGTTAGCATCGTGTAGATCAAGCGCGCCAGTTTGTGTGCTGTCGCTGTGATTGCCTTTGCCTTGTCGAGTCTGCCACATAATCTTCTGTAATAGGCACCCAGTGCAGACTGGCTGGATTTCAATGAAACTGCCGCCATGCGCAGTGCCTGAGCCGCACGGTTCGCTGTGCGCTTGCTTGCCCCCGATAGCACTTTTCCGCCCGATATCTTTGTTCCAGGACACAACCCAAGCCACGAGGCAAACTGCTTCGCACTCTTGAACCTGCTCATGTCAGCGCCCACTTCACTCAGGACTTTCATCGCAATCGTCACTTCGATGCCGTCAATTCGCGTCAAATCAACCCCACACATGCCAATCAGATGGGCACGCAAATCAAATTTGGGAGCGTTCTTGACATTGGAGCGGCGCTTCTTCTGGCAGATCTCTACCTTGTGCACCTGAAGTGCCGCCAGCATGGTTTCAAGCTGCCGGTCACATTCGGTGAGTCGTTCGCTGTAGGCGTCATAGAGTGACATCGCTTGCTTGAGTGCAAACAGGTGTTCTTCCCGCCAATTCCCGACTAACGATTTCTCAATCTCGTCTTTGCCAGCCCGGATGCGATTGCTCTTGAGATTCGCCAGGATGTGCCCATCTCTCTCACCAGTAATGATGGCACGAACGATCTTTTGACCGGTTTCGCCCACAATATCCGAAATCACGTTCGCCAATTGTATGTTCATTTGCGCCAGAGCCTTTTGCATATGTTGCACATGTCGCGCCTGATAACGGATCAGCATATCGCGTTGACGAGATATGGCTCGTAGTGCACATATCTCATCTTTCGGACGGAATGCGCCAGACAACAACCCAAAGCTCATCAGTTGCTGTAACCATTGGCAGTCCAGTACATCCGACTTCCAGCCAGAAACATTTCTAACGTGCCGCGCATTTACTAGATACACAGTCAGCCCGCGCGACTCCAAAAGTTCATACAGTGGAATCCAGTATACCCCCGTCGATTCCATTGCCACAGTGTCAATTTCACAGGCCTCTAACCAGTCCGCTAAACCATTCAGGTCTGCGGTGAAACTCTTGAATTCCCTTACCGGCTTGTTATCTCGATCCGGCGGTACCGCCACAAAATGGCTCGCAGAGCCAATATCAATCCCCGCTGCATTCGGATGGATTAACTCCAATTTACTTCGCTTGAACTTTGCCATGACATCCTCCATTATCTCTATTGGAATGTCGCGCTGGTTCAGGTACGTCGTTGTACTCACTCTTTCAAACGGGATGTCCGTTGCCACGGACTCACCAATGTCGCCGACGTGACCCATGACCACGCTAAAAAACGGGCGGATTAGCACCAGTGATGTGTCGGTCTTCTCCAGCGCGACATTCCAACTTTACTCCTCAAGCTCTGACGCCGCTTGTTTCTTCTGCGCGCCTTGCCGCCTCTAGCGGATTACTACGCTAAAAAAGCTTCATCCAGCCCTGCCATCGTCTCCACAACTGACTTTCGCCCACCCCCTGCTTGCCGAATACGTTTCTCCTTTTCAACAACGGCATCTTTAACTCTTTCAGGCCACGGCTAACGGTGCCTTCATCGCAGTGTAATACCTGACAAAGGTAGGTGATCCCTCCGTGACCCAGCTTTGCCGCCTCAACGGCAGCATAGCGGCGGCGGTCTTTTTCCGATAAGCTGTGATAAAAATTGCGCATTTGCGCTTCGACTTCCGGGGCATAGGTGGTTATCTTCATTGTCAGAACATAACCGAAATACTCTATCCGCGGCAACTTAATTTACAACTCAAAGCTCTGGAGTTATTGAATCCTCGTTCCTTATCGGGCAAAACAATTTGCTCATCATTGGTTATTCTGTTTCTTTACTTTGGGAGAATGCTATGAACAACCAACAACGAAAAGCAACCCCTTGCTCGCAAGTGTACTAAAATTAATAGTTCTCTTGATGTTTTGCAACACAGCAGCGGCTATTGACTCTTCGGTAAAATCTAATACCACAACGATGCCCAACACAGAGTGTTTGTTAAACTGGGCGCAGCCATTCTACCCTAGTTTATTTTCGTCAGCGCTGCAAGAGGTGCAATTGTCCGACTGTAGAGAACAAATAAACTGTCCGGACTTGTAGCAAATGATCTGTCCGGTTTATATGGAATCCTGGGAGGATTTCAGATGAAACGGACAGAATGGCTACAGGAGACCAGGAAGATGAGATTTGAAGAAGCGTATGAAAGCTATAGAAAAAGGAGCCTTACGCAATCGGAAGCGGCGTTATTGCTTGGAGTATGTGATCGCACATTCCGGCGCTATATGAACCGGTATGATGAGGATGGTTTGGATGCGTTATTAGATAGGCGTCTTGTGCAGGTATCACACCGACGGGCACCAGTAGATGAAGTCATGCGGTTGGTCGAGCACTATCGCAATCGCCACATGGGTTGGAATGCCAAGCACTTCTATGCCTGGTATCGTTCTGGCGGTGGTAATCGCAGTCATACGTGGGTTAAAAACCGGCTACAGGAAGCCGGACTGATTGAACATACCAAGAAGCGAGGCACGCACCGTAAGAAGCGTGAGCGGGCTCCTTTGATTGGTATGATGATTCATCAAGATGGCAGTACGCATGAATGGGTTTTGGGACAGAAATGGGATTTGATTGTCACGATGGATGATGCCACCAGTGAGCACTACTCGATGTTTTTCGTTGAGGAAGAAAGCACTATGAGCAGCTTCCAGGGCGTACAGGAAGTCATTGAGAAGCACGGGTTATTTGCCTCATTTTACTCCGATCGTGGCAGCCACTACTGGTACACGCCAGAAGCAGGAGGCAAGGTTGACAAACAGAATCTCACTCAATTTGGACAGGCCATGAAACGATTAGGAATCGAGATGATTGCAGCCTATTCGCCAGAAGCACGCGGACGCAGTGAACGCATGTTTCGCACGCACCAGGAACGTCTGCCTAAAGAACTAGTATTAGCTGGGATTACCGATATGACAGCAGCTAATCGGTATCTGAAAGAAGTCTATATGCCTACTTTCAATGCCGAGTTCGTACAACCGGCATCCGAGGAAGGTAGTGCTTTTGTACCATGGATTGGTGGAGAGCTTGCGGACATCCTCTGTGAGCGTCATGAGCGCGTTGTTGGCTATGATAACTGTGTTAGCTTTGAAGGTTTAAAGCTTCAAATCCCGGCAGATCGTCATCGCTGCCATTATGTGAAAGCAAAAGTCATCGTACTGCGCTATCCAAATGGACAAATAGCTATCACGCACGGCCCAAGGAAGCTTGCGACATATGATTCGTCTGGCAAGGAAATAAAACTGAACAGTACAGTTGTTGCGTAAATCCGCCGCCACAACTGCGCAATGAATTAATAGACAATTCATTGCGTTTCAAAGTGGACAATTTATTTGCTACAAAACCGGACAATTCTATTTGTTGCTAATAGAGGTGCAATTGTCCGACCCTTATACTATCGCTATTACCCTAACACCAATTCTTATGTGGGTGCTTCCTCTGCAGATAACCATGTTTACTACCAAGGACCGACCGATCTCTCACCAAGAGACATGGGTGATTTATCCATTTTCTTAAAAAAGTCAGGATGTGGAGCATTGGCATACCCTGTTATTTTTATTCATGGCTTAGCCTCTTCAGCCGAAACATGAGCAGCATTTAGAGACTATCTAATCAATAATGCTAAATGAACATTCGGTGGAATCCCTTCTTACACTCATGACACAAAAACGGTTAATATTAGCTGCCCATCAAATCCTAGCCCGCCTATTAGATGTACGGGTGATGTGGGCGATTTTTACACGTTAAGTTTCTCTGATAATCAAGGACTCTCTTTAGATGTCCAAGGCGGTAAATTAGCAGCCATCATTAAAACCGTTTTAGATAACAATCTCCAAGCCACAAAAGTTCTTCTGATTGGGCATAGCACGGGTGGGCTTGCTGCAAGAGAATATCTGCAAGGATTAGCAAGAGTACTCGATGCAGAAACTCCAATCCTATACCGGGAGGATGTCGCGAAAATTATTACTATTGGAGCCCCGCATCAAGGAAGCTTTTGGGCCGAGGCATGTAATGCCCAATTCGATATTCTTAATAATGCCGGTATCTGCAAGCTTTTTCATTTGAATATTGATCCGAATAATATTGTAGTCGAGGAACTCCAACCAAATAGTTCAGCTTTAAACAATCTTAATGATTTAGCTACTCACCCGCTTCCATCCAATATAGTTTATGTTTCGGTAGTTGGAATAGGCCAACCTATTTTGTCTAGTTTAACTGATTTCCACGATGGGGATGGTATTGTATCGGATAGCTCCCAGAATCTAATATCAGTAACTGAGAGTCTACCTCTCCAACAGCAATCGATTAAAGTTAATATTCCTTTCAGAGAATGCAGTAATAGAAAGAAATACCGGATGTCGGGAGTGTCGGTTAAACTCACACCTGTGAGACAACCGATATAGGTGTAGGGGCAGAAATTTTAAGAAATTTACAGTGAATTTAACAAACAAACGCACTGATTTTCTCTGCATCACAAAATAAACAGATAGAAGATACTCCACCCGGCTGACAATATACTATTGATCTACCTCTTAATCATGAGGACTATTTTCTCTGCAATCATTCCCAAAATTGGAATGATTACAGTGGCTCTACCTAACTTGCGGGGAACTCTGCGCTCTGTATCATCCTCGATATATCTGATAAATGCTGCAGCATCATTCTTTTTGGAATTAGCTTTAAAACAAATAACGGAGACCCGATGCGAGCGTAATTTAACACCGTCGAGTATAAAAATTTTATAGCAAACGAAATTATTATCTATATACAAGCTTCTAAATTATATCATCGACCACTTAATTAATAAGGGGATGGAAATGAAAAACTTAACCCAAACTCAAATCAATTATCTCAGGGAAAAGCTTGAATTAATCAGTTCTGACGAGGAATTATTCCGTGGGTCTTTGCCTGAATTATCAGCGGAAGATAAGCTGATACTGGTAAGGGACCAAATTAAAAAATTACTTGCTTGGGTAGAATCTGGAATGAGGGTACATGAAGAAGCATACGTAGGCAAAGAGGTAGAGCATAGTAATTTTGGGAAAAGATAGTAGAAGATATACAAAAGCACGGCGGCACGCTCGGAAGAGAGCTGTCGCAGGTCAGAAGGAAAGATTGCAGTAATTTACCAATCTGCACCAGATGTAATTGAATTCTTGAGCAAAAAAGAGAAATAAGCTAGTCAATGGCGAGTTGTGGACTGAAATAAAACAAGACAGGTTAGCCGCTTTGAGTAAGATAATAGGTGATGGTTGCGGGAGTAGGATTTGAACCTACAACCTTCGCGTTATAAGTCCGAAAAATTTAGCATTTATCTGTATTGATCATTATTTAATTTAAATTAGATTTGTTTAGAAGGTTGCTGTGATGTTTTACCATGTAGCATTCCCCCTATGAGTTAGAAAATGCTTTTTGGAAGTAGTAGAATCTTCCAGGATAAGAAGAACAGCAGGACCAAGGAAGGCCAATGAATTATTTTCTTTATTTAATTAATCAATCCATTATTTAACTATAGCTGGCGAAGAATACTGAGACCAAAGCAACCTTATCCTCATTTACTTCGGCCCCAAATTTTCCAGTATTAGCAAGAGAGGGAATGAGGTTTCCCTTTCTATTGATACGCTATCAAAATAGCTGAGCGCAAATTACGTGATCCCAGGTGGGCGGTTGACCTACCACCGTAATCGATACATCGTCACCAAAGTTGACGATCAAGGTATCAGCCTGAATGGTGACATCTGTGACATGACTAGCGATCTCATCACGAGTCAAACCATACCCACTGAGATCCAGCCTATCGCCTTCCTGCCAAGCAAAGTTGTCAATTTCCCAGTCTCCCATCCCCTGAAAAATAAAATTATCTGCCCCCTGCTCACCATGGCAAGGTTGATCTGGACGTGTGTCGACATTCCTCTGATAGTAATTTTTGTCTTGACCGCCTAGGTTACCTTGGCTATCGTTACCATTGACATCATTACCACCCTGGTCTTTATTACCTTCTTTGTTGCTGCCTTGATCTTTACTGCCAGGCCCACCACTCATTCCACTAGATCCTAGGTTATCTTGGCTATCTTTACCACCAAGGTCATTACCGCCCTGATCTTTATTGCCTTCGTTTTTGCCGCCTTGGTCTTCACTGCCAAATCCACCACTCGTTCCATTGGATCCTAGGTTACCTTGGCTATCTTTACCACCAAGGTCATTACCGCCCTGATCTTTATTATTTTCGCCGTTGCTGCCTTGGTCTTTACTGCCAGGCCCACCACTCATTCCACCGGATTCATGAACATCATGTTTATGGCCATCATTTCCTTGCTGATCTTTTCCTTGCCCGTCATGTCCTTCTCGATCATATCCTGGTCGATCATATCCTTCTCGATCGTATCCTGGTCGGTCATATCCTTCTCGATCATACCCTGGTCGATCGTATCCTTTTTGATCATACCCTGGTCGGTCATACCCTTCCCGATCATATCCTGGTCGATCATACCCTTCCCGATCATATCCTGGTCGATCATATCCTTTTTGATCATATCCTTGTGCATCATATTCTTTTTGCTGTTCATTGCCAGTACTCATGATTATCTCCTATAATGAGCGGAATTCATGGGGTAAAAGCGTCCATAAAAATAAAGTACATCCTGTTTCTCAACAATACCCCTCCAGCGAGACATGCTTTAATAAACAGCCCAATTAACTTTATAGTAAAACCTTAAAAATAAGCTATGACCCTGATGAACAATTGTTTTCTTTTAAGCATTGCCTGCTAAATAGATAAGCGGAATAAAGCAAGCGGACTGAAATGTGCCATAAAGTAAAGGTAAACACCGAGCTAATTAATGCTCCAGCTTTATCTACGAGTATGCTATTAAAGATAAAATGTCATATCAATAATGCAATTGCATACATTTATATAATAATTAGGGTTTGTGTCTATATCCTATCAGACCAGTTTAGACAACTGAACTGATTGACCAAGAGATAGAAGATAGTTTTGGTTCATCGATAACCATAATAAGAGAGGAGCGATAGTGATAGAGAAAGATAACCAGAACCGTAGTGTTGAGAAACCGTGCGAGATATTCAACGCGCAACACACCGCAAAAAAATCCTGCACAACCCCCAGTCAGCCAAATAAGTAACTAAGCCAGCGCCCCGTTTCACCTGACCGTGAAGAATCAATAGCGCGGCTAGGCTACTTGATGCGTTGGCAATTAGCTCACTAGTGAATGATAATTCCTTCCATTATCACGCTGTACTACGATCTTTTCTGATATGTTGCTAGTGGGTTCACTGTGATGGTTGCCATGTAGTCCTTTTTAGTATTGAGAAAAATTTCCTACATAGAGCCTACACAAGCGTACTAAATGAAAAAAGCACTTAACACGATATCGGTTAAATGCTTGATTTGATTGGTTGCGGGGGCAGGATTTGAACCTACGACCTTCGGGTTATGAGCCCGACGAGCTGCCAGACTGCTCCACCCCGCGCCAGAACTGAGTAGATTAACAGGTAATGCCTATCCCGTCAAATCATAATGCTTTACTATTCGTTTGATAAGGCAATGATTGGATCAACACCCCAGCCCTTAGAATAGAATGATGCGCTCATATCTCTTATTAATTTAGTGATCGAGGCTATTGCTCATATCAATACTGTTGTAGTCGACGACTTGTCCAACGCTCCCGCTTGTATTTTTGCCAAGCCATCTCCTTTTTTAAGGTCACGTTAATAGCATCCAAAACACTATTTAAATTAACCGGTTGAGTTTTCTCCTCAGTATTTCCGCTCAAATTAACGTCCAAATGCAATTTTCCTCTCTGATAAAGAGACCAAATCTCGGAACCATAATCGGTATATGCCAGTTCTGGAGCAAACCGGCTTAAATAGGCAGTAATATTATTAACATCGCGTTTAAATATTCTTTGGGAATTGTAATTATTTGCTGCAGAAATCGCCTGAGGGAAATCGATGATAACAGGACCTTGGTTACCGATTAACACATTGTATTCAGATAAATCACCATGAACGACATCATGGCAAAGCATACGGACAATCTGCCTGATTAAGAAATCATGATATATCCATGCCAGCGCAGGACTCAATGTCAAATCATTCAACCGGGGAGCAACATCACCATTGCTATCAGTAATCAGCTCCATTAATAATACCCCTTCAAAAAAATTATAATATTTTGGTGTTGGCACACCGACTGTAATCAGATGAGACATGGTATCTACTTCGGTACTTTGCCACGCTTCTTTCTGTGCCATACGACCAAAATGACTTCTCCTTTGAATCGCATGCAGAGATCTCCCTTTTCTAACCAATCTGCCCTTGGTATAGCTTACATTCTGGCGGAAATTTTGTTTGTTTGTTTCTTTATAAACTTTGGCACATAGGAGCTCGCTGCCACAACGCACAACGTACACCATCGCCTCTTTGCCACTCATAAGTTGGCAAATTACTGAATCAATCAGACCTTCTTCCACCAATGGCTCAATTCTTTTTGGGATTTTCATTAGCTCTTATGTAAACATGTCAATACAGCACATGTTTTCCATACTCCTGTCAAATAAATAATTCTCTCTACTTAACTGGTGAGAAATCACGTAGCTATTACCTCACCTTCCACTATTAATTAATTCTGCTGAAACCTTGGTGACTTGCTTCGATGCCAGACCGTATCCTCGGGCGCAATATCAATATGTTTGACAATAACGAGGGCTTTACTCACGCTATTCTGGTCTGTTGTTAATGACTGCTTTCTGGTTGCAGTAAACTTCATATGAAACTTATCCAGCAGAATCTGATACAAATTAATTACTTTATGTTTAAAAAACATCTCCATCTCCTTGATTGCAGTTATTACTTGTTACGGTAATAATCAACCACGTGATTTGCATTGTAGAAAGAAAAAAACACTCTTGGAATGTGGCAAATTGCCGCAGGGCAATTTGTCGCAGCCATTTATTTTTAGTTGACATAAAACAACCGCCCAAACAGTTGTCTTAATATAATAGAACTGCTTGATGACAAAATTATTACCTTTTGATCCGTTATTCTCTTATGACATAATGGTTTACGCTGATAGAACCACAGCAGATTTCAAAGCCTGGTATCATAAGGAGTGCTGCTATGACTTCCAAGAAAGAGGATTTGTTTTCACATCAGGATGCACTCGCCCAATTGCATGAGAGCCAGCCCCTGTCTGCTAAATTAGATTTCTTACATCAATTGATCCGTGAAGATTTTCCGTTTATCGACCGTCTAGCCATTGCCTTACTCGATGAGAAAACTGGCATACTGAAGACTTATATCCATAGCACTACCGGTAGCGAAAGCCCTTTAATTGCCTATGAGGCACCGCTTGATAGCGCCCCCTCATTACGCGAAATCATGCAGCATCGCCGTCCACGGATCGTACAAGACCTGGCAATTTTTAAGAAAGGTGCTCACCCACACACAGAGTTGATAGCAGCTAAAGGTTATAAAGCAAGCTATACCCTACCGCTTTACCAAAACGACGTTTTTGTTGGCTTCTTATTTTTCAATTCGTTTGAATCCCATCCATTTGTACTCGCCGTGCTACGCCAACTCGATATTTATGGCCATTTGGTCGCGCTTGTGGTCATCAATGAGCTAGCGACTATCCGTACCCTTCTGTCGGCAGTTAAAGCGGCCCGCAGCATGAAGCATTATCGCGATGTAGAAACAGGCTCACATATCGATCGGACTGCCCATTACTCACGTTTGATCGCACGTGAATTAGCCCCGCGCTATCATCTCAGTGATGAGCAAATCGAACATATCTTCATGTTTTCGCCTTTACATGATATTGGCAAAATCGGCATTCCTGACAGTATCTTGCGGAAACCAGCCAAACTGGATGAACGCGAATTCGATATCATGAAAACCCATCCGGAAAAAGGCCGGGAAATCATTGATACTATTCTCACAGATTTTAATCTTGGCGCTTTTAGTGATGTCAATATCCTGCGTAATATCGCTGAATATCATCATGAAGCAATCGACGGCACAGGTTATCCTAAAAGTCTGAAGGGTGAAGAAATTCCCATTGAAGCCCGCATCAGCGCAGTGGCAGATATATTCGACGCATTAACTTCAAGTCGCGTCTATAAACCAGCCTGGTCGAATGAAGAAGCTTTCGCTATGCTACGACATTTAGCCGGTGATAAACTGGACCGGGATTGTGTCGATGCCTTGCTCAACAATATCGATAAAATTCAGGCAATACAGCAACGTTTTCAGGATAATTAACGAAGCAAGTTCCAACCGAACAAAGCGTTATCAGTATACGCACAGCTTTTAACTTCCCCAGCAAAATAGAATCTATGACCTCATCCATCACACAAACACTTTCAGATGAAACACAACAAAAAATCGTACAGCTTATTGCTAAGGAACTCAGCGTTGCTCCTTCGCAAGTAGCAGCGGCAATCAATCTGCTCGATAGCGGCGCAACCGTACCTTTCATTGCGCGTTATCGCAAAGAAGCAACCAATAATCTAGATGACACGCAACTGCGGGAAATTGAAGAACGTGTTCAGTATCTGCGCGAACTGGAAGATCGGCGCATGACGATCCTGGCTTCGATTGAGGAGCAAGGCAAACTTACCGATGAACTGCGTCTTGCCATCGAACAAGCTGCAACGAAGCAACTGCTGGAAGATATTTATCTACCTTACAAACCCAAACGACGCACGCGTGCCCAAATCGCACGTGAGGCAGGACTGGAGCCGCTAGCTGATGCGTTGTTGCACGATCCGACGCTCGTTCCCGAGCAGGAAGCAGCCAAATACATCAAAGTACAGCCAGCCGCTGAAGGAGTGGAAGCGATCAACATTCCAGACGTGAAAACCGCGCTCGAAGGCGCGCGTGATATTCTGGCTGAGCGTTTCGCCGAAACGGCTGAGCTACTCGCTGCCCTGCGAAATAAACTCTGGAATGAAGGGATTGTGACTTCGAGGGTTGTAGCGGGTAAAGAAATGGCAGAAGAAGAAAAATTCCGTGACTATTATGCCTATTCGGAGCCGATTCGCTCCATCCCTTCGCATCGAGCGCTGGCATTGTTTCGTGGCCGCGCCTTGGGTGTACTCAAAATTGTTCTCGGTCTGGATGAAGCGGCTGAAACTATGGTACCGCATCCCTGTGTCGCCATGATCGCGGCTCATTTCGGCATTGAAAATCGCGGTAGAAATGTCGATAAATGGCTGGGGGATGTCTGTCACTGGACATGGCGGGTCAAAGCACACCTGCATCTCAGCACCGAATTGTTGTTGCAATTGCGCGAAGCAGCCGAAGCGGAAGCCATCAAGATTTTCAGCCGAAATCTGCGTGAATTAATGCTAGCCGCCCCGGCAGGTCCCAAGGCTGTACTCGGTCTTGACCCTGGCTACCGCACCGGCTGCAAAGTGGCGGTAGTCGATGCGACCGGGAAACTACTGGCAACAGACACGATTTATCCCCATCAGCCGCGCAATGACTGGCAGGGAGCCCTGGCCACCCTCACACAATTAGTGGTCCGCCATGGCGTTGAACTGATCTCAATTGGTAATGGCACTGCCAGTCGTGAAACGGACAAGCTGGCTGCCGAGGTCATCAAGCTGGTGGCAGAACAAAAACCAGAGCTTAAAGTAACCAAAATCGTCGTGAGCGAGGCCGGTGCCTCGGTCTATTCCGCTTCAGCTTTTGCCGCAGCCGAATTTCCAGATCTCGATGTCAGTCTGCGCGGTGCCGTGTCCATTGCCCGGCGTTTGCAGGATCCATTGGCAGAGCTCGTCAAAATAGAACCCAAATCGATCGGTGTCGGCCAGTATCAACACGATGTCAACCAACGCGTCCTGGCGCGCTCGCTCGATGCCACTGTGGAAGACTGTGTTAACGCAGTCGGTGTGGACGTCAATACTGCATCAGCCCCCCTGCTGTCGCGGGTTTCCGGCTTGAACCGCATACTGGCTCAAAACATTGTGGAATATCGTGACACCCATGGCCCCTTCCCAAATCGTCAAACGATACGCAAGGTACCACGCGTCGGCGAAAAAACCTTCGAACAGGCAGCAGGCTTTTTGCGTATCAACGACGGCGACAACCCCTTGGATCGCTCGGCCGTGCACCCGGAAGCCTACCCTGTGGTCGAGCGCATCCTGGCGCGCCTGAAAAAAGGCATTGAACATGTCATGGGTCGACCGGAAGTGGTGAAAGAACTCTCCCCCAACGAATTTACCGATGACACCTTTGGCCTGCCGACAGTTAAAGATATCCTGACTGAATTGGAAAAACCCGGTCGCGACCCACGCCCGGAATTCAAAACAGCCCTCTTTCAAGAGGGTATCGAGTCGTTCGCGGATTTACAACCCGGCATGATCCTCGAAGGGGTTGTAACTAATGTGGCTGCCTTTGGCGCTTTTGTCGATATCGGTGTGCATCAGGACGGCCTGGTGCATGTGTCCGCTTTGGCAAGCAAATTTGTCAAGGATCCCCATCAAATCGTCAAACCCGGCCAAATCGTTAAAGTGAAAATACTGGAGGTCGATGCCGCCCGGCAGCGTATCAGCCTGACCATGCGTCTGGAAGATAAAGCGGACATTCCCTCCCCTAGTGCCGACAACCGCGATCGCCGCCCTCATGAACAACGCAAACGGCAGTCACGTGAAGCACAGCAAAAGATCTCGCGCAGACCTGAGCCTGTTAGTGCGCTTGCATTAGCGCTGGCACGGGCTAAAGAGAAAAAGTAGGCAAATACTTTTGTAAGATCACAGATTAAAGTCTTGCATTGCAGCAATCTTTGGGCTATTTTTCGGTTCGTTGAAATTAAGGAATTTACAATGACGAGATCGCTAAAAACAGACCATGGGCTAAATTGGGTTACATCACTCTACTATTTAGTTGGATTATTTATAAAGCACAAATCAGTTTCTGCGCGCGAAGTTCATTAAAAGCAATCCACTGCCGAAAGACGCAGGTTTCTATGAGCTCTGGGTTTGGTTCGACAAGTTCCACGCAGCAGAAGCGGACACCAATGCGAACAGCATATAACAGCGCCTTTGAGAGTGACCTCAGAAAGCGCTGCGCGCTTTTCTCGGTACCTCAAGGCGAGCGTTGGGCCTGAACGAGAAAATAATATGGCAACCTGCTTTGTTATTCAGCCGTTTGACGCTGGTAAGTTCGACAAGCGTTTCGAGCAGGTCTTTAAACCGGCAATCGAAGCAGCAGGACTCGAGGCCTACCGCGTAGATAAGGACCCAAGAGTAGATATTCCCATTGACGCAATTGAGGAGGGCATTCGCTCAGCAGCCGTTTGCCTCGCTGATATCACCACAGATAACCCCAATGTTTGGTATGAACTCGGTTATGCGTTTGCGTCTGGTCGCCCGGTGGTTATGGTTTGCTCAGAAGAACGTACCGGTAAGAAATATCCTTTCGATATCCAACACCGCACAGTGATCTCGTACCTCGTCAAGGCGCCAGGTGACTTCGATAAACTCCGTGACACCCTTACTGAACGGATAAAGGCGCTCATCGAACGAGGAGCCGCATTGGAAAAAATAGCGGAGTCAGAGCCGGTAGCAACTTTAGAAGGCCTATCTCAGCCTGAGTTGCTCCTTCTTGCATTGGTAGCCGGTGACGCATCTCTGCTAAGATCTAGCACCAGCCTCTACTCGGTAAGACGAAGTGCGGAGCAGTCTGGTTTGACTAACGTTGGTTTTTCTCTTGGTGTTCGTCGTCTTGTGTCAAAGCGATTTGTCGATCTTGGAGAGGACACCGACTACAATGGTGAGCCCTACGACATTATGATTATTACGGAAGTCGGTTGGTCTTGGATCGAATCGAACGAAAATCTGTTCGTGATTCATCGTCCCAAGAAGCACGCAACAGCTCCAGACGTAAAAGGGTTTGAGGATGATATCCCGTTCTAAGAGCAGCCCAACAACCGCTTTCAACCGACGCCGAAGCTTTCGCAACGTCGCTGCTGAAGCAGGGTGTTAGGCATTTCGTCACCCTGCAACCAAAGGAGTAAATTTATGGAATTATCGGCCGTTTTAAGCCTTGTCCCGGAAGGGGATATGTCGCATTCAACCCTGACACCGGCACGGCTACGCAAGGCGAAACCGCAGAAGAAGCTTTAGCCAATCTGTGCGAGGCAACAGAGCTATATTTCGAAGAATTTCCCCTTGTTGTTTCAGGTCGACCATTGCTGACTACGTTCGAAGTGCCAGAAAATGTCTAAATTACCGGTTGTATCTGGTGCCGAGGTCGTGCAGGCCTTGGAACGACTCGGCTTCGTCGTCGCCCGTCAACGTGCTAGCCACATAGCCATGCGTCGCGGTTTGTCTGGCTGCGTTATTCCCAACCATTGAGAGTTGAAGATTGGTACGCTGGCTAGCTTGCTCAAGGCAGGCGGGCGTTTCCACCGAAGAGTTTGTTGAAGCCCTTCATGCCTAGCCTGCACTTCCGTAACCTGAAATAGTGGAAAAGGTGTCAATAAGTACCAGTTATTAAGCGACCCTGAAATTTAGACAGAACCGTATTCGATCTGGCAGTCGATCTGCCAGCGTTGAGGCAGAGCAGCAGGTTCGGATCGAATGCGTTTCATCAAAATGAATTATCACATATACCCTATAAATCAGGTATTTTCTGCAGGATAAGTTGTTGTGATAGAACCAAGCTTGTGTTTAGATTTATTTGTAAGCAAGCTGAAGTAATATAATATTTTGTTTATTTTAAGTGTCTTATGTCTAAATTACTCACTAAGTGAAATCGACGACATAATCTACGCTATTTTTACCTCAATACAAGTAAAGTTAGATCTCATGAAGGGGTTTTCATGCTAGGCGGTGTTCTCTTTTGTGTACATTTGTCAGTAGACACAAATTTTCTCGCTATAAGGCCTTCAGACTTAATGGGAATAAAAAAAACACAACTCTATATTCTCTTTAATATTGACGACTCGGTGCTAACAGTAATTAAAAGTGTCAAAACTACAAAAGCTTCTTAAAGATTAGGCTATGTCAAATTCAGTTAAGGAAGAACGTCGGCAACTATTTGAAAGCTATCATCAATGCACTCCTTCGGAACAGGCCGCAGTTAATTTATTGGCAGTTGCTTGGGGCGGGCTTAGCAAATCGCAGATTACAACGCCATTACGCAGAATTTTGAGTGCGGGTGAGGCAGCTAACATCAAGCTGGAGCGTCTGCAGCACAGCAGGCTGCTCAAAATCGAGAAAACATCGTGGAATAATCAACGCCTAAGGTGCAATAAGCTTATCGTTGAACTGGTGACGCGCGAACTTGTCGCAAGCGGCGCATTCGAACGCTATGTCGATCTGGTACACCTTGCCGCACCTTTGCAAACAGCCTATCAGAAAACCGCCAAGGATGACATCCAGTTCCGCGACGATGACGAACTGATCCGGGAAGTACGCATCGGTATTTACCGGGCGGACGTGCTTTACATTGATCGCTTGTTTGAGATGCTGGGGCGGGTGCAGTATTCCTACTGGAACGGTCTACCCCAACGCTGGTCTGAACCTGCGCCAATTTACGCAATGGTTTGTGATAATCCCTTCGAGCGTGACTGGTTTGTACGCTTACCCGCAAAAATCAGAGAACCTGCCTTGCCGTTGATCTTGTTGCAGCAGGCTGCAGGTTGGGAGCAGGAGGCAGCGGCCTTCGATCTGTTGCGCGAAGCATGCGAGGAACCAGCTACGTCGGTGCCCGAAGATTGGCTACTATGCCTGACCCTGATCTCGATTCTAAGGGGTGAGATGCAGGCCGCGCAGGCTGCATTGTCCCGTTGTCCGGTCAGCTTCCGTGAGCGTACCTATCATGGTTTGCTTTTGCTACTGGAAGGAGATCATGACAATGCGCTGCGGTATTATCGGGAAGGTCTGAGCCTGCTGCGCAAAGGACAAGTTAAACGCAGGTTTTTCTTTCCGGGAGTTACGGGGTTTTTCTTCGTGTTGGGTTTGTTTCAGCGCAACCAAGCCGGCGACCTGGATGAGGCTCAAAAACTTCTGGAGATGGTTCCTGAAGATCACTCCTTTGACTCAGTCTTTATGCTGATGAAGTCCGTTCCAGCGTTGGAACGAGATCAGCCCGGTGCGCTGACACAATTGAATATGCGATTTGAGCAGATTCTACACTATGGCCATATGAGCCCCTGGATTTTCTGGATCGGCTTGTGGCTGCTCCATCAATACGAGCAGGCTACAAAATTAGCTCCCTATTTGTCGCAAGCGAAGACTTATCAGGAACAAGCCAGTCATTACGGTTATGGCTGGCTTGCAGCGGAGCTAGCGGCACTGATCGCGCGCATCGAACCGAGGCAGACCGACATGAAAAGTGCGGCCGAGGCCTTCGAGCACTCTAAGGGTATCAGGCTGCTGGTCAATCGTATCCAATACCAGGAACCTTGGGAGCGCGCTCTGAACGCCATCAAGAATACCGTGGTGCGTGCTACGGCAACAGGTAAGCGGGACGAAACAGCCGAGTATCGTCTCGCCTGGTTGTTGTCACGCGGGCACGCCTATCTTGGCTTCACGTTGGAGGCACGGGAACAGAAACGCAATGCCAGTGGCGGCTGGAGTAAGGGCAAGCCCTTGTCGATGAAGAAAGTGGCTGAAATGGCAGAATCGACAGCTTATTTTTCCGAGCAGGATCGCCGCGTAGCCGCGCATATCGCTCCCGACCCGTACACAGGAGGTTATGCCTTGTCCAGCCGCGGCTGGCTAGCGATGGTGGGCGCGCCCAATGTGTCATGGAAGGATAGTGGCGTCGCTGTGGAGCTGGTCGCTGCTGAGCCGGAACTGCGGGTCAAGAAAAAGCCTAAGGACGAGCAAGTCAAAATCGAATTCTGGCCGTTGTGCGATGAGGAAGAAAGTGTGGTGCTGGCCGAAGATGGCCTGACCCGTCTCAAGATTGTCGAACTTAAGCCAAAGCACCATCGTCTCGCGGAAATCATCGGTAAGGGAATCGAAGCTCCGGTCTCCGCCCAAGAGCGCATTCTGGCCAGCCTGGGTTCAGTATCCGCCCTGGTGACCATCCATTCAGACATCGGTGGCGGAGAATTGGCTGCCGCCGAGACAGTCCCGGCTCATGCGCGTCCCCACGTGCAACTGATTCCAGAAGGCGAGGGACTACGCCTCGCTATCCTGACCCGACCCTTTGGCGAACAGGGTTCGTATTGCACCCCCGGTTCCGGTGGCTCCAGCTTGATTGCGGAAATCGGTGGCAAGCGCCTGCAAACCCTGCGTGATCTCAAGCTGGAGCGAAAACTGGCGAATGAACTCATCGCGCTTTGTCCCAGTCTCGGCACTCAGGCGCAAGAGGTAACCGCTTTTCACTGGCTGCTGGCAGATACTGAAAGTAGCCTGGAGTTTTTGCTGGAACTGCAGAAAGCAGGTGATAAGACCCAGATCGAATGGCCGCAAGGAGAAAAATTCAAGGTGCTGGGACAGGCTGGGTTAAGTCAGTTCAGCATTAAGGTCAAGCAGCAGCGTGACTGGTTCAGCGTCAGCGGCGAGCTCAAGCTGGACGATGGACAAGTGTTGAATATGCAACGCTTGTTGGAATTGACGGAAGGCGCCCAGGGCAAATTCATCCGCCTTGATGAAGGACGCTTTTTGGCCCTGACCGAGGCATTCAAGAAGCGCTTGGACGATCTGCGTGCTTATTCGGAAAAACATGGCAAAGATCAGCGGCTCCATTCGTTGGCGTTACCGGTCATGGGTGAAATCGCCGAAGAAGTGGGTGAGTTCCAAGGTGATGCCACTTGGCGCGCGCAATTGAAGCGATTGCGCCAGGCAGAACAAATCCAGCCGAAGCTCCCGTCCACTTTACAGGCGGAGTTGCGAGATTACCAACGCGACGGCTTCGAATGGCTGTTTCGGCTGGCCACTTGGGGCGTAGGAGCTTGCTTAGCCGATGACATGGGTTTAGGAAAGACCTTGCAAGCCTTGACCATGATCCTGTGCCGCGCCAGCGAGGGGCCGACACTGGTAGTTGCGCCGACTTCGGTTTGCATGAACTGGCAGAGCGAGGCGCAACGTTTTGCGCCGACCCTCAACGTTCACATCCTGGGCGGCGGTGATCGGCAAAAGCTGATCGAGAGCTTACGTCCAATGGACCTGTTAATTTGCAGTTATGCTCTATTGCAGCAGGAATCGGTCGGTAAATGCCTAACCGCACCTACCTGGCAAACCATCGTACTGGATGAAGCTCAACTCATCAAAAATCCGGCAACCAAGCGTTCCCAGCAAGCCATGGCTCTCCAGGGCCTGTTCAAGATCATCACCACTGGAACACCAGTGGAAAACCATCTGGGCGAGCTTTGGAATCTATTCCGATTCATCAATCCCGGCCTGCTCGGTTCTCTGGAAAGCTTCAACCGCCGCTTTGCGGGCCCTATCGAACGCAACCAGGATCGGGAAGCGCGCCAGCGGCTAAAACGCATGATTCAACCTTTTATCTTGCGGCGAACTAAGACACAAGTGCTGGATGAGCTGCCGCCACGTACCGAGATCGAGCTGCAAGTGGAACTGAGTGAGCAAGAAGCAGTATTTTACGAAGCCTTACGCCGCAAGCTGTTGAATGAGCTGAACGAAACTCAGGCAGCCGAGGAAGATAAACGTTTCAAAGTATTAGCAGCAATCACCAAGCTGCGTCGGGCCTGCTGCAATGTGCAGCTTGTTGCGCCGGAGCTGGGCCTTTCGAGTAGTAAGCTGGCGTTGTTTGGCGAGGTTATGGATGAGCTTCTCGATAATCGCCATAAAGCCTTGGTGTTCAGCCAGTTCGTCGATCACCTCAACCTCATTCGTCGCTATCTGGACGAAAAAGGCATCGACTATCAGTACCTGGACGGCCAAACCCCGCCAGCGGAACGCAAGCAACGGGTAGATGCCTTCCAGGCAGGACAGGGCGATGTCTTTCTCATCAGTCTTAAAGCCGGTGGCGTAGGACTCAATTTAACGGCTGCGGACTATGTCATCCACATGGATCCTTGGTGGAACCCGGCTG
This sequence comes from Nitrosomonas communis, assembly GCF_001007935.1. Lineage (NCBI taxonomy): Bacteria > Pseudomonadati > Pseudomonadota > Betaproteobacteria > Nitrosomonadales > Nitrosomonadaceae > Nitrosomonas > Nitrosomonas communis. Next base: position 3,307,898 of record NZ_CP011451.1, read on the forward strand.
TCGAGGATCAAGCCTCCGACCGCGCCCACCGCATCGGTCAGCAACGCCCCGTCACCGTATACCGGCTGGTAACGAAAAACACCATCGAGGAGCAAATCGTGTCGCTGCACAAGCACAAACGTGATCTTGCCGATAGCGTGCTGGAGGATGGTGAAATCAGCGGTAAGATCAGTACGCAGGAATTGCTGAATTTGATCCAACTTGGATAAGTTTGGTAGCTCGAGAGAAATGGCTGGAGTTCCTGCTTCTGAGTTTTCTCATAAAGCATAAGGGGTCAGGTACAGAGTCAAGAATTCCTGTTCTTGCGAACCATAGCTTCAATCATCGTTGAATGCAATTAATCAAACTCTCCCATTTATCGCTGGCTGTATGCGCCTGTCTTGTAAGCAACACTAATCGCTGTTTTACAGTTTTTGTATTGCGCCGCAACTTCCGACCAAGGTTTTGCCATCAACTCTTTTTACTGCTTGGGTATATTTAAACCGTCTTTTTTTCCCAATTCTCTTCTACTCATTTTTCTTCTTTCGCAACCTGTCCCCAATTCTAAGCAAGAAGTGTTGCGTTTTTTTCATGAGGACTATTCAGAACCCGACGGTATCGTAATCGCAACTACGATTCGTGAGTAGTCCTTTTGCTTTTGTCAAGGACGGCAACAGCATGGCCGAGTCCTTGCAATCGTTTGCCTATCCTTCAAACACCAGCAGAGCAAAGGGCTTGCCGCTGCCGTCGCACACGACATGAAATTTTGAGTTCAAGCTGCCTTTTGTACAGCCGATATAGTAGTGAGTATTCCTCTTTTAGCAAGCTGGCTGCTGTGCGGTGCATCTTGAGGTAGTTGCGCTAACCATCAGCCGATCCGGTGCTTTGGCCTTACCGGCCAGCTTAGCAAGGATATGGTTGAAGACACCCACACGGCTCCAGCGCACAAAGCAGTCATATAGCATCTTGTGCGGCCCGTACTCTTAGAGCTCATTCTCTCATTGCAGGCCATTCTTGATGTCATAAACGACCCAATGATCACGCGCAGATCATCCCCACGTGCAACGCCGTGAGGATAGCCAGAAATAAGACTTCATACTTTTTATCTAAAGCGCATAAAAAAATTGCCGATAGCATTTTTAATTGAAGGATTCACCAAATACTTCAATTAGATTTTATAAATTCCAATGTGAGAGGAATTAACCAATGACCGGACTTAAAACGATCAACGTCTCTAATTTTTCTTTTATCACTCCCCCTTCACTTAATAAAAAGATTTTCAGTTTAGAAACTATTTATCCCAAAAAGTAAAAAGCCAGCATTACTTAAAAGCCGTTTCACGCATCAATTTTTACCAACCCAAAAACCGGAGCTTCGCTTATGTCACAAGCTAATGCCTACGAACAACACATGCTACAACTTATCAATGCTGAACGGGCTAAGGTTGGCGCTCAACCGCTCGCTTTCGATGACAATCTTAATACAGCAGCAGAGCGTCATAGTAACTGGATGATTGATACAGACACATTTTCTCATACTGGCATAAATGGATCAGATCCAGGCGATCGCATGGAATCAGCAGATTATGATTTCTCCGGTTCCTGGGCCTGGGGAGAAAATATTGCCTGGAGGAGTGCTCGCTCACCGTCCGGTTTTGCAGACGAAGTAGAGCAAATGCACATTTCATTGATGAACTCACCCGGCCATAAAGCCAATATCTTAAATGACAATTTTCGTGAAATTGGGATTGGCCTGGAAGTCGGCCCATACAGTAGATTCGACGACGCTGCTTTCATTACCCAGGATTTTGCCAAAACATCAACCAATCCTTTTTTGGTGGGGGTCGCCTTTGATGATCTGGATGGTGATAAGTTCTATGATATCAATGAAGGATTAGATAACCTCACCGTCACTGCCAAAAACAATACCACCGGCACCATCACAACGACGCAGACAAGCCCCGCTGGTGGCTACCAGTTGGAGCTTGCTGCCGGTAATTATACTGTCAGTTTTACTGGTAACGGGATAGCCACAACGACCTATCAAGTTAGCATCAACAGCAAGAATGTGGAGCAGGATCTGGTCGACCCAACCTTGAATGGAGGTACTTCTCAATCTAGCACGGATACTTCTATTCCTCAACTTAACACAATCATTGGGACATCAAGTTCAGATGAACTGGAAGGAACATCTGGCGCTGATGCCATCTCAGGTTTGCGCGGTTCAGATCAACTTCATGGCCACGAGGGCAAAGATACCCTTGATGGCGGCAGCGGCAATGACATTCTATGGGGCGGAGCAGATGCTGACACCTTAACAGGTGGAACGGGCAGAGATATTTTTGTTTTTGATACGAAATTGGACGGTACTGTCGACAAAATTACGGACTTTACCCCGGGCAACGATATTATCTATTTGGAGAACAACATTTTTACCAATCTGACCAGCGGAGACTTTCTCAGTGCCAGAGCCTTCTACATCGGCACTCAAGCACACGATAGCACGGATCGAATTATTTATAACACACAAACTGGCGCTCTCAGCTATGACGCCGACGGTATTGGTGGTGCTAGCGCCCAGCAATTTGCCCAATTAACGGGTGGGCTTGCACTGACTAATGAAGATTTTTATGTTGGCTGATTAAGTTGAACCTTTAAATAAAAACTGTGGGAGGATGCATACTTAAAGCGAAGCGGGTGCAATTTTGAATCAGATAATTCAATACACGAGTGGAACTGCACCCGCTTTTTTGATGCTAAGATAAGATAACGCTGGCAGGCAGATGAAATCCAGCAGCAATTGTTTTTACTTATCATAAATATTGGTCAAAGAGCGAATGGTACGCCCGCTAAATCTGGTCCAGATGGGTTTATTCATCTCATTGGCACTCATTCTGATCTCTGATCGCTGAGCTAAAAATTAACATGTGATACTCCTCCGTAAACAGACCGCAATCTAATAAAAGGGAGATTGCGGCCTGTGCTTTCCAAGAACAAGCTCAAACTCTGAATCATAGGCAGCTTGCCACGTAGCTTGTGAAACTCACGATTGTCAATCGGTCTCACTATTTCAACAAAACCAATCAGACAGCATCTTCACCCCGCTTCAAGCTGGCCTCGATAAAATCATCCAAATCGCCATCCAGAACTGCTTGCGTATTGCCGATTTCAACATTAGTCCGTAGATCCTTAATGCGCGATTGATCCAGCACATAAGAACGAATCTGATAGCCCCATGCAATATCAGTCTTGGCGTCTTCAACAGCCTGCTTGGTCTCATTACGTTTGCGCAATTCCGCTTCGTAGAGGCGTGATTTCAGCATGGCCATGGCATCGGCCCGATTCCGATGCTGAGAGCGACCACTTTGGCATTGCACTACGATATTGGTAGGAAGATGAGTGATCCGGACAGCCGAGTCGGTCTTATTGATGTGCTGGCCACCTGCCCCAGATGCTCGAAAGGTATCGACACGTAAATCTGCCGGATTGATGTCAATCTCGATACTATCATCGACTTCCGGATAGACGAATACACTGGCGAAAGAGGTATGGCGGCGGTTGCCTGAATCAAACGGCGATTTACGCACCAGGCGATGTACCCCTGTTTCGGTTCGTAAATAGCCATAGGCATAATCACCCGTTACCTTAAGCGTAGCACTTTTAATCCCTGCAACGTCACCCACAGACTCTTCAAGCACCTCTACCCCAAAGCCGCGGCGCTCGCAATAGCGCAAATACATTCTTTCCAGCATAGCTGCCCAATCTTGGGCCTCTGTGCCCCCTGAACCAGATTGAATATCAACAAAACAATTGCTGGGATCCATAGGATTTGAGAACATACGGCGGAACTCCATATCCGCTACTTCCTTCTCAAGTTGTGCTACATCCAATAGGATGCTTTGCAAGGTTGCTTCGTCATTTTCTTCTTTCGCAATTTGCAGTAATTCATCGGCATCCTGTAATTGCCTGTCGATCGCCTCAAGTGTCAATACCACACTTTCCAGTGTTTTCTTCTCGCGCCCTAGCTCCTGAGCGCGCTGCGCATCGCTCCAGACTGCGGGATCTTCTGCTTGCCGCGTGACTTCAGTCAGACGTAACCTCTTATTATCGAAGTCAAAGATACCTCCGCAATGCTTTTTCTCGATCATTGAGACCCGTAAGTTGGTGAATCAGGCTGTTGAGTTGTTCTGCTTCCATACGTTTACAATCCGAAATAAATAATCAAGGGAATATTGTAGCGTTTATTCGGTTAAATTGCCTGATTACAAGGTAAGCTCAGTTTACAAGGTGAGCTCAGTTCCTGACGGGATTAAGCAGACTAGAATGATGCTATTAATTTTTACCCTGGTATCTTGGCGTAAATACTATTAATGTAGCCTCTATTAATTAGCCTTCTACAGCTATCAATCATTTAGCACTAACATATTTGGCCAAAGCAGAAGCGATTGCTATGATATTAAACTTAGTGTTTCTCATTGTTATCATTAGTTGGGAAAGTGTATGAAATCTGAAACCAAGCTAATCTAAATACGTTCAATCTGAGCTAAATGTTCTCTCGCGGGGATTAAAAGACCATTGAGCACCCTTAAAAATATCATAAAGGTGGATGATGACGAGAATAGAATCAAGATTCACTCTGTTTAAAACAGAAATAATTCCGGTATGCAATCTATTTACAATCAAATTGATAGAATTGCGAACGACTATCAATTTACCGCTTGCAAGTATTACCGGGATATTGATATTGCTGATCGCCTTTTTATCCAGTGGCTGTTCTATTCCTACCAAATCTTCTACCTCATCCTTATCTCGAAGCAAGCAAAATGCACCGTACAATAGACCCTACAAAGTAGGAGGCAAGACATATTATCCAATATCCTCAGCAGTAGGCTATCGTGAGAAAGGGATTGCTTCATGGTATGGCAAGGAATCGGGTAATCGAACTGCAATGGGTACACGTTTTAACCCGCAAGGCTTAACTGCTGCACATAGAACTCTCCCCCTGCCCACCAAAGTAAGAGTTACCAATCTTCGTAATGGACGTGCTGTAGATGTCATTGTTAATGATCGCGGCCCTTTCAAAAGAAACAGATTAATTGATCTATCACATGGTGCAGCTAAAAAGATTGGTCTACATGGTCTTACCGAAGTAAGGGTAGAATACCTCGAAAATATGGCCAGCAATCCATAATAGTCCACTGTCACGGATCCATCGTTCGGAATAGCTATCGCTATAATATTGATATTTTGTGTGTGATTCCATTTTCAAATCAAACATGACGCGCAGGCGAGCCGCCGACAGCATCAATCATAGGGCAAGGTGAAGCCAACAAAATCAGGTTTGATTTAGAAATGGAATGACTAAGATTAAATAAAATTTTCATCTAAATGATGAGACATAAAAGGTATTATTCCGTTTACAGGTATCATTCCCTTTAGGATATACACTACTATTTTCTAATAAGTATTACCGGAAAGATTTTAACTCGAGGTTATTAAGGAGGACTCTTGGAGCGCGGATTCTATACAATAATGGTGGCACAATTTTTTTCGTCATTAGCTGATAATGCATTATTGGTGGTAGCGATCGCGCTATTGACTGACTTACAAGCCCCTACCTTTCTTACCCCCATGCTCAAATTTGTATTTGTGCTGTTTTATGTCATGCTGGCACCCTTTGTGGGTGCATTTGCTGACTCCATGGCGAAGGGTCGAGTCATGTTTATCAGCAACTCGATTAAAATAGTGGGCTGTACCCTTTTGTTCTTTGCGATAGACCAATATGTTGCGCTCAGTGCTTATGCCATAGTGGGGCTGGGTGCAGCAGCTTATTCTCCTGCAAAGTACGGCATATTGACTGAATTGCTGCCCCCGGAAAAATTGGTCATTGCCAATGGCTGGATTGAAGGATTAACTGTAGCCTCTATTGTACTTGGCACAGTGTTTGGCGGGCTTCTCATTACCCCAGCCATTTCGGCTGCTTTACTATCGCTTGATTTTCCTTTTATTGATACAGGCATCGATACCCACATAGAAGTAGCGCTTCTGCTTGTTGTAGTGTGTTATACGATTGCAGCCACTTTTAATTTATACATACCCAATACAGGAGTCGATCATCGCATACTCAAAAAGAATCCTTCATTCCTGATTCACGAATTTGCACACTGTGTCAAATTGCTATGGACCGACAAGCTTGGGCAGATTTCGCTTGCTGTCACAACTTTGTTTTGGGGGGCAGGCGCGACTTTGCAGTTTATTGTTTTGAAATGGGCTGATATTGCACTGGGCTTTCCACTCAATCAAGCCGCGCAATTGCAAGGCGTAGTGGCAGTCGGCATTGCTCTCGGAGCGGTTTTAGCAGCTAAATTAGTTTCTCTGCGGGATTCAGTAAAAGTCATTCCACTCGGTATTGCCATGGGTATCGTCGTGATGACGATGATTACTGTGCGAGACTTATGGATTGCGGTGGTGTTGCTTGTCTTGATCGGCGGTCTAGCAGGTTTTTTTGTGGTACCAATGAATGCCCTGCTACAGCATCGCGGACATATTTTGATGGGTGCCGGTCATTCCATCGCAGTCCAGAATTTCAATGAGAATTCCAGTATTCTGGTGATGATATTGCTGTATGCGCTGCTCATCCTGCTGGATGTGCATATTTACGTTGTGATTGCGCTATTTGGTTTATTGGTGGCTATCGCTATGCTTCTCATCCGTAAATGGCACCTGTTCAATCAAAGCAAAGAGGACTCACTTCATCTGATTGGCATGCATAAAGTCCATTGATGATCATACTATTCCATTTCCTCATCAGAAATGATGTGAAGACGAGCCGCAAATAGTATAAAAACTAATATAGAAGGAGAAGCTGACAATGCCAGGTTTGATTTAATAATCGGATCAGGGGTTTCCTGAGAAAATCATTGCGCCAACAATGATTGCATGGTTGCTTTGGCGAAGCATAAATCTTCCCACGCCTTGGCTTTGTCCGAGAGCGAACGTAACAGATAAGCTGGATGATAAGTAACAATCAAAGGAATATCTGCATAGGAGTGTAGCATGCCACGCAGATTGCCAATATTTTCATTAGAATGCAATAAATTCTGGGCTGCCACCTTTCCCAACGCAACAATAAGTTTAGGTTTAATCAGAACGATTTGTCGTTCCAGATAGGGCCGACACTGTTCAGCCTCGTCAGGTTGAGGGGCTCTGTTATTGGGCGGTCGACATTTTACGATATTGGTAATATAAACTTCCTCGCCACGCCGTAACTGAATAGACCTCAACATATTGTCAAGCAATTTACCCGCTTGACCAACAAATGGCTCGCCTGTTTTATCTTCTCGCGCACCGGGCCCTTCTCCGATAAACAACCAATTGGCTTGCTCATCCCCCACCCCGAACACCGTTTGCGTTCTTGACTCACATAACGGACATGCTATGCAGCCAGCAACGGTAGCTTTGAGCTGCGCCCAATCCATCCTTGAAATTTGTGCTTCTCGATCATTGGTTTCTCGATCATTACTGACTTCTTTTGCAGCATTGACTTTTGAAACAGACTGATCACTCCCCAAAATCAAGGGTACTGACTCGCCCAGAGCACTGTTTGCCCTGCGATGCCAAATAGGGGTTAAACCAAGCTCGTGCAGTGTCTCCTTGCGTCGTCGACTCATAACTCCAGCCTCATCACCAGTGCATCTTCACGCCCACACATGGCAGGATAATATCCTGTACGTATCGCGATTTGTTTAAAACCTAGTCGTTGGTACAAATTGGCCGCAGCAATATTGGACTCACGCACATCCAACAAGACTGCTATAGCCTGCTGTTGTCTGGCAAGATCAATGAAATACTGTAGCATCTTGCAACCCAAGCCTTGATGCTGCCATTGAGCGGAAATGCCAATTGTTAGAATATGGGCCTCATCGGGACCTCTCATCATAATAGCATAGCCTATCAGCAAATCGTTGAGTTCTATCACGCGGCAGTGGTAGCCTGCTCTGATCGAATCAGCAAAATTCATTTCTGACCAGGGGAAAAGAAATATCTCACGTTCGATGAGAATGACGCGACGCACATCTTCCAAGCGCATTTCCCTGATCTGATAGGTTTGCTGCAAGGAATGGCTCATCGCTCATTTTCCTTCAAAGCGACCTTATTTCGTATATAAACAGGAGCAGCCTCTTCGGGAGCGATGCCCAACCCTTTCAACAATTTTGGCGCAGCCAGTCGCGCAATTTCCTGGGCATGGGGATAACATCCCTGTTCAATCCGATACAAATTATTGCTGTAAAGATGGCTTAGCAATTCATGATGCTGATCGAAACCACTACCACACCCAACCCAGCAGCGCCCGCCCGGTAGCTGAGGTATATGCTGGGGCAAACAGAGAATAGGTGCTTGTATAATTGACCAGCCATCAGTTGTTTGAGTATAAGCAGCATAATAAATTTCACCCATACGCGCATCCAGCGCTGCCATGACATGGTTTGCACCAATTCTTTGGGCCAATGCTTCCAACGTGCTAATCCCAATAACAGGCAGGTCTGTCGCAAATGCCAATCCCTGCACTATGCCACATGCTATGCGCAAACCCGTAAATGATCCTGGACCGGCACCGAAAGCAAAGCCATCCAATTGGGTCAAAGCCAGTCCGGATTCGGCTAACATTGCTTGCAACATCGGCAGCAGTAACTCAGTATGCTTTTGCCCTGCCAATACTTCTTTGCACAGCACGTTACCATCCAGCCAGAGTGCGAGTGAACAATATTCAGTAGAAGTATCGAGCGCTAGGATTTTCATTAGGTACTCAAGGAATTTTATGAAACAAAATGTAATAACGGGATTCAGGTTTCTTCCAGAGGCCAGCGATCAAGTGACAAATAGACCGTGCCCTGATCGGTCTGTTTGGATTGCACTAATGCCCATTCATTGACGTGCCAGGCGATCGAAGCCGTCAAATGTGGCAAATTTCCGCATAACGCTTTTCTTACCAAAGTAATATGTGGAATATAACGGCGTTTTTCCAGCGAAAAGCCAGCCTGAGACAATCTATTCTGTAAATCGTTTACTAATGCAGAAAGCTTAGCAGGACATTGGCTTGGACCAATATGGACAATGCGATTATGTTGCCAGTACTGAATTTCATCCATAGTCAAATAGAAACTTGATTGTTTGACTTCATTCGCTACTTGGCATAGTGTTTCAAGTTGCTGACCAGTTACATTTCCAACAAATACTAAGGTGAGATGGATCAAAGGGAGGTTGATTGCCCTCCCCCTACAAAGGCTGGCGAGTTGGCTGGCTAGCTTGCTCAGTCTTTCTTGAGCAGCGGCATCAGGCCAGACTGCAAAAAAGACTTTTATAGTCTCTTCGGGAGAAATATTGGTTTTAATCACAAATGTCGTCAGTTTTTGTGATTAAACAGATGGCTTCGGCTACAATCCCCTCACCCCGACCTATAAAGCCAAGCTTCTCCGCAGTTTTTGCCTTGATATTAATGTCGCTGGTAGACATATTCAAATCCTGGGCAATGTTAGTCACCATCGCCAAGATATAGGGGGCCATTTTAGGTGCCTGAGCAATAATAGTGGCATCGATATTGATGACCCTGTAGCGCTTGCTGATCAGCAACCGATGCACCTCACGTAATAGTACGCGGCTGTCAATATCTTTGTAACGTGCATCCTTGTCGGAAAAATGCTGACCGATATCCCCTAATGCAGCTGCACCGATTAATGCATCACACAACGCATGCAGCAGAACATCTGCGTCAGAATGCCCCATTAGTCCTTTCTCGTAAGGAATCGCTACCCCACCAATGATCAGATCACGACCTTCTACCAGTGGATGCACATCAAAACCCTGACCAATTCTTATATTCTTCAATTTGTTTCCTTTTTTTGCAAAATAAGTTCGGCTAAGGCCAAATCTTGAGGATAAGTCACCTTGAAGTTATAAGCATCGCTCAGCACCAATCTGGGATCAAGACCTAAAGCTTCGATCGCGCTGGCATCATCCGTTATAGCGGCACTATTCACTTTACTCAGTGCATCCATTAACAGGCCCAGGCGAAACATCTGCGGTGTTTGCGCTTGCCATAAGCCATTTCTGGATTCTGTCCCCATCACACGTTGATTTAAATCGGCGCGTTTTAAGGTATCTGCAACTGGGATCGCCAATAAGCCACCAACCTCATCCAGTGCAAGTGCATCAATGAGTTGGTCAAGTTGAAAGATAGTCAGGCAAGGGCGGGCTGCATCATGTACAAGAATCCAATCATCCTTAACGATAGATCCGTCTGTTTGTTGCATTGCCTTCAATCCATTCAATACACTGTCAGCGCGCGTTGCTCCTCCGCAATACTTCACGACTAATTTATCAGCAAAGGATGACCAGTCGTAACGGTTCCATTCATGATCATCCGGGGCGAGAATAACAAATACTCTAAAGATATGCGAGGAATGGCACAAAGTGTGTAAAGCATGATAAATCATTGGCTTCCCAGCCAATGATAAATACTGTTTTGGTAATTCATTATTCATGCGCGAGCCGGTGCCTGCAGCAGGAATCAAGGCGATAAATCTAGGCATGCTTGGCTTTTCAACTGGTTTAATGGTTTTAATGGAAATAAGACTAGACGGTATTTAGGTTCTATTTTTTTAGCTCAAAAATCAACCTTACTTAATGCTGCGGATAGTTCATGGTGCCTTATTACTTATTAAAGTATCTTTTCCTCATTATCGCATATCCTTTCTGATCTGACGCATTACAGCACGTAGCACTCAGGCAGAGGAGCATTGCGCAGCAATAAAAGATGCACAATTTAAGACAGAAATAGTCTGAATTGCAAGAATTTCTATTAACGCTTTATTCGGATGATAAAAGACACTCCAATGTTCTTACCCGGCTCAATAAATAAGGCACCATCATATGCCTGAGCAATATCCCGTACAATAGCCAAGCCAATACCGTGACCTGGCATCGCTTGATCAGCCCTGACCCCACGTTCAGTGAGTCTGCCTATTTCTTCTTGCTTGACACCAGGACCATCGTCTTCTACTTTAAGCACGATATCATCGTGCACACACTGGGCTGATATAGTGACTGTCCGTCGACACCATTTGAAAGCGTTATCAATCAAATTGCCAAGCAATTCCATCAAATCGCCCTCATCTACCCTCAAACAAAACTCAGACCCAATTTCAATGACAATCTGCGGGCATTTGTCATAGTGGGCACGATTGACCGTATTCACAATTTTCTCAACGACTGGACGTAATGCGATCAGCCTTGTTCCAGGCGAACTGCCAGCTGTCGCCGCACGACGTAATTGATATTGAATGATACTATCCATCCGGTTGATCTGTTCATCGAGAACAGTTTTCATATTCACGGAAAGCTTTTCAGTTCTGATTGTACCCTGCAGGATAGTCAGCGGTGTTTTAAGACTGTGCGCTAGATCAGCTAGCGCATTGCGGTAACGCTGCTGATGTTTTCGTTCGTGTTGAATGAGCGAATTGATATTGTCGGTAAGGCGTTTTAATTCGACTGGATAGAGCCCTTGCACGCTTTCCTGCACGCCTGATTCAACGGCATTTAACTCAGATGAGACCTGTCGCATCGGTCGAAGCCCCCAATGCAATACCAGCATCTGCATAATCAATAATAAAAATCCCATCACTCCCAACCAACCCCACAAGTCTGTACGATAGCTGTCTATTTGCGCCTCAAGCGATGCACTCTCTATGATCACATGAAAAGTAAAGGGATAGTCACCTCCATCTGTTTCCCAGGCTACAGCAAAACTGTAGATAAAGTGAGGCTCATCATTAAGCATAATCTGCTCGAATTTTTTCTCACCTTCTAATAGAGGGGCTCGTGACGGTATGGGAATACTTAAAGTAGAAAACGATTTCCAGACAAGAGTATTGGTTTGATCGGTAATAAAGGCATAAACACCTGAATTGAGCTGCTCAAATTCAATCAGAGCTGGCAGTTCTTCTGGCATGGATAGACTACCCTTCCGGTCAACTTCAACCTCTCCCATCAGCAGAAAAAGCTTGCCAAGCATGCGGTCCTGTAGCGCCCTCTGGCCGCTATCGTAAAAGGCACGATCCAGCGTCAACGCAGTACCTACAATAAAGATAAAAAGTACTAATGAGGCACTGAATAAAATCCGCTGATTGAGTGATCTCATAATGATGAGGATTTGATCGCAAAGCGATAACCGCGTCCACGTAATGTTTCTATTGGGTTAAGTTTTCCGTCAGGATCAAGTTTACGGCGCAAGCGTCCAATCATAACCTCTAACACATTACTATCATGATTATCATTGTGGGAATAAAGATAGTCAGTAAGTGTTTGTTTGGAAATGACCTCACCTTGATGGCGCATTAAATGCTCCAGCAAGCGATATTCAAAAGTAGTCAGATCAACCACGTCATTACCTAACTTGACCGTTTGTTCGGCTGTATCCAGTGTGACAGGCCCATACTTCAATGTTGTACTCGGAATGGCAGTTGCACGGCGTAGAAGCGCCTTGAGTCTGGCCTGCAACTCTTCCATTTGAAATGGCTTGGCAAGATAATCATCCGCCCCCATCTCCAAACCTTTAACCTTATCTTGCCAGCTATTACGCGCGGTAAGAATAAGTATGGGCAGTAAGCTGCCTCGCTTGCGTAAAGCAGCAATCACTTCAAGGCCAGATAAACCAGGTAAACCAATATCAACAATGGCTGCATCTAATGGATATTCACTTGCAATATACAAACCTTCCTCGCCGTTATCACAAGTATCGACCATGTATCCATCTGCCTCCAGTTGCTGACTAATTTGCTTTTGCAGCTTGATTTCATCTTCAATAAGCAAGATTCGCATGATGTCAATCGAGTAGCTTAAATAGTCAAATACTGTGTTAAACCTAAAAATCTGCAAACGTGATCATACTAGCTTATTTCACTCAATCACTTAGATAGGCAGAATTACATGGGAATTTTTCTATTCTAATGAGTAGCAATAACGGCGCCGCTATTAGCGTTTATGGTCACAATGCGTACAGTTCCTCTGTTACTTAAAATCTTGACACGATAACTATCAGGCACACGCTGAACAGATAGAAGACGCCCTGGAATATGCTGCTGTGCAATAGCAACGGCTTGCTGTTGGGAAATTTCCATGTGCTGATTGCTCGGTTGATAATAAAGAGAATCTTTCTGCGCAAGCGTAGCGGTAGGCATGATAAATAAAAAAAAAATAGCAATCACCAAGCAATATCGATAGGTCATCATTTTTCAATAGCTATAAGCCAGCCAGTGGCAGAATAAGGGTTTCTGCTACCGGCTATGATGCTTAATAGCCTAACATAAAACGGGCATTTCCCGTGTTAATGCCAAAGAAAAAGTTTCTCGGGGCGACACCGTAATAACCACCGTAAGCAGGCGGATAAGCGGGAGGATAGTAGGACTAGTTGTAATAAATATTTCGTGTATTGTAATGATTATGGTGATGGTGGCGATGATGATCATGATGATGATGATGGCGATAATGATCATGATGATGGTGATGTCCTCTTCCAGCTTCAACCACCATGGGAATCACTAAAACAATACTTAGCAACATTCCAGATAATAATTTTATCACTAAGTCTATTTTAGTTCTCGTTTTCATGTTACACCTCCTTAATTGTTTTTTTATTGATCAGAATTTCTTCTGTTGGTGATTACTTTATCGCGGGGATCATGAATACAAACTGAACAATTTATAAAGAGAAATAGGATGACAAATGCTGATACCTTAACTTGGCTTAAGTAATTGACATCAATCTTTACAAAGATGAAACAATTCCCACTTGCTCTTTGAGGTTCATGCTTGTAATCTTTTGAGCGAAAAGCTTGAAATAGTCATTTAAATAAGATGTAATCAAGCAATGATGCAGAAATGTGCTGCATTAGCAGCTTCATCCAATAACCAGATCAGGCGGAGGGAGAAAATTGAGTAACTATCGCTTTATTGTGCGCAAGGCCGCAGTGCTGGGAGCAGGAGTCATGGGAGCGCAGATTGCAGCGCATTTGGTAAACGCTAATATTGAAACACTTTTATTTGAGCTGTCTACTGAAGAATCTGGTGATCCTAGTGCGCTTGCTACAAAAGCAATCGAAAAACTGAAAAAACTTGAGCCTGCTCCGCTATCAGTGGCTTCCAAAGCAGCTTGTATTCAGCCGGCCAATTATGATCAGCATCTGGGATTACTCACGGACTGTGATCTTGTCATTGAAGCGATCGCTGAGCGTATGGATTGGAAAACCGATCTGTATACCAAGGTTGCGCCTCATCTTGGTCCGCATACCATTTTTGCCAGTAATACATCCGGTCTATCGATCAATCAATTGGCGCAGGCTTTTCCTGAAGAATTACGTCATCATTTTTGTGGTATCCATTTTTTTAATCCCCCGCGTTATATGCATTTGGTCGAGATGATTCCTTGCAAGGAAAGCGATGCCGGAATACTTGATAATCTGGAAGCATTTTTAGTGACTTATCTGGGTAAGGGAGTCATTCGTGCGAAAGATACCCCTAACTTTATCGCTAACCGTGTAGGTGTGTTTTCTATGCTGGCGATTATGCATCATGCAAAAGAATTTGGCTTAGGCTTTGATCTGGTTGACAAGTTGACGGGGCCCCTCATTGGTCGCCCCAAGAGTGCTACTTTCCGTACTGCGGATATCGTAGGCCTGGATATTCTCGCCTATGTCATCAATACTATGCATAAAGCACTGAGCGATGATCCCTGGCATCGCTATTACGTCATCCCCAACTGGCTACAAACCTTGATCGATCAAGGCGCACTCGGCCAGAAATCAGGCAAAGGAGTTTATCGGAAAGTTAATAAAGAAATTCAGGTACTTGATCTAGCTACCAATACTTATCATCTTTCCGAAAGCACATTGGATAGCGAGGTAGAATCGCTACTCAAGCAAAAGAATCCAGTTGAAAAATTTGCAGCTCTGCGACTCAGCGAGCATCCACAAGCTCAATTTTTGTGGGCAATCCATCGTGATCTGTTCCATTATTGCGCTTTTCATTTATCATCCATCGCAGATAATGCGCGCGATCTGGATCTCGCGATCCGCTGGGGGTTTGGTTGGAATCAGGGGCCGTTTGAAATCTGGCAGACTGCTGGTTGGAACCAGATTACTGCCTGGATCAATGAAGATATTGCCGCTGGCAAAAGCATGAGCAACATTCCTCTTCCTACCTGGGTACAAGAGGTAGGGCAAAATGCGGCGCCAGAGGTCCATACCGCGCAAGGCTCCTACGCACCGGCAAACCATGCGATGCAACCGCGATCCACATTGCCGGTATATCGCAGACAAGCATTTCCTGATCACTTGGCGGGTGAAGAAAGGGTATATGGTGAAACCATCTTTGAAACAGATGCAATACGAATGTGGCATACTGGAGATGAAATAGCGATTGTCAGCTTCAAGAGCAAGATGCATACGATCGATATCGAAGTACTCAATGGATTGCAGCGGGCAATTGAGGAAGCAGAGCGTCACTGGCGTGCACTCGTGATTTGGCAAACCGAACCTCCTTTCTCGGCAGGTGCTAATCTGCAAAAAGCGACAGAGAAACCCAAAAGTGAGGAACCTCCCTCCGCTTTTGATCAATTCGTGAAGAAAGTTAAGAAAACAGCTCAATCGACCATTCTGCAAGCTGCGCGAAGTCTGGATCTAGCAGATGCATTGATGGCTGGCAAACTCGCAGAAGTAGAAACGCTGATCACGCGCTTCCAGCAGCTATCGCAGCATCTGCGGTACTGCATGATTCCAACGGTGGCGGCTGTCGATGGACTTGCTCTAGGAGGAGGCTGTGAGTTTGTAATGCATTGCGATCGAACTGTAGCCACCTTGGAAAGCTATATCGGTCTGGTTGAGGCAGGGGTGGGCTTGCTACCTGCCGGCGGGGGATGCAAAGAACTGGCATTGAGAGCAGCACGAAATGCAATAGATGATGATCCTTTTCCTCAACTAAAACATTACTTCCAGACAGTTGCAATGGCTCAACTTGGAAAAAGTGCCGAGGAAGCAAAAAAACTGGGTTATTTACTCCCGGCTGATCCGATCATCATGAATCGTTTTGAGCTTCTTTACACAGCAAAAACACAAGCACTTGCATTGACACAGTCAGGTTATCGTCCGCCTTTGATGCCACGCGGGATTCCAGTAGTGGGATCTACCGGCATTGCGACACTCAAAGGAACATTAGTCAATATGCTAGAGGGGCACTTTATTTCTGAGCATGATTACCTGATCGCCAGCAAAATTGCTTATGTCATGTGTGGAGGAGATTTGACGCCGGGCAGTCTGGTAGATGAAGAGTGGTTTCTCAAGCTGGAGAGAAAAGCATTCATTGAATTGCTGGCAACAGAGAAAACTCAAGCACGTATCGCGCACACCTTGAAAACAGGGAAACCACTCAGAAATTAGCCATCGTGATGAGATCCTTATTTAAAGATTGATGGAGAAAAACATGACCAAACAAACTCAGGATGCCTATATCGTCGCTGCTGCACGTACACCTGTTGGTAAAGCCCCACGCGGTATGTTTAAAAATGTTCGCCCCGATGACATGCTTGTCCATGTTCTCCAAGCAGTATTGAAACAGTGTGAAGGACTTGATCCGGTTGCAATCGAAGATGTCATCGTCGGTTGCGCTATGCCGGAGGCGGAACAAGGAATCAATGTAGCACGTGTAGCATTGTTGCTGGCTGGGCTGCCCAACAGCGTGTCAGGCATGACAGTCAACCGCTTTTGTGCATCCGGACTGCAGACAGTGGCATTGGCTGCAAACCGTATTCGCCTCGGGGAAGCAGATGTGATGATTGCGGGTGGCACTGAAAGCATGAGCATGATACCAATGATGGGTAATAAAGTTGCCCTGAACCCAGCTATGTTCCTGCACGATGAAAATGTAGCCATTGCCTATGGAATGGGCATTACCGGCGAAAAAGTAGCGCAGCGATGGAAAATCTCTCGTGAGCAACAGGATGAGTTTGCGCTGACGAGCCACACACGAGCCTTAAAAGCCATCGAAACGGGCGAATTCAACCAGGAGATTGCCCCCTACCCGATCGAAGAAAAAAGACCGGATTTAACTTCACATGAAGTCGTAACTGTAAAATCTGTGAAAGACACTGATGAAGGACCTCGTGCCGATACCAGTTTAGAAGCGCTTGCGAAATTGAAATCAGTCTTTGCAGCCAACGGCTCGGTCACGGCAGGAAATAGTTCACAGATGTCTGATGGTGCAGGTGCGGTAGTACTCATGAGTGCTACCGCATTACAACGCTTCAATTTAAAACCAATCGGAAGGTTTATTGGATACACAGTTGCAGGCGTTCCACCTGAGATAATGGGAATTGGTCCAATCAAGGCGATTCCTAAGGTCCTGAAACAAGTGGGTATGAAACTGGACGATCTTGATTGGATTGAGCTGAATGAAGCATTTGCTGCACAAAGTCTCGCTGTTATTGATGAGTTAGGGCTGGATCGCGCTAAAGTGAATCCTTTGGGAGGGGCTATCGCACTGGGTCATCCACTTGGTGCAACAGGTGCAATCCGTGTCGCGACACTGCTGCACGGCTTACGTCGGCGCCATCTGAAATATGGCATGGTTACGATGTGTGTAGGTAGTGGAATGGGAGCAGCTGGGGTATTTGAAGCATTATGACTAGCCTGTAATAAGGTTGTCGTTTCTTTGAGGCATTCCATTTCCAAATTAAACACGACACTCAAGCGAGCCGCAGACAGTATAGAATAATATGGCAAGGTGAAGCTGATAAAGTCAGGTTTGGTTTAAAAATGGAATAAAAAATCAAGAATAAATTTATTTTTTTAATACGAGAACGTATTCATTTTTTGTAATTTTGCTTTTTTTTGAACGAATTCCACTTTATGGAAATATCCTCCCACAGCTTCCGCGACTCGTCTAAATTCAACAGCAGGAATATCTTGAGGAACTATAAATACTTGACTAGCCCCTGATCTAAAATAAACCAGAACTCTCATAATATCTCTCCCTGTAGCTCGTTTTTGTTTAATTCAATATTTCTCTTTGGGGAGAAATCCCCGAGTTTTCTCCTCATGGCCAAGATGAATGATGGCTTTTACCGCATTAACCGGGATTGGGTGAGCAACATGTTCAGACACTACCTAAAAAGAATCTGATGACCTCAGGCATGGCGGTTAGTAGTTACTTAAGTGGTTCACCCCATGATATCTCACAATAATTCTTTATCTCAAGACCGACCTAAGTTTCCTGCTTGTTTTATTAGAGAATCGACAACTGAACATGAAATAAAATCAATAATAGCCATAGGATAATTTTACTCATCAGGTGAATAATTTTTTTCGCTATAATTTCGCTGCAATAATCTGCTCACTTATCAATTCAATGATACACTGAGAGGTGAGATTGCTTGCTTTGCAAGTTGAGCTGTTAAGCTAGCACATTTCTGATTAGCCATACTATAATCAATAGATGTAAAAGATGTTCTCCTTGAGCGAATTCAACCTTGCCTTATCTCTATCAACCGTTCTGTACTCCTAATATATCCTCATCTGGCAGTCTTTTTGGCTTATAAAAACGGTGATAACTCGCGATCCAACTCAAATTGTTAAATATCAATGATGAAAGATTAAATTAAAATCGGCAGCGATTAAATACGTACAAACACGTAAGGATTAACCCTTATATGACATACTTTTTAACTGAGATCGAACCTGAGAAATCAGCATTAATATATAATTGATTTCATTCATCTATTTTGGTTTTATCCAAAACAGGGAACATTTATGGTATTTGTGAATCTTAAGGCGATAATAATATTAATATTGGCACCCATCCTATGCAAGTTGAGAAAATAGCTCATAAAAATATTGATAAATAATAACTTATAACCAGATAGACGTACTCATCATAATGTCTTTTCGGTCATTATCTTATTGACTATTAAGAGCAGGCATTGCCGGTCATTAGGTTTGTTCGCACATTAAAACCTTCAACTAAAAGATGAGTAATATCGTGATTAACTATCATTGCATGCTATTGAAGGCCTAAATTTAATGAAGTGTAACCAATAAACGCGTAATTCCATTTCTAAATTAAACCTGACTTTGTCGACTTCACCTTGCCGTATCATTGATACTGTCTGCAGCTCGTCTTTGCGCCATTTTTGATTTAGAAATGGAATAATAATCAAATTAACTACCGGGAAATGGGCTGGTAAAATATACAATTTTCCAGCCTAGGTGCGAAAGCAAAGTTCATTATTCGGTATCAGGCTAACCAGCACAACAAAAAAAGCCCAAATTTTAGAGTAACGATTAAATACAAATTCCTAATCATCCCTATCTTTCCTTTACTTTATGACTCAATATGTTTTAACCATGAATCGTTTAAGCAAGGTTGTTCCACCTAAGCGCACGATTCTTAAAGATATTTCACTCAGTTTCTTTCCCGGTGCAAAAATAGGGTTACTAGGCCTAAATGGCTCAGGCAAATCCACGTTATTAAAAATTATGGCTGGTGCAGACAAGGATTTTGAAGGTGAAATTACGCCAATGCCTCATCTCAAGATTGGGCATTTACCGCAGGAACCCCAACTCAATCCGGAACAGACTGTACGTGAAGCCGTTCAGGAAGGGTTAGGTGATATATTCAGCGCTCAACAGAAATTGGAAGAAATTTACGCAGCTTATGCTGAACCAGATGCAGATTTTGATGCGCTGGCTGCAGAGCAGACACGGCTGGAAGCCATCATTGCAACAAGTGGGGGTGATACTGTCCAGCAAATGGAAGTAGCCGCTGATGCGTTGCGTCTGCCTGAATGGGACGCTGTCATAAACACTCTTTCTGGTGGTGAGAAACGGCGTGTAGCACTGTGCAGGCTGCTGTTATCGAAACCGGACATGTTATTGCTTGATGAACCTACCAACCACCTTGATGCTGAATCTGTAGAGTGGTTGGAACAATTTCTAGTGCGTTTTCCTGGTACGGTAGTCGCTGTAACGCACGATCGCTATTTCTTGGATAATGCCGCGGAATGGATACTGGAACTTGATCGTGGCCAGGGCATTCCCTGGAAAGGCAATTATTCAAGCTGGTTAGATCAGAAAAGAGTCCGCCTCAAACAGGAGGAATCTTCTGAATCTGTCCGGCAGAAAGCGCTCAAAAAGGAGCTGGAGTGGGTACGACAAAATCCTAAGGGACGGCAGGCCAAATCTAAAGCGCGGATTGCCCGTTTTGAAGAGCTCAACTCCCAGGAATATCAAAAGCGCAACGAAACACAGGAAATCTTTATTCCGGTGTCCGACAGACTAGGTAATGAAGTCATTGAATTCAATAATGTCTCCAAAGCATTTGGTGATCGATTGCTGATTGATAATTTGAGCTTCAAAATACCCCCTGGCGCGATTGTCGGTATCATTGGCCCCAATGGCGCGGGTAAATCAACGTTATTTCGCATGATTATCGGTCGTGAGCAACCTGATACGGGGGAAATCAATCTCGGCAACACGGTCAAAATCGCTTATGTTGATCAGTCGCGTGATATCCTCGATAGCAATAAGACTGTCTTTGAAGCCGTATCAGATGGGAACGATATCCTCACGGTCGGCAAATATGAAACGCCATCTCGTGCTTATATTGGCCGCTTCAATTTCAAAGGACCTGATCAGCAGAAAATGGTCGGACAGCTTTCAGGAGGGGAACGGGGACGTTTACATTTAGCCAAGACACTGATTTCTGGCGGCAACGTTCTGCTGCTTGATGAGCCATCGAATGATCTCGATGTAGAGACATTGCGCGCGTTGGAAGATGCGCTGTTGGAATTTGCAGGCTGCGTGCTGGTTATTTCGCACGATCGCTGGTTTCTGGATCGTATTGCGACGCATATTCTGGCGTTTGAAGGCAATTCTCAAGTCACCTTTTATGCCGGTAATTATCAGGAGTATGAAGCAGATAAACGCCAACGATTGGGTGAAGAAGGCGCAAAACCGAAACGGATCAGATATAAACCGATTACGCGCTAACAAAGCCTCGCATAGTTGCCTACATGCACATTGCTACATTAGATAGTACTCGTAGTTTCGCTTATTTATCAGCATGTGGCTACGGTAAAACTTCGTTTGCCCGTTTTCCAGACGCCGTCTATCTTGCGTAGCAACTTATTCAGTACTTTTCTGGCTAGACCATTGACTCTGGTTATCAAGTTATGTCCTCTGCACTCAAAATCTGGACGTTACTCACCGGAAGCATACGCTATGAGAAAACTATTTCAACGCGTAATCGTGGTCAGGGGCAGTGGATTGAAGCACCTATTCTGGCTTATCTGATTGAGACATCCAATGGACGCATCCTATATGACGTAGGGTGCGACTACCGGAAATTGACCAACCCTGCTCTTCGCACCCGCTATTTTACTTCCCTGCCCTCTTCTATAGAAACGCCCAGAATGCAAGCAAACCAGCGTATTCCACACTATCTTGAACGATTAGGTTTGACGTCTTCCGATATTGATTTAGTATTTATCAGCCATTTGCATTTCGATCATGCAGGTGGTTTGTGTGATCTGCCTGGATGCGAGGTTCACATCCATCGGGATGAGTTGACAGCAGCCAAGAGTAGATTAGATAGCGGAGTATTCGCAGATGAGCTGGTTAAATCGGATCAGTGGTATGTACAAACAAGTGAATACGAAGTTGCGCCAGGAGTACAGGCTATTACCACACCTGGTCACACTGCAGGGCACATGTCACTGCTCATCCAATTGCCCAAAGGCCGCCCCGTCATTCTTTGTGGTGATGCAGCCGATCTGAATGAGAATTTATCCGATGAGATTGCACCTGGCTGCTGCTGGCAGGATAATGTAGAGCAGGCACTGGCCAGTATCCGCAAGCTTAAATCAATTGCTCTCATCGAGAACGCGCAGCTCTGGCCCAACCATGACCTTGCTTTTTTTAAAACCTTGCCTGAGTTTCCACTATGGCGCGACTAATAAGTCTGCCCCTATCATCACCCGTTTATCCGCTACTACTTTATAATTTTACTCATGCTCGAATTGCTTATTATTTCATTTCCAAATCAAAAAAGACGCAAAGGTGGGCCGTAGACAGTATCAATAATACGGCAGGGAAAAGCCGACAAAGTCAGTTTTGATGTAAGCATGCAATATGTTGTTATCTTTAATTACCCTGCTATTTTTATAACTTTAATCAGGTGATCTTCACCTTTAGCAATCAATAAATGAATATGCGTAATAAAATCCCACGTGTTGGTTTCGTTTCGCTTGGTTGTCCCAAGGCAACTGTTGATTCCGAGCGCATCCTGACGCGTCTGCGGACAGAAGGCTATCTTATTTCACCCAACTATGAAGATTCAGATTTAGTCGTGGTCAATACTTGTGGCTTTATCGACAGTGCCATTGCTGAATCGCTCGACGCAATTGGTGAAGCGCTCACCGAAAACGGTAAAGTCATTGTCACTGGTTGCCTTGGCGCGAAAGGGGATGTGGTGAAGCAAGCCCACCCCAATGTATTGTCTGTCACAGGCCCGCAGGCAACTGATGAAGTCATGGAAGCCATTCATGCATATTTACCGAAATTGCACGATCCTTATGTTGATCTAGTACCCCCACAGGGGATAAGGCTGACACCTAAACATTATGCCTATCTAAAAATTTCCGAGGGCTGCAACCACCGCTGTACCTTCTGCATTATTCCCAGTATGCGTGGCAATCTGGTCAGTCGTCCAGTAGGTGATATCATGCAGGAAGCACAAAGCCTGGTGGATGCTGGTGTCAAGGAATTATTGGTTATTTCACAGGATACTAGCGCCTATGGGGTTGATCTGAAATACCGCAGTGGTTTCTGGAAAGGTAAATTTGTTAAATCGCGGATCACTGAACTTGCCCAAACTATGGGTGAATTGGGCGTATGGATACGCTTGCATTATGTCTATCCCTATCCTCATGTCGACGAGCTCATTCCGCTGATGGCAGAGGGTAAGATCGTTCCCTACCTGGATATCCCCTTTCAGCATGCAAATGCGCGTATTCTAAAGCTTATGAAACGCCCTGCGGATAGTGAGGATGTGCTTAGCCGTATCCAACAATGGCGCACGATTTGCCCTGATCTCACATTGCGCAGTACGTTTATCGTTGGTTTCCCGGGGGAGACAGAACAAGAATTTGAAGAACTACTGGATTTTCTTAAGGCAGCTCAACTGGATCGCGTCGGTGCATTCATGTATTCTCCAGTTGACGGTGCAGTCGCCAATAGTTTACCCAATCCTATTTCACCCGAATTGCAGCAGGAACGTTTAGCACGTTTGATGGCGTTACAGGAAAAAATCAGCGCACAACGGCTTGCACAGAAAGTAGGCAAAACTATCCAAGTGCTGGTTGATGAGGCTGATAAGCAAGGTGCGGTTGCCCGCAGCTATGCGGATGCACCGGAAATCGATGGGCTGGTTTATATAGAGAATGGCCAGTCATTAAAACAGGGGAACGTCATAACCGTACGCGTCACACATTCTGACGAACATGATCTTTGGGCGGAAATCATTTGATAGATCAGCATTAGCTGTTATTTTTGTTTAAGGAGGACAATTTGGAACTTATCCTATGGCGCCATGCGGAAGCAGATGATGGATTCCCTGATGCCGCACGCAAACTGACTGAGAAAGGAGTGCAGCAGGCTCGCAATATAGCTCAATGGCTTAAACCAAGATTACCCAAGAACACGCGCATTCTGGTCAGTCCCGCAAAACGAACTCAGCAAACGGCTTTGGCACTGAGCAATAATTTTGAAACAACGCTGGAAGTAGGAACCAGTACTACTGCCGATAGAGTACTCGCCGCGGCTAGCTGGCCTTACGAGGAAGGTACCATCCTGATAGTTGGCCATCAACCTACCTTGGGCAATGTTGCAGCTTCATTGATCTGCCCTGACCGTACCGGCTTTAGCATCAAAAAAGGAGCCATCTGGTGGTTTAGCTATAAACAAAATGCCGATACTGAAAATACCATCTTGCGTGCTGTTATCTCTCCCGATATAGTGAAAACATAACCATGCATTTTCTCGCTGGAATTAAGCCATGGCACACTTGATTCTTTTCAACAAGCCATACGGAGTAATTTGTCAATTTACACCCCAAGCTGGATATCAATCATTAAAAGATTTTATTCCGATAACTGATTTTTACCCAGCTGGACGACTAGATGCCGATAGTGAAGGATTAGTCATACTCACTGATGCTGGAGTATTACAGCATAAAATCAGTGATCCAAGATTCAAGCAAGCAAAGAAATATTGGGTACAAGTAGAGGGTATACCCGATCAATCAGATCTCCAACCATTACGCGAAGGAATAATATTAAAATGTTATAGAACTCGACCTGCAAAAGTTCGTCTAATACAACAGCCATCTCATATTTGGTCACGAAACCCACCCATACGCTTTCGCAAAAATATTTCTACTTCCTGGTTAGAACTTATCCTTACCGAAGGCAAAAACAGGCAGGTACGTCATATGACAGCAGCGATCGGATTCCCTACCTTACGTTTAATTCGAACAACAATTGGCAAGTACACACTGACAAACCTTCCCCCAGGTAAGTGGAAGATTATTAAATAATTTTATACCACGCTATCTATTGGAAAATTTCATAAAAAAAATTGCATAACTTTTGTAATAAATCATTACGAAATATCTTGACTAACCTTATACATCTCTTTAGATTTCATTATTGAACCATAGTCTGTTTTTCACGGAGGAATAAAAATATTATTATGGACATAGACATCGTTTCAGCATTATCAGGACTTATAGATTTACCGTGGTGGGGGTATATCGTGGTTACGTTAGTAATCACCCATATCACGATCGCAAGTATCACCATTTATCTTCATCGACATTCAGCTCACAGAGCGCTAGATTTGCATCCTATTCCCAGCCATTTTTTTCGTTTCTGGCTATGGTTGACTACCGGTATGGTTACCAAGGAGTGGACCGCTATTCATCGCAAGCATCACGCAAAATGTGAAACTTTAGATGATCCACACAGCCCTCAAATTTTTGGAATTAAAAAAGTATTGACCGAAGGGGCAGAGCTTTATCGGTTAGAAGGAAAAAACAAAGAAACCTTGGAAAGGTATGGGCACGGTACCCCAGATGACTGGATAGAACGCAATGTTTATAGCAGATTTAGCGCAAGTGGCGTTGGATTAATGCTAATTATCAATTTCATTCTATTTGGCCCTATCGGTCTTACCATTTGGGCCATACAGATGATGTGGACACCTGTATTTGCTGCAGGAGTCATCAATGGCATTGGTCACTATTGGGGATATCGTAATTTCCAGGCAGAAGATGCCAGCCGTAATGTAGCTCCTTGGGGCATTCTGATTGGGGGAGAAGAATTACACAATAACCATCATGCCTACCCTACTTCAGCCAAACTATCCAATAAATGGTTTGAATTTGATATTGGCTGGCTATATATACGTATCCTGGAAATGATGGGATTAGCAACCGTCAAGAAAATTGCACCCAAGCTTAATATCAACAAAACTAAAACCCAGTGCGATTTCGATACCCTGCAAGCTGTAATTGCTCATCGTTATGAGGTACTGGCGAAATATACCCAATCTCTCCAAGCAATGTTTAAGAAGGAAGTAGAGCATTTACGAGAAGTCGCTTCCCACCATGGAATAGATGGGAACACACTTAAACGTTGGATATTGGCAGATGCGAAAACCTTGCAAGAAGAGGAACGTATTAAACTGAATCTGGTTTTAAGTAAAACCAAAAATCTTGATAAAGTTTATACCATGCGTGAAGAACTGGTAGCCATATGGCAACGCTCTACCGCTTCGAAAGATGAATTAGTTAAACAACTCGAAGATTGGTGTCATCGTGCGGAAGAAAGTGGAATTGAAGTTCTGGAAAAATTTTCACGTCGATTACGTTGCTATGCATAAATAAGCTATAACACCACGCTATAACTTCCGGGCAAAGGCTATAAGATTAATGCTTACCTTTTGCCCGATAATTCTTATAACTCAGCGGCAATCTCAGCATTTATTTATTATTTAGATCAAAATAACATCATACTGCTCTTGTGTATAAGACGCTTCCACCTGCAAACTAATAGGTTTTTCAATAAAGTCAGCAAGTTGCGCCAAACTTTGTGACTCCTCATCCAGAAATAAATCGATCACATGCTGCGAAGCAAGGATACGGAATTCATTCGCTTCAAATTGTCGTGACTCACGTAACAGTTCACGCAAGATTTCATAACAGATCGTTTGCGCTGTCCGGATTTGCCCTCGTCCTTGGCAAATTGGACATGGTTCACATAAAATATGAGCAAGACTTTCACGTGTACGCTTCCTTGTCATCTCTACCAAACCTAAGGCAGAGAAACCATTGACCGTCATACGTGTCCTGTCCTTCATCAATGCTTTGTTGAGTTCTGTCAATACTGCCTTTTTATGCTCTTCATCCTCCATGTCGATAAAATCGATGATGATGATGCCCCCTAAATTTCGCAAACGGAGTTGCCTCGCTATGACTTGGGCTGCTTCCAAATTGGTCTTAAATATGGTGTCATTAAAATTACGCACACCAATGAAGCCACCCGTATTGACATCCATGGTAGTTAGCGCTTCGGTCTGATCAATAATGACATAGCCACCTGATTTGAGATCAACCCGCCGAGCAAGTGATCGTTCAATTTCTTCTTCGACCCCATATAAATCGAAGAGGGGGCGCTCTCCGGTATAATGATCGATTCTGCTTGCAACATTGCTCATATAGTTTTGAGCAAAAATGATCAGTTTCAAGTAAGTTTCGCATGAATCTACCAGAATGCGGTAAGTATCATCATTAACAAAATCACGCAACATGCGATGACTTAGATCTAAATCCTGATAAAGTAGCGCAGGAGCGCTAACTGTTAATGCTTTATTTTGAATATCATGCCAAAGCTTATGCAGGTACTCTATATCTGCATGCAGATCCGATTCGCTTGCCGCTTCAGCCATCGTTCGTATGATGTAGCCTCCCTTGGCATCAACTGGAAGAATATGTTGCAGTTTCTCACGTAATGATTCACGCTCGACATTATCTTCAATACGCTGAGAAACACCAATATGGGATTCCTGCGGTAAATAAACAAGCATTCGACCAGCAATACTGATTTGGGTAGAAAGTCTTGCTCCCTTTGTACCAATGGCATCTTTAATCACTTGTACGAGAATATTGTTCCCCTCGTGCAGCAATCGCTCAATAGGTTTATCCTCTGTAGCGTTTGAACTTAATTCCTTGATATCTCCTATGTGGAGAAATGCTGCTCGTTCCATGCCAATGTCGATAAAAGCCGATTGCATACCTGGCAGGACACGGCTAACCCGGCCACTATAAATATTACCAACAATTCCCCGGCTGCTCGCTCGCTCTATATGTAACTCCTGTACAACCCCCTGCTCTATAACAGCAACACGTGTTTCCTGTGGGGTAACATTAACAAGAATTTCATTACTCATTTAGAAGGATAGCGCAATCTATTTTTCTAGCTCTCGGGAAACACTTTTATTCCAGACTCTTCCAGTAATTGAGCTGTTTCAAACAATGGTAAGCCCATAACCCCACTATAGCTACCAAAAATCTCAACAATAAAGGCTGCTGCCATACCTTGAATTGCATAAGCCCCTGCTTTATCAAAAGCCTCGCCGCCCGCAATACATGCTTGAATTTCTCGTTTACCAATCTCACGAAAACGCACTGTAGTAATTGACAAACGATGCTTGATCGTCCCCTGCAAATTCAGAGCAATCGCAGTCAAGACCTGATGCGTTCTGCCTGAAAGTGCAGTCAACATCTCCTCGGCATGAATGGCATCCTTCGGTTTTCCGAAAATACATCCATCCAATGCAACAATCGTATCAGCCGCCAAGACAGGAAATAATGGCAACTTGCGCTGGATCAAACGTATCCTCCCTGCTTCCGCCTTGGCATGGGTAATACGATAAACATAATCAGTTGGAGATTCATCCAGAAGGGGGGTTTCATCAATATCAACAGCTCGAGATACTGTTTCTCGCATGAGCAACACACTATGTCTTACCCCAATTTGTTTCAGCAGTTCCCTTCTACGGGGGCTGCGCGAAGCTAGATAGATATAATGTCCAGCAAACGTCATGATGTTTAAAATTTATAGAGTAAGTGTTTGTTAAATTTATTCTTTAATAACTTCTTTTTACACAGTAGACTCATTACAACTTTTATAAACTCTCTACCGCAGGCTACACACGATGATAAGGATGCTGTCTGATAATTGATAAAGCTCGATAAAGTTGCTCTGCCAATAATACACGAACTAGACCATGGGGAAATGTAAGTCTGGAAAGTGCCAGCATTTCATTAGCCATAATCTTGATATCACGGTGTAATCCATCTGCACCTCCAATAACAAATACAACATCTCTACCATTTCTCATCCAATCAATCAGCGTCTCAGCTAACTGAATGGTAGTGAACTGTTTACCTCGCTCATCCATGACAACAATGTAACAAGCCGATGGGAGGGCTGCCTGAATACGTTCTCTCTCAGCAAGTAACAACTGTTCATTTTGCTTACTGCCCCGTTTATCTGGTTTAATTTCGATCAGATGAATGGGTATTTCCCTTGGCATGCGCTGGGTATATTCCATAAAACCAGCCACTACCCAATCAGGCATTTTATTTCCTACAGCCAAGATATAGAGTTTCATTATTTATCTCATTTCTAAATCAAACCTGACTTTGCCGGCTTCATTTTGCCGTACTATTTTTACTGTCTGCGGCTCTCGCCTTCGCGTCATTGTTGATTTGGAAATGGAGTAAAATACGCTTGCTCTTTTCATATTACCTCAAAGCATTTTTTTCTTGACTGCATTGGATTCTGCCCATAACGATTCCAAATCGTAGTATTCACGAATAGTAGGCTGCATGATATGCACTACGATATCGCCTAAATCTACCAATAACCATTCTCCAGCTTGCTCGCCTTCAATACTATAGACTTTACCTCCCGCAGCTTTCACTTTTTCCTGCACATGATGAGCTAACGCTTTGGTCTGGCGTGTTGAAGTTCCGCTAGCAATGATCATATAGTCAAATAATGAGGTAATTCTTCCTGCTTCCAATACAAGAATATCTTGTGCTTTCAGATCTTCTAGTGCAGCAATGACTATCTTTAGTAGCTCATCTGTTTTCATTTTCCCTCGTGTAAACATGGTGTGTGCCGATGTAATTCAGTACATTATCGGGAAGCAGATAACGTGCACTTTTTTCTGCTGCGATATAGGCTCGGATGGTGGTCGAAGAAATGTCCAATAATGTGGTCTCTGCTGTAAAAACAAATCCAGATGATACATGCTTCAAGGCGTTTACATCATCTGTCCAGCGATCTGAGCATGCCTCCTGTAACTTTGGTGGTAAGCACGCTTGATGCTGAAAAGAAATATGACCTGGACGATTGACAATAACCAAATGACTTAATTCAAATAACTCACGCCAAAGATGCCAATTTGGCAGTTTCAGAAATGCGTCTACTCCTATAATAAAACAAAATGCCACCTTTTTTCCTTTGAATTCCTCTTTTAATTCACGTAGCGATGCTACACTATAGCTTTCTCCAGAACGCCTGAGCTCTCGATCATCCAGAAAGAATTTTTTATTATCACGAATAGCTTCATAAAGCATGATTTTACGGTGATGCTGCGAAGCAATAGGCTCATTGCGCAAGCGTGGATGCCCTGCAGGAACAAAACGAATTTCATCCAATTGTAAAATTTCAATAAGTTCTTCTGCCACCCTTAAATGTCCAAAATGAACTGGATCAAATGTCCCTCCATAAATCCCAATCAGGGAGAATGTTTCATTAGACATTACTTAAGAAGAAATTTAGAGGAAGAGAGGTTAAGAACAATGTGCTCTAGCTGAATAATGCTATCTTGGAAACTTTAAAATAAAGCAAGGCGCATATCCGCCAATATATTCGCTAAATGTGAAGTAAAACGTGCAGCCGATGCCCCATCAATGACCCTGTGATCATAAGATAGCGACAGAGGAAGAATCAAACGAGGAACGAACTCACCATTACGATAAATTGGCTTCAAGTTCGCCCTTGAGACTCCCAGGATGGCCACTTCAGGGGCATTGATAATAGGCGTAAAGGCCGTGCCACCTATCCCGCCAAGACTAGAAATGGTAAAACTAGCCCCTTGCATGTCAGTCGGTTTTAATTTCCCTTCTCGCGCAACTGAAGAAAGTTTACCTAACTCATCAGCTATCGCAATTACACCTTTCTGATCAGCATCTCGAATAACAGGCACGACAAGACCATTGGGTGTATCTACCGCAAATCCTAAATGATAATAGCGTTTGAGTACCAGAGAGAATTCTTCATTATGCCTATCCAATGAGGAGTTAAATTCTGGATATTTTTTTAATGCTGCAGTCACAGCTTTCATGAGAAAAGCAAGTATGGTTAATTTGATCCCATTCTCTTGCTGTTTTTCATTATATTCTTTTCTAAGCGATTCTAGATCAGTAATATCCGCCTCGTCGAACTGGGTTACGTGTGGAATCATGACCCAATTACGGTGTAGATTAGCAGCTGAGATTTGCTTAATGCGACTTAACGGCTTCAATTCAATTGGCCCAAATTTCGCAAAATCGACCTGAGGCCAGGGTAATAAATCCAGTCCACCACCCAAACCTGATGTTGGTGATTTCATTAACTCTCGTTTGACAAAAGCCTGGATATCTTCCTTAAGTATGCGCTGTTTGGGACCGCTGCCAACTATCTTGCTTAAATCCACACCCAATTCCCTGGCAAAACGTCTAACTGATGGGCCAGCATGGGGCTTAGCCACAGGTGTAAGAATGGACTGTCCCCCTTCCGCATACTGTGCAGGCAACTGTAATAGCTTGCTTGAGTAGGTTTCTTGACTTGGAGCAGGCATTTCTACTGCGGTTTCAGGCTTAGTGCTCACAGTCTTGCGATCCGTTGCTGTTTCTTCAGAAATGGCTCCAGCCGAAATCGTTTTACTCTCTTCTTCAGAAATAGCTTCAGTAGCAGCCGGCTTATTCTCTTCTTCGGCTGAAACTTCCATAACAAGAATTTCTGAACCTTCAGATACCTTATCACCTACTTTGACAGTAATTTCCTTGACAGTACCGGAATAAGGGGAAGGAACTTCAATAGTAGCCTTGTCTGATTCCAACGTAATAAGCGAATCCTCTGCCTTAAGTTTATCGCCAACATTGATAAGAACTTCTACGACTGGCACATCCTTAAAGTCGCCAATATCTGGAATCATTACCTTTTTGATCTCACTCACGCCCTATCCTTAATCTACATTTAATCTATCAATGAGCAACAAAAGACCACCATGATGTAGGCAATCAATATACCCGCCGTCTATTGCGTAACGGGATCTGGTTTATCCGGATTGATGCCGAACGCCTTGATTGCCTGAGCAACCTGTTCTGCTGGGACCTTACCTTCTTCTGACAGAACATTCAATGCTGCAACGGTAATGTAATAGCGATCCACTTCAAAAAAATGTCTGAGTTTTTCACGCGTGTCAGAACGCCCAAATCCATCTGTACCCAGCACACAATAGCGACCTGGTATAAATGCTCGTATCTGATCCGCATAAATCTTCATGTAATCAGTGGCAGCCACCACAGGCCCTTCACGATCTTTCAAACAACTTTCTACATAGGGCACTCTAGCAGATTCATTCGGGTGCAGCATATTCCAACGCGCGATACTCAACGCCTCACGTCGTAATTCAGTAAAGCTGGTGACACTCCAGATATCTGCAACCACCCCATAGTCCTTTTGCAAAATGTCTGCTGCCGCAATCACTTCGCGTAATATCGTCCCCGAACCAAGCAACTGGATACGTGTACTTTTATTATTCCTAGCACCTTCACGCAGCAAATAAATTCCTTTCAATATTCCTTGCTCAACTCCTTTAGGAAGATCAGGCTGAGCGTAATTTTCATTCATCACAGTAATATAATAAAACACATCTTCCTGCTCTTGATACATACGCCGCAAGCCATCCTGGACGATCACCGCCAGTTCATAGCCATAAGTAGGATCATAGGATATGCAGTTGGGAATAGTAGAAGCAGCAAGGTGACTATGGCCGTCTTCATGTTGCAGACCTTCACCGTTCAATGTGGTTCGCCCAGCTGTTCCACCTAGCAGAAAACCACGACAGCGCATATCGCCCGCAGCCCAAATAAGATCCCCTACACGCTGAAAGCCAAACATGGAATAAAAAATATAAAAAGGAATCATTTGCACATGATGGGTGCTGTAGGCTGTGGCTGCTGCAATCCAAGAAGACATAGCGCCAGCCTCATTGATGCCTTCCTGGAGAATCTGGCCATTCTTATCCTCTTTGTAAAACATAAGCTGATCAGCATCCTCGGGGATATAGAGCTGCCCTACTGATGACCAGATACCGAGTTGACGGAACATTCCTTCCATACCAAACGTCCGTGACTCATCCGCGACGATAGGCACAATATGTTTACGGATATTTTTATCCTTGGTCAGAATATTAAGAATACGCACAAATGCCATAGTAGTAGAAGATTCTCTTCCTTCACCTCCCCCTTTCAATAAGGTCTCGAATGCTGACAAAGGGGGTATTTGCAAGGCTTCTGCCTTCCGTTCACGATGATGTAAAAACCCACCCAAGGCTTTACGTCGATCTTGCATATAAGTAAATTCCGGTGAATCCTTATCAAATTTAAGGTAGGGAATCTCGTCGATCTTGTCATCCGGGACGGGCAAACCAAATCGATCACGAAATGCCTTGAGTGAGGTTGTGCCCATTTTCTTCTGCTGATGAGTGATGTTCTGTGCCTCACCTGACTCACCCATTCCATACCCCTTGACAGTCTTGGCAAGGATCACGGTAGGTTGCCCTTTATGTTTGACTGCAGCAGCATAGGCAGCATAGACCTTGTGCGGATCATGCCCACCCCGATTTAGTCGCCAAATATCATCGTCTGACATATTAGCAACCATTTCGAGTAACTCAGGATATTTACCAAAAAAATGCTTTCTGACATAAGCCCCATCTCGGGCTTTGAAAGTCTGATACTCTCCGTCCACACATTCCATCATGCGTTGCTGAAGAAGCCCTTTGGTATCTTTTGCCAGAAGAGGATCCCAGTAAGAACCCCAAATGACTTTAATAACATTCCAGCCCGCTCCTCTAAACGTTGCCTCCAATTCCTGTATGATTTTGCCATTGCCCCTGACAGGGCCATCCAGGCGCTGAAGATTACAGTTCACTACAAAGATCAAGTTATCAAGCTTTTCGCGTGAAGCAAGTGAAATGGCCCCTAGCGACTCAGGCTCGTCCATTTCACCATCACCTGTGAAAGCCCAGACTTTACGCCCCTCGGTATCGGCTAATTGGCGACTACCCAAGTATTTCATAAAGCGCGCCTGATAAATCGCCATGTGCGGCCCCAACCCCATTGATACGGTTGGGAATTTCCAGAAATCCGGCATCAGCCATGGATGTGGATAGGATGACAGTCCTTTACCCCCTATTTCTTGACGAAAATTATCAAGATACTCCTCAGTTAATACTCCCAGTAAAAATGCATAGGCATAAATTCCAGGCGATGAATGTCCCTGAACATAGACGAGGTCAGCTCCCTTCTCCTCACCCGCTGCTCGCCAGAAATGATTGTAACCAACATCATATAAGGTTGCCGCTGAGGCGAAACTGGCGATATGTCCTCCCACATTGGTATTTCGATTGGCGCGAGCGACCATCGCCAGCGCATTCCAGCGTACGTAAGAACGAATACGGTGCTCTATGGCGTGATTACCCGGCGAACGCTGCTCTTTACCCACCGGAATGGTGTTGATATAAGCCGTATTAGCACTATAAGGAAGATATGCGCCAGAACGTCGCGCTTTTTCAACTAATTTTTCCAATAAGTAATGTGCTCGCTCTGCTCCTTCATTGGTAAGAACAGATTCCAATGCCTCCAGCCATTCCTGTGTTTCCTGTGGATCAATATCTTGTGAATTCATATTGAATTGCAGCTCCGTCTTTCAGTTTGGTAATAATATACTGGTCAATTTTAGACAAAAATCACATAACCGCCCTAGCGCGCTCAGCCGCTTCAATGGTATTACTCATTAACATGGTAATCGTCATCGGTCCAACTCCTCCAGGAACAGGTGTAATATAGCCGGCTTTTTCCTTTATCGACATAAAATCCACATCTCCGCATAGTGTCCCATCCTCCATACGGTTAATCCCAACATCAATTATAGTTGCGCCTGACTTGACCATTTCAGCCATAATCATACGTGGCTTCCCGGTAGCGACGACTAAAATATCTGCGTTGCGAGTGTGTTCAGCCAAATTTCTTGTTTTAGAACTACAAATGGTGACGGTAGCTCCTTTCTCCAGAAGCATTAATGACATTGGCTTACCCACAATATTACTGCGCCCTACAACCACAGCATGCTGTCCTTCGATTAATACTTCGTGCTCTTTTAACATCATCATGACACCATAAGGGGTACAAGGAAAAAATAAAGCATTGCCCGTTACGAGTGCACCGACGTTACAAGGATGGAATCCATCCACATCTTTCTCAATCGCGATAGCAGCAATGATTCGATGACTTTCAAAATGTCGTGGCAAAGGTAGCTGCACTAAAATGCCGTGAATCTCAGGATTTGCATTTAATACATGGATCTGCTGGAGCACGGTTTCTTGAGACGTTTTACCAGGAAAATTGTACACCTCAGAGCGAATTCCTGATTCTCTACAGGCTTTGGCCTTGTTACGCACATAAATACCAGAAGCTGGATCATCGCCTACTAGAATAACAGCCAAGCCCGGCTGTATACCCTCTTTTGCAAGATTCTCAGCACGTATTTTTAATTCTGCACGGATTTTACGCGCTATAGTATTGCCATCAATGATATCAGCACTCATTACTTTGCAAGAAACAGGCTAAATTAAATAATTGCACAAAAAAGCTCTTTTTAGGTTCCAACTATTATTACCACATGTATGTATCACAACGACATCTACCTTTAAACTGCATTTATTATGCAGCAGGGGGTATGTCTGGATGTTTTCTTTTCTTGAATTTAATACGATAAATCAGTAGTCCAATTACAGATACTGAAGCTATAAAAAGAAAGGCTGTCAGCAGACCAAAAGCTAAAATAAAAATATCACTGCTTTCAGGCAAAAAAATGGTGACAAACCATACTCCAGCAAAGCCCGTCAATAATCCACCAAATAATATGATTTTTTTTCCAAGATCATAATGCCGCCATACAGAACCAGAAACTCCAATCTCATCAACATAATGATCAAAAACCTCCGCCAGACTCTCATCTCCAGGCGACGATTCAT
The DNA here is from genome assembly GCF_001007935.1 of Nitrosomonas communis. Classification (NCBI taxonomy): domain Bacteria; kingdom Pseudomonadati; phylum Pseudomonadota; class Betaproteobacteria; order Nitrosomonadales; family Nitrosomonadaceae; genus Nitrosomonas; species Nitrosomonas communis. Next base: position 3,343,413 of record NZ_CP011451.1, read on the forward strand.
GACCAATTGCTATCGCCAAAGCATCATCCCCATCTTCTAGTTTAGATATTCTCTTAAGAAAATCTACTTGTTTTTGTGCTCGCTTAGGTTTGATACCATCCTTCATCATCATTGAGCATAGCGTTGAGAATGCTTTCTCACGAGCTATTTCTGTAGAATCATGCTTTTCATAGAACTGCCACATCACGCCAACCAGATAAAGTTGAATGGTCATCTCCTTGAATTGAGGAGCAAAATCATATTTTTTACTCTTAATATGCGCGATCTGTTCATCCAGCACTACTTTCGCATGCTGAATGCAATCATCTAGTGTTACTGCTTCTTGATTGACTATTGAATCATTCATGCTTATAACCTTTATTTTTTCCGAGCAAAATTTACAACCCAATACATTATAACCTGCTAGCGAACACTAAACCCAGAAAATACGAGACAAGCAAATTATGGGCGCCTCTAGAAATTCAAAATTCTAAACAAGACAAGGCGAGAACAAAAAATGTTGACGCAGCCTATAACTGATAGGTAAGAAAACATTTAAAACATTTTTTTTGTAAACCACGAAGTATGGTGGCGAGACGGGGTAAGCAGGCTATCCCCGAAGCGGATGCTCGCAAATATGAATTTTTAGAGGTACCCTTAAATATAATAGTGACTGTGCCTAGGGCATCAACCACTTATACGATAGACTTAGCTTATCTCTTCCTCGTTATAATAGCGCCTTATTAAATTGATTTTCTTATTATGACAGTATCAACTCAATGTAATTATAAAATCCATCTTTCCCAATTACTGCTTCTGGCTACCCAAAAGATTCTTCCTCAAAATTATGAAATTAATATTGAATTAGCACGTCCCAAGCAAGCTAATCATGGCGATTATTCCAGTAATCTGGCAATGCAATTAAGCAGGTATTTGCACAAAAACCCACGTGAAATCGCAACAGCACTCATTGGTGCATTACCTGATTCACCTTATTTAGAAAAAGCTGAAATTGCCGGCAATGGATTCATCAATCTCTTCTTGAAAATTTCAGCAAAACAGCAGTTTTTATCCGGTGTGTTATTACAGGGCGATAAATTTGGCCATAATAATTCAGGAAAAGGGGAAAAAATTCAAATTGAGTTTGTTTCTGCCAATCCTACTGGGCCTCTACATGTTGGGCATGGCCGTGGTGCAGCCTATGGTGCCAGCCTGACAAACATTATGGTGGCTAATGGTTATTCTGTCACTCGAGAGTATTATGTGAATGATGCGGGTAGACAGATGGATATATTAGCACTCTCAACCTGGCTACGTTACCTTGAGCTCTGCGGGTATACCTTCCCTTTCCCGGAAAATGCTTATCAGGGCAAATATGTGGCCGACATGGCCAAGCTAATTCATGAGGCGCATGATAATCGCTATGTATCCCAAGCTAATTCGATTCTGCAGGAACTCACCCAAATTGAAACAAGACTTGATGCTGATGAGCATTTAGACAAGTTGATTGCTATCGCAAAACAGACATTAGGAGAAGATTACGTTTATATTCACAATTTTGTGCTGACTGAACAATTGGGTGATTGTCGCAATGATTTAATGGAGTTTGGCGTGGAGTTTGACACCTGGTTTTCAGAACAGTCGCTATTTGATAGCGGCATAGTAGCACGTGCCATTCAATTACTCGATGAAAAACATACTTTGTATAAGCAAGACGGGGCTACTTGGTTTCGCTCTACTTATTTTGGGGATGAAAAAGATCGGGTAGTACAACGCGAAAATGGGCAATACACTTATTTTGCTTCCGATATAGCCTATCATCTTAACAAATTTGAACGCCATTTTGCCCATATCATCAATGTGTGGGGAGCAGATCATCATGGTTATATCGCACGAGTAAAAGGCGCAATCGAAGCATTGGCTCTTGATCCCGACAAACTTGAGATTGCTTTGGTTCAATTTGCTGTGCTCTATCGGAATGGAAAAAAAGTTTCTATGTCTACCCGTTCTGGAGAATTTGTTTCACTACGGGAATTACGCCAAGAAGTTGGCAATGATGCGGCGCGATTCTTTTATGTATTACGTAAAAGCGATCAACATTTAGACTTTGACTTGGATCTTGCAAAATCACAATCCACTGATAATCCGGTATATTACGTTCAATATGCTCATGCACGCATCAATAGTGTACTAACTCAATGGGGAGAAAATGAAACCACACTCTCGACTGTGGATACCGATTTGTTGACGAGCCAGCCAGAGCTGATGCTTCTACAAAAATTGATCGATTACCCGGATATAGTCGAAGCAGCAGGAAGGGAACGCGCTCCTCACCTGATTGCCTTTTATCTTAAAGAATTAGCTAGCGAATTCCATAGTTATTATAATTCGACTCGTTTTCTCGTGTTAGAAGAATCTGTTAAATTGGCGAGACTAGCATTAATTGCAGCGATTAAGCAGGCTCTGGCAAATGGGTTGAAATTATTAGGCGTAACCGCTCCCAGCAAAATGTAATAGAAATCATATATAGTATAGGAATTTTCATGAGCAGAGACTACAAATCCAAGGGTATGGCAACCGCGAAAAGCAGTGGTTCACTTATTCTAGGACTCTTTATCGGATATGCACTTGGTATAGCAAGCGCAATAGGCGTATGGGCACTCATCAATCAAGCTCCAAGCCCGTTCCTAACTGAAGAAAAATCAGCCAAAACTAAGCCTCAGGAAAGTATTGCCAAAAATTCACAAAATAGTAGTACTCACAAGGAAACTGAGCAGGCCAGTGCAAACAAGCCTCGTTTTGATTTCTATAATATACTTCCAGGTATAGATGAGCCTTCAGCCGAAGAACCCTTCAATCAAGGGAAGCGGCAATCACTACCTGCCGTAACAAATGACGCAGGTTCGGCAAGTGATTATTTCCTACAGATTGGTTCGTACAAGAATCCAGGTGATGCGGAAAGAATGAAAGCAGAACTGGCATTACTCGGCGTCATTGCTTCTGTTCAAACAGCAGAATCTTCTGATAAAGGCACACGATATAGGGTACGTATAGGTCCTTATGCAAAAATCACCGAGATTGATCAAATACGAAGCTCATTACATGAAAATGGAATAGAAGCCAGCTTTGTCAGAGTTCCTAAGAAAACGCCATAGCCATCATGATTCAGTAAATTTTATGATTGGATAATCGTTAGCTAAACAATTTATAGAAGAGCACAATAAAATATGAATAAATTATTTAAATTTTTCCTAGTCTTCATTACTCTTAATCTCTCAGGAATATTGTTTGCGCAGGCAGAAATCATTGAAGGGCGCGATTATATTGTTCTCGCAACTCCTCAGCCAACCGAAGATCAACGAAGCATTGAGGTCATTGAGTTTTTCTGGTACGGTTGCCCACATTGCTATGAATTACATCCACATATCGATAATTGGCGCAAAAATGCGCCCAAGGATGTAAAATTTCGATATGTTCCCGCAATTTTCCGTGCTAATTGGACGCCTGCAGCCAAAACTTTTTATGCAATGGAAGCGTTAGGTATTACAAAAGAACTTCACGATAAGGTGTATAAAGCGATTCATCGTGACAAAATTGATTTATCAAAAGAAGCCGTACTATTTGATCGGATTGAGAAACAAGGAATTGAGCGCGCAAAATTTATCAATGCGTATAATTCATTTTCCGTTCAAAACCAGGTTGCCAAGGTTTCACAAATGATAAGGCAATATAAATTAACCGGTGTACCAGCTTTAGTAGTGGAAGGAAAATATATCACGAGTGGAAAAATGAGCGGCACACCGCGCGACACGATTCAGGTATTGAATGAATTAATCGATAAAGCGCGAAAAGAGCGAGCCTCGAATTAAACCTAAAAGCATCTCGTTTACTATTTTATGGAAAAATTGAATCGATGTGATTTATATAGGCTTTTGAAATTTTCTTACTCACCAGAATATTAAGGCCGCTATAAGACACATCCTATATTGCACCAGCTACAAATGCGGTCTTGCTCTTCGCCATTCCCTCTTACAAAACAAACATAACGCGAAGGTAAACCGCAGACAGCATCTATAATCCGGCAAGATGAAGCCGACAAAGTCAGTTTTGATTTATAAATAGAATTACAGGAAGTGATCCTACGGGCCTCATCATACCTTATTTTACATTTAGATTACTCCCCCTCTACCCCGCCCAACTGATTTTTAGAGGTTAAATTATCCCAAACATCATTATAGAATGGTGACGTGGTCAAGTAAAATCGGACACCTCAGTTAAGCTGCTTTTATCGATTCTGCTGCTTCTGCTTCATATTGATTCGGACTTTTGTAATCCAGGTATGAATGCAGTCTTTGGTTGTTATAAAACACGGCGATATACTGCAAAATATCCTGCTGTGCTGCATGGCGGGTTTGGTAATGCCGCCATTGGCAGCGTTCCTGCTTGAGGCTGCCAAAGAAACTTTCCGCAACCGCATTATCCCAACAATTTCCCAGACGACTCATGCTGCCAATAAAACCGTATGCTTTCAGTAGATTGCGGTATGCTTTACTAGCATACTGCGACCCACGATCCGAATGCACGATCAGGCCAGGCGGTGGCCGGCGTAGCCAGATCGCCATTCGTAATGCATCACAAACCAGTGTTGCTTTCATCCGTGAGCTCATACTCCAGCCCACCACCTTTCGGGAGAACAAATCGATAACAATCGCCAGATACAGCCAGCCTTCCTGAGTCCAAATGCAGGTAATGTCGCAAACATAGACTTGATCCGGTCTGGCAACCGTAAATTGCCGATTCAATTGGTTCTCAAACACTGGCAACGGGTGATTGCTGTCCGTCGTCACCTTGTATTTCTTCCGGTGTTTCACTTGTATCCCGGCTTCTTGCATTAGTCTTCTCGCCTTCCAGCGACCAACCCGATAGCCCAAGGCACTTAGCGCTCGCTTCATCCTGCGACTGCCATAGGTATAATCGCATGATTTTGCAATATTCTGCACAGCATTAAGTAGTTGCCTGTGGTGTAGATCATCCGGGCAATTGCAGCAGCGTTGTTCATAGTCATGAGTCAAGCACTGCGACTGACACCCAATAGCCGGCACATGAGGCCGACCGGGTAGGTCTTTTTCTTTTGGGTGATGAACGAATACTTCACTTCGTTTCTTTCGCGAAAAAGACCGCCGCCTCCTTTAGTATTTGCCGCTCAAGCTTTAATTGCTTGTTTTCTAGTTTAAGCCGCCGGATTTCTTCCTGCTCCGGTGTCAGTTTCCCATTACCGCGGAATGCCTGACCATTAGTATCCGCCTGGCTTTCCCTGATCCATCGCCCAAGCATGTTAGCCCTGATTTCCAGGTTTCTGGCAGCTTCTGCTATCGTTAATCCCTGATCCAGTACCAAGCTGATTGCATCCAGCTTGAATTCCTTTGTATAGTGTTTCCTAGGTTCCATTTCATCCTCCAATTAAGACTATTTTCTCTTAACTGGAGTGTCCGGGTCTATTAGACCATATCATGGTTACCTACTGAGCTTTTAAAATAATAAAAAACGCCTAATTCTTCGCTCGACCGAGTTTCACAACTTCGTCAATATGCCTCAACCCTCGCATGATTTGAGCAAGATGCTGACGATTTCTCGCCTGCAGAATGAATTGCATCGTGGTGTAATCCTTATCACTTTCCATAGTGACATCATCGATATTCGAATCTGCTCTGGCAATTTCTGCAGCAATTCGAGCAAGCACACCACGTTGATTGACCGCTGTCATGTTAATGCCTACTTCAAAAGTTCTGGCGATCTCTTTGCCCCACGCTACATCCAATACATTCTCAGATTTTTTCTGAATTCTCATCACAACAGGGCAATCATGCACATGAATCACTAATCCCTGATCTTTTTTAATCAGCCCAACGATAGTATCCCCAGGAAGGGGATAGCAGCACCGCGCAAACTGCACTGTCATACCCTCCGTTCCGAGAATCACAACAGGATTACTAGCATTAGTGACTTCAGATATGGTTTCTCCAGGTACGACCAAACGTTTAGCAATGACGGCCGACAGTTGTTTGCCTAAGGTAATATCGGCGAGTAAGGCTTTCTTTGACTTGGCACCACTGTCCTTGACAAGTCTTTCCCATTGTATGTCAGTAATAGCATCAGGGTTGACCCCAAATGAGAGTAGAGCTTGATTGAGTAAACGCTCACCTAACTTTACTGACTCTTCATATTGAATGTTTCTAAGAAAATAACGTATACTTGAACGCGCCCGTGCGGTAGCAACATAAGAGAGCCAAGCAGGATTAGGGTTAGCATAGGGCGCAGTTATAATTTCAACACGATCACCATTCATTAATTCAGTGCGCAAGGGTATATTTTCCCCGTTAATTTTAGCTGCAACACAACAATTACCCACATCGGTATGTATCGCATAAGCAAAATCCACTGCGGTAGAACCTCTTGGTAACTCAAGTATTTTTCCTTGTGGCGTAAACACATAGACTTCACCAGGAAACAGATCGACCTTGAGGTGCTCCAGAAACTCAATTGAATCGGAAGAATCGCTTAATGTTTCCAGCAAGCTTTTTAACCATTGATTGGTTTTTAGATGTAGCTCATTTACCTCTGCACCATTGCTTTTATAGAGCCAATGGGAAGCTACACCCATTTCAGCAATCCGATGCATCTCATAGGTTCGGATTTGTATTTCTATTGGTAATCCATAAGGCCCCAGCAAAGTATTATGCAGCGATTGATAGCCGTTAAGCTTAGGAATCGCAATATAATCCTTAAATTTACCAGGAATGGGTTTATATAAACTATGTAAGGCGCCTAATGCTAAATAACATGAAGCAATATCCTTCACCAGCACACGAAAACCATAAATATCCAGTACTTCCGAGAAGCTCAGATGCTTCTCACTCATTTTTTTATAGATGCTATAAAGATGCTTCTCCCTTCCAGTTACTATTGCATCTATCCCTGCATCTTTAAGTCGGTTTTTTATCGCATCCAGGATTTTACCCACTATTTCGCGACGATTGCCACGAGCTGCTTTAGTCGCTTTTACCAGTACTTTGTAACGATTAGGGTAGAAATAACGAAAACCAAGTTCCAGCAATTCCTGGTAAATGCTATTCAAACCCAACCGATGAGCAATAGGGGCATATATCTCCAAAGTTTCCCGTGCGATGCGACGCTGCTTGTCAGGACGCAAAACTTCCAGCGTACGCATATTGTGTAAGCGGTCAGCCAGTTTAATAAGGATAACCCTTACATCCTGCGCCATAGCTAATAACATCTTGCGGAAATTTTCAGCTTGAGCATCAGCTTTGGTCTGGAATTCAATCTTCTTTAATTTTGAGACACCATCTACTAGCTCTGCCACTGATAGGCCGAATCTTTCACTGATTTCTTCCTTGGAGATAGTCGTATCTTCAACCACATCATGTAATAATGCAGCAGCAAGCGTGATGACATCTAGATGGAGCTCACTGAGGATATGAGCAACCGCCACAGGATGAGAAATATAAGGTTCCCCAGTTATACGGAATTGCCCAGAATGGGCACCTTGACTAAAAAAATACGAACCTTTGAGTAAAGCTAGTTCTTCAGGCTTAAAATATTTCGATACCTCAAAAAATAATGACTCAGCTTCAGGCATTATTACATGAGAGTTCGACAATGAAAGCTCTGACATATAAGCGTTTCCCAATTTTTTGCGGTAGCTAATTCAACTTTATTTACAAATAGTAGGATAAATTCTATGTTTGCAACGACAATATTAGAACAATAAATATTCCTGATCGATTCGATGGAGATAATAATCAGCATCATATATCCAGAATATCACTGAATTTATAGCGAATTCTGTATTATGCAAGATAGGGGAAATGAAATAAAATACTTAATGAATAATTTGATAATGCTACCGTTCTATCGCCAGGGAATCTGTTACTTACAATATAGTAGATTACTTCAATTTTTTCTGTTACAGCTTAATCTTGTTACCGTTATCTTTTAACGTATGGTATTAAGAATTTCAAGCCCTACCTTCCCTTTAGCCAATTCACGTAGCGCAATGACAGTAGGTTTATCTCGAGCAGCATCGACCATCGGCGTAGAACCAATTGCTATCTGCCTTGCGCGTGCAGTCGCAGCCATTGTCATATCAAAGCGATTGGGAATCATTTTTAAACAGTCATCAACAGTGATACGAGCCATCATTCATTCCTTTTTTATTTAAAAAATTTACTCAATCAATATTATTTAGGCAAATTGTGCTAATAGTGTATGCTGTTTGACCAGCTGATGCATCATTCTGAGGCGTTCTGCCCGAATAATACAACAAATATCTTTGAGTGCTTTATCCAATTCATTATTGACCACAGCATAATCAAATTTGTTCACTTGACCTACTTCTTCCCGAACTGCTTTTAAACGTCGCGCAATAGCTACTGGATCATCTTGCCCACGCTGTTGCAGGCGAGCTTTTAACGATTCTAGAGAAGGAGGCAAAATAAAAATGCTGACTGCTTCAGGAAAAATTTGTCGTACCTGTTGCGTGCCCTGACAATCAATCTCCATCAAAACATCTTGACCTGACGCCATGGTTTCCTTAACCCAATGATGTGAGGTGCCATATAAATTTCCATAAACTTCTGCACTTTCAAGGAATTCCCCTCGCTCCAACATTTGATTAAAAATATCCCGATCAATAAAAAAGTAATCTTGCCCATTTATCTCATTAGGACGGGGTTGGCGAGTGGTGTGAGAAATCGATAGGCTCAAACCCATACGAGTCTGAAGTAATGCTTTAATCAAGCTGGTCTTACCAGCCCCTGAAGGAGCACTGATGATAAATAAGCTACTCATATCATAATTATATTGAATTTCTCCTACATTTTGACAAAATAATTTCCATTAAAACTATTTTAATGCACCCCATGTTTTTTAAATAACGCTGGTGATATTCTTCCGCAGGATAAAACTCAGGAGCTGGTAAAATTTCATTTATGCTCGGATCGCGCCGCTGTCCGCTTTGTTACAATTTATCCCGCAAAGTTATCGCAGCGGCTTTCTGTCCTAGAGCATATAAGAAAACATAGTCGATCGATATTAATAACCTATATCAGATTTTTGACAATTAAGCGTAGTAGGATCAAGGCAACACCAGAAAGTATCCAGTAAATTCTCGAAAGAAGTTAACTAATCTTAAACCCCCAGGATGAGAAGAAACGTTTTATCAAGGCAGAAAAATAATAGGTCGATGTGCCTTGAACGCGCATCGACCTTCCCTCCAAGATTCGTATTACTTAAGCGTCAAAATGAATTCTGCTAGCTTTTTAGCGTTTTCATCGCTTACATTGGCGTTAGGTGGCATTGGAATGGTCCCCCATACTCCATTACTACCATTTTTAATTTTTCCTGCCAAGTAATCAGCTGCATCAGCTTGACCTGCATATTTCGCAGCAACATCTTTAAGTGACGGGCCAACCAATTTAGTATCAACATTATGGCAGTTTAGGCAACCACTGCTTTTTGCTAATTCAGCATCTGCTTGTGCACTGCCAATCCATAATGCAGCAGATGCTGCCATTACACCTAACAACACTTTTCTCATCTTATTTTTTCCTTATTTGAATTATAAAGGGAATATCATTCTACCCTTAACTTTGCAGGCTTGCAGCAATTCCTGTAAGTTTTTGATTTCGGGCAAGCATGTCTCACCTTGACAAACCCAGGCATTGACACTTTGATCTACAGGCAAGGCTTTGTTCAAACTTTGCGGTAATCCAGCCAGCTCTATCGGTAATGCCAGCACAATGGCAGCTGGCGCATGCAATGTCAGTGCGCGATGCCACTCACTGAGGAGAGCGCCTTTTCCACGCAAGATAACAATTTGTGGTGGTGTCAGCCATTCTTTCAATGCAAGCAATAAACTACAGTAAGCACTAGGATGTCGCTGTATTTCAGGATAAAACAATTTAAGTGTATGTTCAGCTGATTGCAAATAACGATATTCCCCGAGCAAATAACCAAGTCGTTGAAGCGATATCGCTGCCACACCATTGCCAGATGGAATGGCATTGTCCTGACCTGCTTTGGGTCGATGAATGAGCTTTTCATGATCGCGACTCGTAAAAAAGAATCCACCTAACTGCTTATCTTCGAACTGATCCAGTAATACCTCTGCCAATGCTCTAGCCAACTCCAGATCAGACTGACGAAATTCGGCTTGCATGAGCTCCAGCAGACCATCTAGCAAAAAGGCGTAATCATCGAGATAAGCATTGTGGCGCGCCTTGCCATCCTTGAAGGTGGCGAGTAGCCGATTATTTTTCCAGAGGGTGGTGCCGATAAAATCTACCGCCAACATGGCGGATTTTATCCATTCGCTCTCCTCAAAAATCCTGCCTGCTCGCGCCATGCCCTTGATCATCAAACCATTCCAGCTAGTCAGAATTTTTTCATCACGACCAGGGTGAACACGTTGCTCCCGTTTACTGAAAAGTTTGCGCCGCGCCGTTTCAATCCATTGTTGCACTTCCTCTTGACTTATTCCCCTATCGCTGGCTATAGCTGCAATGGCTTGCATGATTTCGAGATGCCAATATTTATTTTCAAAATTGGGAGGGCGTGAAAGACCAAAGTAAGGGGCGATGACAGCATACTCATCAGCTGTCAAGACAAGCTCGATTTCATCTTTATCCCAGACGTAAAATTTTCCTTCTTCATGTTCCGAATCTGCATCTAAGCTCGCAAAATAGCCTTCTTCCTTGGGCCCGGATTGCATCTCACGCATTAACCAGCCAACTGTCTCATGGGCAATCCGTTTAAACAGGGAATAATGGGTTGCAAGCCAGGCGTCGGCATAGAGCTGTAACAGGAGTCCATTGTCATACAGCATCTTTTCAAAATGGGGAATACGCCAGTACTGATCGGTACTATAACGAAAAAACCCTCCTCCTAATTGATCGTAAACACCCCCATTAGCCATTTTCTCCAAAGTATAAGCTGCGATATGCCAGGCTTGCTTATCCTCTTCAGAAAAATACCACTGCAGGCAGAATTTCAACTCTGCAGGATGAAAAAATTTTGGCGCAGCACCAAAGCCCCCATGCGCTTGATCAAAGTTTTCTAGCAGCTGGGCACTTGCCTGCTCGATAAGATGGCAGGAAGATGCAGAAATATCGGTAGTTGTTGCAGGTAAAGTCTCAGCAAGCATTGCCAGTAGCGCGCTATTTTGCTGTTCAATATCTTCTCTGCGCGTACGATATAGCTCAGCAATTTTTGGCAGTAACTCAAGAAAACCAGGCAGGTTATAACGAGGCTCTTTAGGAAAATAAGTACCTCCAAAAAAGGGCTTCTGTTCTGGCGTAAGAAATATCGTCAATGGCCAGCCACCATGGCGATGGTTAAGGATGTAATGCGCCGTCTGATATATTTGGTCGAGGTCAGGACGCTCCTCACGATCTACTTTAATATTAATAAAGTATTTATTCATCGCTGCAGCGACTTCGTGATCCTCGAATGATTCGCGGGCCATCACATGGCACCAATGGCAGGCGGAATAACCGATAGAAAGTAAAATGGGCTTATCTTGAGTACGCGCCAGTGCGAGCGCTGTCTCTCCCCATGGGTACCAATCTACCGGATTATCCGCATGTTGCAACAGATAAGGGCTGGTTTCACCTGCCAGATGGTTGGACATAGCATTGGTCAATAAATGATTCAATCATGCATTCTTAGGATGAGTCATACCAATCCTGGTGGAGAAGCTATAAATAAATTTATTACGCACTCCAATCGCGGTATTGGGCGGGACTCGCCTTACCTATTTTTATCTATTTAATAGGTCACTCCGCTGAAAATTTGATTGATCGAAACTTACTTCGTTCCTTCTCTCGTCACTATGTTCCGTCCATCTTGCGTTTGGAGTTTCTTGCAATTTTTGGCGAAAACTGCGTTTCCGCACTATCTGCGTCATTCCGCTAATCGGTAATTGCTCCGCGGCTGGCAGTCGATACCAGTTTGGCATATTTTGCCAGCACACCGCGTTGATAACGCGGCTCACGCGGTTGCCATGCTGCACGGCGTCGTGCGAGCTCATCTTCAGAAACATTAAGTTGCAACAAACGCTGGTTCGCATCAATCGTAATTGAATCTCCCTCCCGCACCAACGCAATGGTTCCCCCCACAAAGGCTTCCGGTGCCACATGGCCCACCACCATGCCATAGGTTCCGCCGGAGAATCTTCCATCAGTGATCAGCCCAACCGAATCCCCTAACCCTTCCCCGATCAGCGCTGACGTGGGCGATAACATTTCCCGCATACCCGGCCCACCTTTTGGACCTTCATAGCGGATTACCACGACATCTCCTGGCCGAATTTCCTGGGCAAGGATGGCATTCATGCACGCTTCCTCAGACTCGAATACACGCGCAGGTCCCGTAATTTTTGGATTTTTTACGCCGGTAATTTTGGCGACTGATCCTTCCGGTGACAGATTGCCTTTAAGGATCGCCAGATGACCTTGTGCATACATAGGATTTTCCCATTGCCTGATGATATCCTGATCCGTGCGTGGTTTCTCCGGCACATCACGTAATATTTCTGCTATCGTTTCACCACTGATCGTCATGCAGTCACCATGCAACAGCCCATGCACCAATAACATCTTCATGACTTGAGGAATGCCTCCGGCATGATGTAAATCTGTGGTTACATAGCGTCCAGAGGGTTTCAAATCACACAATACGGGCACTCTTGCGCGTATTGTTTCGAAATCATCAATACTCAGGTCTACATCAGCAGCATGCGCTATCGCCAACAGATGAAGTACCGCATTAGTTGATCCACCTACTGCCATCACCACCGAAATCGCATTTTCCATAGATTTACGTGTAATCAGATCGCGTGGACAAATCTGCTTTTTGATGGCGTTGACCAAAACTTCTGCAGAACGTGCGGCACTGATTAGTTTTTCCTCATCTTCCGCCGCCATAGTGGATGAATAAGGCAAGCTCATTCCCATGACTTCGATGGCCGACGACATGGTATTGGCGGTATACATGCCACCACAGGCACCCGCGCCGGGACAGGCATGCCGCTCTACTTCCAGTAATTCCTTCTCATCGATTTTATGGGCAGTATACTGCCCCACGGCTTCGAACGCGCTCACGATGGTCAGATCGCGCCCTTGGTAATGGCCCGGTTTGATGGTGCCGCCATAAACAAAAATAGCGGGCACATTCATTCGCGCCAGCGCAATCAAGGCGCCCGGCATGTTCTTGTCGCAACCCCCGATCGCAATCACGCCATCCATGCTTTCACCCTGTACCGCCGTTTCAATGGAATCAGCGATCACTTCGCGTGATACCAGTGAATATTTCATGCCTTCGGTTCCCATGGAAATACCATCGGAAATCGTAATCGTGCCAAACATTTGCGGCATTGCCCCGGCCTTTCTCAAGGCACGCTCAGCGCTGAGAGACAATTCATTGAGCCCCATATTGCAGGGCGTAATCGTCGAAAATCCATTGGCAACACCAACGATGGGTTTATCAAAGTCGCCATCGGCAAAACCCACTGCCCGCAACATGGCGCGGTTGGGTGAACGTTTTGCTCCTTGAGTGATGGCTTGACTGCGTTTATTGTCTGGCATGATTTCTCCTGAAAAACCAAAAATGCGATCTAATTGATTAAGCAGTTGCACACTGCTGCGGCAGGCTTAGTTACCGTATAATACATATTTTACCGTAAATCAGCTTGTAACCTATGCTTATCCATCCTCAGTTCAATCCGGTCGCAATCTCCGTTGGTCCGCTTTCCATCCACTGGTACGGCCTAATGTATCTGATAGGTTTCTTTCTCTTTATTGTGCTGGGCCGTTATCGAATCAAACACAATCCACAATCAGTTATTACCCCTACCCTACTCGATGATGCGCTCTTCTATGGCGTGTTGGGAGTCATTCTGGGAGGGAGGCTCGGACACATTCTGTTTTACCAATTCAGTTATTACTTACAGCATCCCTTGGAAATATTTGCAATCTGGCAAGGCGGCATGTCATTCCATGGCGGCTTTATCGGTGTCATCTTGGCGATGGCGCTGCTAGCACATAAGCACAAATTACCTTGGCTGGCAGTAACTGATTTTATTGCACCGCTGGTGCCGCTTGGGTTGGGAGCAGGCCGCATCGGCAACTTTATCAATGGTGAATTATGGGGACGCCCCACAGACGTTCCCTGGGGCATAATTTTCCCCCATGTCGACAATCTGCCGCGTCATCCTTCTCAACTGTATGAATTTGCTTTGGAAGGGATTGCGCTGTTCATTTTGCTGTGGATTTATTCCAGCAAACCACGACCAGTAGGGGCTGTCTCCGGTATGTTTTTGATTGGGTATGGTGTATTCCGCTCGTTTGCAGAATTTTTCCGCGAACCTGATGATGGCTTCATGGGGATATTAACCTGGGGTGTTAGCATGGGGCAATGGCTGTCACTGCCGATGATCGCTGCAGGTATCGGAATGCTGTTTTGGGCATATCGTTCCTCGAACAAACCATTGCCAAAAACCAGAAGTCGTCGTTAGTAAGCTGGCAAAACAGATTCTCGCTTTCACTACACTGTTCTTATGTTATCAATACATCATAAGAATACTCAGTTAGCAGATCGTAACGCTATGCTATCTAACAAAGAGTCTTTATCTACCACCAAATAAGGCTTGTGGATAAGTGCGAGCTTGAGAAGTTGTCGGATGAACGCTATTTATTGGAGCCTATGGATATATTTGTCACGTATCAGTCAGCTGCGGATTGGTTAAATAATAATCAAGGTGTTCTTGGCTTACTGATATTCGTCTTTACCCTTCTTCTAGGGTGGGTTAGTGGAATATTTTCGGCTTTGCGCCGGAAACCGAAATTTAAAATCAATCTGATTGACGGGCCGACTTACTGTTGTACTTATCTCACAGGAAAGAGCCACAGAGACTATGAAGTGCACCGAACGGGAATAGTTCTTTATCTATCTATTGCGAATGTTAGCTCATCAGCGTCTAGGATCGAGAGAATTTCAGTAGGTTATCACTGGCATCTACGGCCTTTCAGTAGCCTATGGATGCGAAACACGCTAGGCTGGTTCTGGCTAACAGATCAGGCCATTGCCTTGGAGGACTTCCAAGTTCGCATTGGTAAAAGTATCAAGGTTTATCCGTTTCTGATACAGAGAAACAATCTTTCTCCAGTAGAGAATAAGACATACCTCGAAGTTGGCAGCGCGACGAGTGGTGTTGTGTATTTCGAGCAAGCTGATAGTTGGGGTGGCTGTTTCCCAAGTATTCAAAATGGCCAAGTTAAAGTAAAAGTGAAAATTGAAGATGTATTTGGTAGAAGTCACTTGATGATAGCGTGGATACCAGCAGTTTCTTTTGAAGATGCCTGCAAATTCAATCCTTCGTTCGGCAAGACTCTTGCAAATCTACATAGACAGCCCCTTTCCACAGAACAAATCTAACTGTAGGTTGCAAATGAGGCCGATAATGCTCCTTGGCAAAAGACACATAAGCACGCACATAAGGGCCAATCTTGCGATGAGATATCTAACTTTTTTCTATTTTTTTTTAACAACCCGACTGACAGCACCGTAGGGTGCAATAGGCGAACCGTATTGTGCCGTCATGAAAGGTTTAACATTCGGCGCAATACGCTTCGCTATTACGCCCTACACGAGCCACACGAGCTGCTAGGCAGGCTCTCTCTTTAAAATATTGAAAGCACAGTATATTTTCCATTATGTGCGGCACCGCACAGACAGTTTTTAGCTTTGTCACCAAAATTGAAATGCTAGATATGCGTTCGAAGGTATCGCTCATGGGTATGCTTGGGGAACCTTAAACACAGGATAGAAATTGCTTGGAATATATTAAAAATGGCTGCTCTAGTGAAAGAGAAGTTTAATTGGCCTGTTGAGTAACATTAATATTGAAATCGTTAGCGCCATTATTGGCAGCCTCCTGTCCTGTTAGGTCTGCTACTTCATCGGACCAGTATGGGCAGTCATAGCAGGAGTTGTTGTGTTATTAATTGTAGTGAAGTGATCGTGAAGCTTAAAGAATCAATCCTAACTTTATATGATAAAGGAGAGACATTATGAGCGAGCTAGATGCATACAAACAAAAGCTAGAAGCCGAGATAGAACAAGCAGAAGCTAAATTGAAGGACTTGAAAGCCGAAGCGAAGAGTTCTGCAGCCGATGCCCAGATCCGTATGCAATATGATCAACGCACTCAAGAACTTGAACAACATATTGATAATGCGAAAGCCAAGCTGAAAGAGCTCGGAGGAGCAGGTGAGGACGCTTGGGAGGAGCTTAAGGAAGGTATAGAAAATGCTTGGGATTCATTAAGGAATGCTGTGCGAGAGGGCGCCGCCAAAGTGAAAGAGAAATTTAAAGATTAAATACCTCTCTCATATTAAAATCCAGAACATATTCAGGGGCAGGAGGCGATCGAATTTATTCTTGATTACATGGCAACATTCACAGATTTACGCTTCCAGCCCCGAGCGATCCAATACTTTGATGTGCCCGCGGCTGTAATCAATCAATCCGGCTCACTACAATTTTCCAGCAGTCTCTGTAATACCTTCACTACGCCTACCCGGCATATAGGCGAACCCAGCATATAGGCAATCATTTCCTGAGTCATGGTTACTCAAGGGCAGGAGGCGATCGAATTCATCCTTGACTACATGGTAACATTCACAGACTCGTGCTTCCAGCCCCGATCGATCCAGTACCTTAATGTGCCCACGGTTGTAATTAATCAATCCTGCTTGCTGCAATTTTCCAGCAGCCTCTGTAATCCCTTCACGGCGTACACCTAGCATATTGGCAATCAATTCCTGAGTCATGGTTAACTCGTTTGAATGAAGCCGGTCAATGCTGAGCAGCAGCCTCCGGCAAAGTTGCTGGCCTACCGAATGATGCCGATTACAAACTGCAGTTTGAGCCATTTGAGCAATGAGTGCCTGGGTGTAGCGCAACAATAAATGAAGTAGCGCATCATGGCGGTTAAATTCCTGCATAAACAAAGGTTGCCGTATCCGATAGGCGTAACCCGCACTCTGCACTAAAGCTCGATTAGTCATGGTTCCGCCGCCCATGAATAACGTAATCCCGATTGCACCCTCATTGCCGATAATGGCGGTTTCTGAAGACCCTCCGTCTTTCATGGCGTGAAGCTGCGATACGATGCAATCCGTAGGGAAATAGACGAAATGCAACTTTTCTCCTGGTTCATAAAGAATATCACCACAGCTCATCTGGGCCAGCTCTAGATGAGGTAGAAGACGTTCATATTCGGTTGAGGGTAAAGCATTGAGCAGTTGGTTTTGTCGGGGGCTTGGTATGTTAATCATAATTTCTACTCCTCCCAATAAAGTAAGGTGCTATAGCTCTAATAAACTTATTAAATTAGTAGAAAACTAAGGGCCTTGATTATGAATTAAACTCAGCTCTGTCCTGTAACGCAGAGCATTCTGATCTTCAAGTTGTCAATAGGCTATCAAGTCTCTGCCAAGCGTAACGGGTGCTGACAATTCAACTCAATCACCGTCAGTAGAATTATCCTAAAAAGTTTTCAGGATAATGTGTGATACCGTACAGATAATGCCCAATCATACCTTTAAACTGTTAGTGACATTTTCCCTCAAGGAGGTTTCATGAATACCGCAACCTAACTTGTGTTAACACTGATGAAAGGGATATTAATTTTGTGAGTACCGAGATAATTTTTAATTATCTTATGGCTGTCAATTTAACTGCCAACAGGTATTTTGGAATTAATACAGTATCGTTTTGTGTGAAGCAAGCTCCTCCAAAAATACATGTACAAATTATGGGACAATATCATTTTCTGACAGTTCCCTTATTATGTATTTATCTGCTTGAGATGCGATTGCAATCTTTTCATTTTTATTGCTAAAGGATAAATAATAGGAAAGTGATTGAGTTCTTGCTCTTGTGAATAAAACGGGGGAGATATTCAAGCGTATGCCCGGCATTGGCAATGGTGATTTTGATATCCTGCCGTTTGTGGAAGGTCGCGTTGTCCATGACAATCACGCAAGCGGACAGGAGCTTGGGCATAAGGTTCTGCGTCACCTACGCATAGAAGATGTCAGCGTTGATATTAGTGGTAAACAGGTCCATGGTCAGGAGCGCTCCTTTGATCAGAGCGCCGATCACATTGGTGCCACCTGTTGCATGCCAGTCTTTTACACCATGACAGCGTTCACCCACAGGCGCATAGCCATGCGTACACGGCATGTCATGCGCAAAGCCGCTTTCATCAAGGTAAACGATGACGCGACCTTCGCGCTCATAGCCTTCAATTTTTTTCTGGAAGATACGCCGCTCTTCTTCGCTGGCCTTTGGATGACGCAGGCTTTTTTTTATAAGTCACATCCAGACGCTTTAAAGCGTGATTGATGCCTTGAGTACTGACGCCAAACCGTTTGGCGCGCTCGTACTGATACGCGTCTGGATAATTCTTGACGTCTTGCGCCAACATCTCCATGTCGATCTTGGTTGCAGGCTTGTTACGAGTTGTCCTGGGATCCGGAGTTTTGATCCAGCGCATCACGCTGGCTACCCCTACACAAAAACGCTGCGCCACTTGCGCAATTGAAAGGTTCTCCTTCTTGCGAACAGATCATACTTTACGGCGAAATGATATCGGATAAGTCATCCATAAATTACAATCAATTTATTGGGGATATGCTATACAATGACTAATCCCTTTTCAACTTGTTGCTAGAGCGTGTTGAACATTACCGAGTAGAGTTTGCTATGAATCGGAAGAAATACAGGAATATAAAACCAGGTGGGAAGCAAATACATAATGATGCATCCGCCCAAAATTTCGCGATGCTTCTTCGTAATCACATCCCGCCTTTTGTGATCGCTCAATTGAGACCAATTAAGGAAAAATTACGAAATAACGCACAAGGATTTGCCGAAACCGAATGGACAGCAGCCTTGCATGCGGAGATTTCGAGTGCAGCAGTATCGAATGACACGGAGTGGAAAGATTGGAGCAACAAGTACCTAACTGCCTTTGCTAAAATGGATGATTCAGGCTTTACTGACTCTTTCAAGCAAATTCCCGATCCACCGCCAGAGCCGCCGGAATTGTGGTTGAGGTTAGCCACGCAGGCGAAAGAGGCAGGAAATAAAGGAATAGCGGCTTGCTTGCTACTATACACGCTAGCCTGCGCACGTGCCCTGCGAGAGTTTCGGGTTGGCAAGCACACAAATGGTGACGAACCTAATTTTACCCAACGAGAAGGTTAAGAAAACGCTCGTTCTAACCATACAGCTGTCTTTTCAAACCACTGCGCTCAAGGATATTGGTGCTAATTTCTTCAATAGAAATGTGCGTTGTATCCAGGTAGGGAATATGAAATAGTTGAAACAAGGATTCCTGTCATTTAATTTCAAGTTGACACTGGGCGAGCGATGCATACTGACTTTGAGGGCGACGTTCTTGGCGAATAAAATGCAATTGTGCCACGTTGAGTGTCAAGCCAAAGAGCTTGTTTCTGACAGATTCAAGTACTTTGGGAAGTTGGTTAGCAGACATATCTTCCTGCGTGAACGGATAATTTGCGGCAACAATACCGTATTGTAATGCTAGATAAAGACAGGTAGGGGTTTTACCGGTGCGGGAAACACCCACCAGAATAATGTCTGCTTCGGTAAAATTTTTTGGATTAACGCCATCATCGTGCGCCAACGCGTAATTGAGCGCTGAAATCCGCTTGAAATAGGACAGAGATTGCTGAAGACCATGAGCGCGTCCAACCATTCGGGCAGAGAGTTGCTGAAGTTCTTGCTCGATTGAGCTAATAAATGTTTCAAAAAAATCATACACTCGGCAGTTTGCCTGTTGGATCACTTCCAGGATATCCTCTCTAAGCAAGGTACTAAAAACTAATGGTCGATGGCCATCAGATTCGGCAGCACGATTAATTCGTTCCACCAAAGTCCGGGCTTTTGCCATATTATCCAGAAAGGGAACGTTGATTTTTTTCCATTCAATCCCGTCAAACTGGGTCAATAAGCTGTGCCCAAGCGTTTCCGCAGTGATGCCGGTACGATCCGACAAATAGAAGACAGTACGCTTCTGTTTGTTCACTATTTGTTCAACTTGGCGAGATGCAGCCAGGTATCCACAACGGTATCGGGATTCAGCGATAAACTCCCAATCCCCTGCTCAACCAGCCAAACTGCAAAATCAGGATAATCAGACGGCGCCTGACCACAGATACCGATATATTTACCTTGTTCGCGACAAGCGTCGATCGCCATCTTCAGAATCTTTTTAACGGCCGCGTTGCGCTCATCGAATAAGTGGGATACCAGACTGGAATCACGATCGATGCCCAGCGCCAACTGAGTCATATCATTTGAACCAATGGAAAAGCCGTCAAAATATTGCAAAAACTCTTCTGCCAGCACCGCGTTGGAAGGAATCTCACACATCATAATCAAACGTAAACCATTCTGGCCACGCGCCAGCCCGTGCGAGGCAAGCAGTTCCGTAACTTGCCGGGCTTCTTCCACAGTACGGCAAAACGGGATCATGACCTCAACATTAGTCAGCCCCATCTCATCGCGTATCTTACGCAGCGCCCGGCATTCCAGCTCAAAACAATCACGAAACGCGTTTGCCAGGTAGCGTGATGCTCCACGAAAACCAATCATGGGATTCTCTTCGCATGGTTCATAACGTTCCCCACCGAGCAGATTGGCGTACTCATTGGATTTAAAGTCGGACGTGCGCACGATCACAGGGTGGGGATGAAAGGCTGCGGCCAAAGTAGCAACCCCTTCCACCAGTTTATCCACATAAAAGCTGACGGGATCAGCATAACCGGTTATACGTTGCCCAATCTCATCTTTCAATTCCTGCGGTAATTGCTCAAACTCCAGCAATGCTTTCGGATGGATGCCGATCATATTATTAATGATAAATTCCAGTCGCGCCAACCCAACCCCTTGATTGGGCAAACGGGAAAAGGAAAATGCATGGGATGGGTTACCGACATTCATCATGATTTTAACGGGTAGATCGGGCAGTTTGCCGATATCGGCAGTCGTGTGCTCAAACTTGAGTAATCCTTCATAAACATAACCGGTATCTCCTTCAGAGCAGGAAATAGTGGTTTCCACTCCATCCTTGATTTGTGTCGTAGCATCGCCACAACCCACCACTGCCGGAATCCCTAGTTCGCGTGCCACAATCGCAGCGTGACACGTGCGCCCTCCACGATTGGTAACAATAGCGGCTGCCCGTTTCATGATTGGTTCCCAATCCGGATCAGTCATATCGGTAACCAGCACCTCTCCTGTTTGAAGGTGTTGCATCTGGTCAGTATGCATGATCAGACGCGCCACCCCCTGTCCTATTTTTTGCCCGATGGCGCGGCCTTCAGTCAATACCTTTCCTTGCTCACTTAATTTGAAATGCTCTACTGTGAGGCTCTTTCGGCTTTCAACCGTTTCTGGGCGAGCCTGGACAATATAAAGCTGCTTATCGAGTCCATCCAGCGCCCATTCAATATCCATTGGACGGCCATAATGCTTCTCAATGAGTAACGCCTGCTGTGCCAGTGCTTCCACTTGCGCATCAGACAAGCAGAAAAGCTGGCGGCGCTTGACTTCAACATCACGTATCAGCGTGGATGCGCCCTGCTCACCTTTTTCATCATAAATCATTTCAATGGCCTTAGCCCCTAAACGTCGCGAAAGAACGGACGCACGGCCTGCCTCCAACCCTCGCTTATAAACATAAAATTCATCCGGATTGACCTTTCCCTGCACAATGGTTTCTCCTAAACCATAAGTTGCCGTGAGGAAAATCACATCCCGAAACCCTGATTCGGTGTCCAGTGTAAATATCACACCACTCGCGCCCAGGTCGCTACGCACCATTTTCTGAATTCCTGCGGACAGATGTACCTTATCATGCTGAAATTTATGGTGAACGCGATAAGCGATAGCGCGATCGTTATATAACGATGCAAACACAATTTTGATCGCCGCAAAAATTTGATCGAGGCCATGCACATTCAACAAAGTTTCCTGTTGCCCTGCAAATGAGGCATCAGCCAAATCTTCAGCCGTTGCTGACGAACGTACGGCAAAGGAAATAGCATCATCGCTATCAGCCACCAATTGCTGATAGGCCTGAGTTATTGCTTGCAGCAAAGCATCGGGCAATGTGGCAGCCAGTAACCAATTACGAATCGTTTTGCCTGTAGTGGTCAGCGCGTTGATATCACTGACATCCAGTTTATCCAGTAATTGCTTAATGCGCTCAGTGAGGCCATTACTTGCCAGAAAATCACGATAGGCGTGCGTGGTGGTGGCAAAACCATTCGGGACATTGACCCCTGCTTTGCTAAGGTGGCTGATCATCTCGCCTAATGAGGCATTCTTACCACCCACAATGCCAAGATCATCCTTACTCAACTGGTCAAACCACATAATATAGTTATTCATTATGACCTCCTGATTTTTGGGATAAAAGTCTCCAGTTACCATCATTATAACTACGGATGTGGGCACTCCGTGAATGTCTTCTCATTCAGAATGCGATCCAGCTAACAGTTCATCTTGTGCCTGATCTTTTTAACAGCCATAGCCTACCCACACCCCGGCGTCAAAGGGAGTCAGCTTGATGCGGGACCATTGACTTATTGGCTCAACAAAAGTTGACCCGGTAAAGTACATTGATCATTACACCATGGCGATACTGGATTCCAATCCAGTCCATGATCTCAGAATAGCATTTTGAATATTTCATCTGAGCTAGGCCACAACTTAGGCAATACTGAATATTTGGCTTGGGATCATTACTAAGTGATGCATCAGGTGTAACGGTTGCCGTTACCATATATAAAAGGTTCTTATAAAGGCACCACCACCTGCGCGTGAAATAGCTTCTGCTGTGGCTCAGTCTCAGTTCTTATCAAACTCTGCCAGAGAATATCCACAGCCGAAAAGATACCAGCCATACGATAAAGCACCGATTCAGCTGGCCCAAGGATAGCAACAATTGATATAGCAGATCCCATATAAAATGATTTAAATTTCATAAGCGGCAAAGAGCTGCTCGATGGAACAACCTTCCTTTTTTCTGATGGCTTTGGCCTGAGCCCATTTGGGTTCAATGTCATTTAAGTCAGGGGAATAAGGCGGTAGGTATTCAAGTGTATGCCCGGCATTGGCAATGGCGGTTTGGATATCCTGCCGTTTATGAAAGGTTGCGTTGTCCATGACAATCACGCAAGCGGGCAAAAGTTTAGGCAACAGGTCCTGCGTTATCCACGCATAGAAAATGTCAGCGGTGATATTGGCGATGAACAGACTTATGGTCAGCAGCGTCTTTCCGATGAGAGCGCCAATCACATTGGTTCGACCTCGTGCATGCCAGTCTTTTACGCTATGGACGCGCTCACCCACTGGCGCATAGCCATGCGTGCGTGGCATGTCGTGCGCAAAGCCGCTTTCATCAAGGTAGACGATAACGCGGCCTGCTCGCTCATAGTCTTCAATTTTTTGCTGGAAGATACGCCGCTCTTCTTCGCTGGCTTTGGGGTGACACAGGCTTTTTTTTATAAGTCACACTCAGACGCTTTAAAGCATGATTAATGCCTTGCTTGCTGACACCCAACCGTTTGGCGCGCTCGTACTGATACGCGTCCGGATAATTCTTGATGTCCTGCGCCAGCATTTCCATGTTGATCCTGGTGGCAGGTTTGTTGCGGGTGGTCTTGGGATCGGGAGTTTTGATCCAACGCATCACGCTGGCGACCCCTACACCAAAACGCTTGGCCACTTGCGCGATTGAGAGGTTCTCCTTCTCACGAACGGATAATACTTTACGGCGAAATAATATCGGATAGGTCATCTGTAAATTATAATCAATTTATAGGGGACATGCTATATTTCAATCGGTGTTTCACTGAAATTGAGTCAACCACCTCACAGTCGGTGGCATGGATTGGCTGAGCGGTAGTCACAACCAATCCACTATGTCGGGATTTTATGATTATTTCATTTCTAAATCAAAAATCACTTGGTCGGCTTCACCTTGCCGTATTATTGATACTGTCTGCGGCTCACTTTTGCGTCATTTTTGACTTGGAAATGAAATTAAAAGAATTAACTAAATTTTCAACTGTAAATTGATGTGGTGCTCAATTCAGTGCCGGCAAAGGTCAATATCGAGATTTATTAATACACTATCGGGGCAGATGCTGGTAAACGAAGTCAAAATCAAACATGGCATTAGGATGTTGAGAAGATGAAGCTAGCTCAATTCAGGTATCAATCGTGCAATGAGTGTTTGATCTCAACTTGGGACGACATAAAAAAGCCTCCGGTTAACGGAGGCAATTAACTCTCTTAAAGTACCTTTAATCTGGTTTATGACGTGATTATCTTTATCTATTGATTACGAGAACCAAGCCATTGGCGCCAGCGTCCTGATTGTATCAGTCGATACATTAGCCACGATAAGAATAGCACTGCTATGAGAGGACCTGCCCAGGCACGGGCTACCTTCCCATAATCGATCATATCCACGCGAAGTTGATAAGCGTATTGCAAAGGCGGGATACCTTCTGCTGTCACCACTACTGAATAGAGCCCTTTATCCAGCTTACCTATTCCGCTGATCACACCATCAGGATGATAATCAGCCATTACCTGGGCAACGGTCTCACCCTCATTATCATCGCCACGAAAAATTTTTAAACTCACAGGCATACCCCGCAACGGCTGATCGACCAGATCCACCACAAAGTAAGTATCTCCTGCTATCGGAATCTCTGTACAGTATTGCTCCTTTTGGTCATATTGTGGCTGGTATGCACTTAAGTGCACCATATTTCCCCCTACATGACGCGCACAGGGATCTTCTGCCATCGCAACTCTCCCATGACCCATAGCTGTGCTTGCATAAAATATCACAACTAAAAGGCAAACCGCAGTAATTGATTGTATTGATTGCTTAATCAAAGCAAACCCCCGTTAAAATAAATGAATAATAGTCCTTCTGCTATCCAAGCAAGAGATCGCCATTCATTTTTATATAGCTGCTTCTTACTTTAAAATGATCCGACAATACAAGCTGTATTTTGTTCTGAGAAACAAAAAATATCGGTTCCCTTCTAGTTTTGGACTAAATCCCACCGCATCCTATTAATTAAAGGACAAAACAATTCTACAATATTGCAATTCCATAAAAAATGGTGCAATAATCTATAAGTGCCAGCTTGAAAGCAAATTATTCCATTATTTAACCATTTACTTTAGCAGGCGTCAGCTATCCGCTCATGGATGTGCCCAAGTGCTTGTTCCACCTGATCAACCAGGATGAGGCAAAGTTCGCCTGCTTGCAGATTGGTCAGCGCCGTATCGATCGCTTTGAACTCCCCATGTATTTCGCTCACTTTACGCACACGCTTGGCATTCTCCAACCCTGCTCGTAACAATCCTAGTACTTCACCATCGTCACGTCCACGTTGGCATTTGTCTTGATAAAGCACCACTTCATCAAACACTTCTCCTAGAATCTGGGTCTGTAACCGAATATCTTCGTCACGGCGGTCACCCGCAGCGCTGATGACGACCATCCGCCTTTTCGCGGGTATACTATCAATCGCACTTGCCAGCGCTTCCATCGCATCTGGATTGTGCCCATAATCTGCAATCAATGTAGCATTCCGGTAATTGAAAAGGTTAAATCTCCCTGGAGCAGTTTGCGTATCACTGATGAAATCAGTTAAACCGGCACGAATAACAGCCCATTCCAGTCCCAGTGCCCATCCGACGGCAATCGCTGCCATAGCATTTTCAACCTGAAAACTGATGAGACCATTCTTGGTAAGGGGAATTTCACTCAGAGGTATCTTTTGCTCAACTTCTGCTTCTGATGCAACAATAAAATGATCCTCAAGATAAATGACGCGTTTACGTTGTGCACGTTGCGATAATATCACTGGATTATGGCTATCTCGAGAAAAGAACATAACAGTACCCGGGCAATGAGCAGCCATTTTGACAATATGAGGATCATCTGCATTGAGCACAGCGATACCTTTCTCAGGTAAGACGTTCTCTACGACAAGGCGTTTAACGGCTGCTAATTCATCGATGGTATTGATATTAGCCAGGCCGAGATGATCACCCCGGCCGATATTGGTTACGACAGCCACCTGGCAATAATCAAAACCTAACCCTTCACGTAACATGCCCCCCCGCGCGGTTTCTAGCACGGCAGCATCGACATCAGGATGGAACAGAACATTTCTGGCACTTTTCGGTCCACTGCAGTCCCCGGTATCGATACTTTGCCCATTGATGAAGACTCCATCCGTACACGTCATACCAACACGCAACTGGTTATTTTCCAAAATATTGGCTATCAAGCGCACCGTTGTCGTTTTGCCGTTAGTGCCTGTTACTGCAATAACCGGAATACGCGCATCATCACCTTGCGCGAACATATTATCGATAATTGCCGCTCCTACTGGACGTCCCTTACCATATAAAGGCTGCAAGTGCATACGCAAACCAGGAGCTGCATTGACTTCAATAATGGCACCGCCTTGCTCCTCCAATGGTCGCATGATGCTCTCGCAAATCAAATCAATTCCGCAAATATCTAGTCCCACCATTTGTGCAGCAGCAACCGCGTTGGCTGCAATTTCAGGATGAACATCGTCCGTGACATCAGTTGCCGTACCACCTGTGGACAAATTGGCATTATTGCGCAACACAACCCGCATGCCTTTAGCTGGAATAGATTCTGCTGCCAGTCCTTGGCTAGCAAGGTGCGTCAGTGAAATCTCATCCAGATGGATTTTAGTCAGTAGATTTGCGTGACCTTCACTGCGCAGTGGATCACGATTGATTTGCTCCACTAATTGATAAATGCTATGAACGCCATCCCCTACTACTTGCGGAGGATCACGTCTCGCAGCAGCCACCAGCTTTTTGCCCACAACCAGCAAACGATAATCATGCCCGGTCACATAGCGTTCAACCAGCACATTGTCACTAATTTCCGTAGCTTTCACATAAGCTGCTTTGACCTGTTCATGATCAACGAGATTAGCGGTTACACCTTTACCCTGATTGCCATCCTGTGGTTTAACCACCACTGGCGCACCAATTTCGCAGGCAGCAGCCCATGCATCCTCAGCATCGATGACTGGCCGCCCCACAGGAACAGGAATTCCCGCCGCAAGCAAGAGCGCTTTGGTTAGTTCCTTATCCTGCACAATAGATTCGGCAACCGCACTGATTGAATCACTTTCAGAAGCTTGAATACGCCGCTGCTTGCTTCCCCAGCCAAACTGTACCAAGCTTCCGTTTGTCAAGCGACGGTATGGAATACCACGCGCGACAGCTGATCGCACAATAGCGCCAGTGCTTGGTCCGAGACGGATATCCTCATAAAGCGCGTGTAAGCGGAGTAACGCTTTGGATAAATCAAAGGGTAAATTTTCTATTGCAGCGTGACAAAATTCTAAAGACAGCTCAAAAGCAAGTCTTCCCACTGCTTCTTCACTGTATTCCACAATAATCCGGAAAGTATTGGCTTCTGATGTCTGAGTAGTCTGACTGAATGTAACTGGACAACCTGCTTGTACTTGCAAACCAAGTGCAGCAAATTCAAGAACATGGGCCACAGTCGCTATTTTATAACGATCGGCGGGCAGGAGCAGTGCAATTTCAGGAAAGCGTTCACGCAAGCGGGTTTCAAAACCCGGGATTCTGTCGATAGTATATGCGTTCTCGCTAAAAACAACTGTTGCTTCAATAGAGGTATGCTTACTCCACAGATTGGGACCGCGCAATGCACGGATTTGGATCACTTTCATAGTAAATTTCCTTAAATTTCTTGTTTTTCTAGAAAATCCTGATATTCAGTTTTACTCTTTTCTTGGCCGAATCCGAATGTTTCAATGCCCAGCCGAATAAGCCCAAGCGAAATACCCAATGCCCAGGCAGCGCCTACTGCAGCTAATACATACTCTATTTCTCTCACTGCGCGATCACCCACAGCAGGCTGCAACTCAGCCAGTTTGATTAATGACGTCTCATCCGATCCATTAGCCAATACAATTCTTCCATTACGAACAATGACAGCTCGTTTACCCTGGGTAGGACCTGTCCCTTGCTGGCGATGTAAGTTGACAACCGGTAACTCTGGATCACAGCTGAAGTAAATGACTTCACCATGGCATAATTCCGACATTTCGATCAGCATAGGATCTTTTGCATTAAGAACTGCCACTCCTGTCGGCAAGACCACCTCTTTCAGAACATCGCCAATCGCAGCCGCGGTCGGTGACACGACATCAACCTGGGTACGCAGCACAGTAAAAACTTGTTTAGAGGTTTCAATGCCATGCCGGCCATAATATAAAGTCGGCTCAACATTGGTCACGACACCTACCTGACAGCTATCGTAAGCCAATCCTTCTTGCAGAATAGTATCCAAGCCGTTCTCAAAAACTGCCGCTTCAACAGTACGATTCATTAATGTGCGATTAGCTGCGTGCCAGTTGGCACAATCACTTTTATCAATTTGCTTATGATCGAGATAAAGTCCGTTGCTGCATGCTAACCCTGTACGCTTACCTGAAAGCGTAAGTAATCGGGCAATCAGATGAGCAACTGTGGTTTTACCATAACTGCCGGTAATGCCAACAATAGGAACTCGACCATGGTCTTGATGCGGGAAAAGATGATCTACAATCGCCTGACCAACGGGTCGGGATTTCCCTACAGCAGGTTTGATATGCATGAGCAGGCTAGGACCAGCATTTACTTCAACAATTGCACCGCCTTGTTCTTCCAGTGGGCATGAGATATCACTGACTACCAGATCGATACCAGCAATATCCAGCCCCACCACACGCGCTGCTAAGGATGCCATTTTGGCAATGCTTGGATGAACGTCATCCGTTACATCAAAAGCATGATTACCATTGCGTTGAATCAGTACTTTGACTCCCACTGGCACAACAGAATCAGGAGTATAGCCTTGATGAGCAATCTCCATCCTGGCTGCACTATCCAGACGGATAATGTTGAGAGGATGGTCTTCAGAAGTTCCTCGCCGTGGATCCGAGTTAATCTGCTTTTTAATTAAGTCAATTATAGTAGAGACACCATCACCGATGACCGATACCGAGTCACCCCGCGTCGCTGCTACGAGTTGCCCACTGACAATGAGTAAACGATGCTCAGTCCCCGGAATGTAGCGTTCGACCAGTACGTCAGTTCCTTCTTCTAATGCAATGGAAAAAGCGGATTCGATTTGTTCACGCCTGCTTAACTCAATAAACACGCCTCGCCCATGATTACCATCACATGGTTTGACCACTACCGGCAAGCCTATCTCTATAGCCGCTTGCCATGCATCTTCTTGACTGGTCACCATACGTCCTTCCGGAACAGGTACGCCACAGGAACGGAGCAATGTTTTGGTCAGATCTTTGTCACGGGAAATGCTTTCAGCAATAGCAGATGTCCGATCTGTTTCAGCCGTCCAAATATGCCGACTGTGCGCACCATGTCCCAATTGAACGAGGTTTCCTTTGGAAAGTAATCGCATCGCTGGAATATTACGGGCTACCGCTGCATCTACAATACAAGCGGTTGAAGGACCAAGCCATAACGAATCGACCATGTCGCGCAAATGCTCAATAGCCCCTTTCACATCATAAGATTGCTGATGAGGATCAAATCCCATCGCTGCCAGAATGAGCTCCCGAGCCAAGAATAAAGCCTTCCGTGTAATCTCTGCATGCCAGGCACTCACAACGACTTTGTAGACGCCTCTGGTCGAAGTTTCGCGCGCCCTGCCAAATCCACCGCGCATACCTGCAAGGTTTTGCAGTTCGAGCGTCACATGCTCAAGAATATGGCAAGGCCATGTACCTTCTTTGACACGACGCAAAAAGCCGCCACGTTCTTCATAGCTGCAGCGATGCTCAATCAGGGTTGGCAGCCACAAAGATAAGCGCTCATAAAAACCAGGAATGGTATCGGATGGAAAATCCTCAAGTTCACCAATATCGACAATTGCTTCAAGTACCGGATAGTAGGTCCAGATATTGGGCCCATTTAAATGGCGGATTTCAAGAATTTTTAGATCTTTTTTACTACTGCTATCCAAATTGGAATTATTTGACATAATTTGAAGTTGGGAATGAGTAACACTTCTATTAACGCAGCGGGTGCCAATGGGTTTACATCAATATAAAGATTTATGTTTTTTTCCTATAAATAGGAAAGTAGGTACAGAGGAATTCAGTTACAGAGAAGCGTTTATAAAGAAGAACAAAAACGTAGATTCAGTCTTCAGTATGATATTTTATGACATAAAATATCGATAAACAGAAAATTCCATTTCTAAATCAAAACTGACTTTGTCGGCTTCCCTTGTCGAATTATTTTTATACTGTCTACGGCTCGCCTTCGCGCATTTTTGATTTGGAAGTGGAAAAACAACTCGTACATATAAATATGTACAGCAAATGTTGCATTAGAAATTATATGACTTTTGCATACAGCAAACAATCATATCTCTAAAATAACTTGTGCTATGGCATTAAACTTAAAAGCAGTTTTTAGGTTTAAATAAATAATGATTTTCTTCATCCAAATTGCAATCTTTGACGCGGTAGGCAATCAGTCTGTCCGTCAAGGAAAGTAACTATTTTGAAATGGAATCAACCAAAATCGTTGAAGAATTTTGGATGCATAGTTATCAAGATTTAAAGAAAACGATCCAGCAACCTGGCGCTGTGGCGATCAAGCAGCAAACGATTTCGAATCAGGAAATTTATCCCATTACTATCAGCAATTAACAAAGCAGTAGGCGATAAACGACGAATATCTTCTTCACCCTTGAGCACGAAGGTGGTATCTCCTCGATCTGTTTTAACCCACCAGGTGCTCGGCGTGACAAAACTGGATACTTTATCAATATGCTTTATCTCTGGCATAAACTCACGATTAGCAAGCTCTGTTTCGAGCAATATACGAAATTCTTCGGGTAACTCAGCCAGACATTCGATCCAGGCTAGTTCTTGACCATGTGCATTGACGAGCGCGATGCCCTCATCAGATGCTGTAATTGGAAATGCTCGTACTGGCACGATACCTTCATGTAGCTGCTGATCCTTATCCAGAAAAACTAGCCGTCCAAAGGCATTTCGACTCAGTTGATAATCAGGCTTACTCATGTCCGTTCTCCCTTAGCACCCCTTTCGGTATCCAACCTGAGCAAAGGAGACTCCGTATCAACATTACGCGCCTGAGATTGGTAAAGGTGATAGTAAAATCCGTGACGGTCCATCAATTCGGCATGATTACCCATTTCGATGATTTTTCCCCCATCAAGTACCACCAATCTATTGGCTTCACGCAAAGTAGACAAACGGTGGGCAATGGCGATCGTGGTGCGACCATGGACCAGATTATTGAGTGCTTCTTGAATCTCTTTCTCGGTTTTACTATCGACAGAAGAGGTTGCCTCATCGAGAATCAGGATACGTGGATCAATCAACAAGGCACGGGCTATCGAAATACGCTGGCGCTCACCCCCAGAAAGCGCTTGCCCACGTTCACCTACCAGAGAGTCGTAACCATGAGGTAACCGCAGGATAAATTCATGCGCATACGCAGCACGAGCTGCAGCGATAATCTCTTTGCGCGTTGCGCTGGGCTTACCATAAGCAATATTTTCTGCAATCGTGCCAAAGAAAAGAAATGGCTCCTGTAGCACCAGACCAATATGTTTGCGATATTCTGCTACAGGTAGTGAACGAATATCTACCCCATCGATCAGAATGGCGCCTTCGCTCACGTCATAAAAACGGCAGATTAGATTAATAAGGGTACTCTTACCTGAGCCGCTATGCCCAACCAAGCCAATCATCTCCCCGGGCTCAATTGTCAGGCTGATATCTTGCGTGACACTACGAGTTCCATAGCGGAAACCGACATTGCGCAATTCAATGTGGCCTTTAATCACAGGCAAATGAACCGGTTTGGTGGGTTCTGGTACACTGGAAACATGATCAAGAATATCAAAAATACGTTTGGTTCCGGCAGCAGCCTTCTGCGTTACGGAAACTATCCGACTCATTGAGTCCAGTCTCAGGTAAAAACGACCAATATAAGCTAGAAAAGCAGTCAGCACCCCGACGGAAATCTGATTCTCCGATATTTGCCAGATACCAAAAATCCATACCACCAACAAGCCAATTTCAGTTAATAGCGTTACGGTAGGCGTAAACAACGACCAAATCTTGTTGACCCGATTATTTATTTCCAAATTATGCTGATTAGCTGCACGAAAACGTGCTACTTCCCTATTTTCTTGCGCAAAAGCTTTGACCACACGAATGCCGGGAATGGTGTCTGCCAGTACATTATTGACCTCTGCCCAAACTCGATCGACTTTCTCAAAACCAGTGCGCAATCTGTCGCGAACCAGATGAATTAACCAGGCGATAATTGGCAGCGGACACAGTGTCACGAGTGCTAACCAGGGGTTAATCGAAAATAGAATAATGACCGTCATGCTCATCATGATCACATCTGTGGCAAAATCAAGCAAATGGAGTGAAAGAAAGAGATTGAGACGGTCTGTTTCCGCACCGATACGTGCCATCAGATCACCTGTTCGCTTACCGCCAAAATATCTATGTGAAAGCTTAAGAAGATGCTCATACGTCGTCGTTCGTAAATCTGCACCTATCCGCTCGGATACTTTCGCCAGCAGATAAGTTCTCGACCAGCCCAGTATCCAAGCAAGAAAAGCTGCCCCCAGCAAACCAGAAAGATACATGACGACAAGATCCACGTCGATTGGCTTACCATTCTGATAGGGAATCAGCACGTTATCCATCAAAGGCATGGTCAGATAGGGAGGCACCAATGTAGCAGCCGTACTGCCCAGCATCAGCAGAAAGCCAGTGAGTAAGCGCCATTTATAAGGTCGCGCAAAACGCCATAGACGAAACAAAGTCCATGTAGAAGGAGCAACATGAGCCCCCTGATCGCATACCGGGCAAATTGCCTGATCATGGGTTAAAGCTGCTCCACATTTTGGACACTTAGCAGCTATGGGCTGTATCTGATTTTCCCCGGTTAACTGGGCATTAAGAAGTTGGGTGAATTGTGCGATAAGATGGCTCGCTCGAGCACCCTTGCTCAATGTATAGCACCAATGAGCCAGCCGTGCATGCGCATCAAATAGCTCAAGATTGCCTACACCGGCATAATCACGGCACATTAATACCAAATCCGGTTGATAATTCCAATCATGCCAATTTTCTTCTTCCGCCATTTTTGCTATCAGTCGTCGATTAGTTAATACGATGAAGCCGGAAGAAAAATGTAATTGAATATCAAGATCAACTTCTAGCCAAGCCAATACGGTTTCTTCCCTTGCCAAATGCGCCTCAACTTGAGAAGCCCAGACGGAAGGAAGCGTAAGCGTAGCGTCATTATGTAATGGATAAAAATTCTGCTGCATTTGCTTAAGTACCATCAAAAAGAAGGAAAAGGCAAAATGGTTTAGGTCATTCCATTTCTAAATCAAAACTGACTTTGTTGGCTTCACCTTGCCGTATGATTGATACTGTCTGTGGTTTGCCTTCGCGTCATTTTTATTTTTGAAATGGAATAAGATATTTTTAACAGACAAAGCTTATAGTTACAGTACCTGACTACGAGCCCTTTTAACTCAATCAAGGCCTAATGTCTCATCATCCGACAAAGTAGTCATCACTTGAGCTTAATAATGGTGTAAATAATGACTATTTACTGTTATTTCCTAGTAACCCTTCGGGTTTGCGCCATTTTTTCTTAACTTCCTGGCGCTTGTCAGTTGGTAATTGCTTTATTTTTTTATATCGTTCCCGAGCCTGCGTTCGTTGCTCAGGAGTCAAAGCACTCCAGCTTCGCATCTGAGATTGTATCCGCTGTTGCTCCTGTGGCGTCTTCTCTAAATAATATTTAGTCATCTTCACCCATCTCTTTTTCTGGTCTGGTTCCAACGTATCCCAGTCCTGTTCAAGAGGATGCAAGATTATTTTCTGATAAGGCTGAAGCTCCGCCCATGAAGGCTGCTTTAATTGCGCTAAAGTTCCCGTAGAAAATGTAATACATACATACAACACCACTATCGAGGGGAATCGAGCCATAAATCAAACTCATCACTAAGATAAACATCAATGGGTAAATCGTCAGCAAGTAGCATCGTATCGAGTGCAGCATTTTCATCAATATCGTAATTTGATTTTAAATGAAGACTTACCATCAGAATAAGCAATATAACTAATGAAAAAACCAATTTGTTGGCGCGAGCAAAAAACCAGCCATATCCGCTATGTGCAGAAATTCCTCTGCCGACATGAAATATCTGCTCGTTTGGTTGATAATTCTCTAGAACAGATCTGCGTACCATTTGCAACCGATAAAGCGTATTCTGATCAATATCAGCTAAACCAAGATTCAATAGTTTGGCGACCTCTTTTCCCATTCTATCTTCTTCATTCATAATTTGACCCCTTTTTTCTCCAGTAGAGTAGCAAGTGTATGTACTGCACGAGAACAATGTGTTTTTACACTTCCCTCCGAACAGCCCATCACCTTGGCGGTTTCACTCACATCCATTCCTTCCCAATAACGCAGCAGGAATGCTTCTCGTTGACGCGCAGGTAATGTTTTAAGTCCTTTCTCGACTAAATTTAAGAGTTGTGACTGCTCCAGTTCCTTATGTGGATCGTTATTTCCATAAGAGTCTTCAGCTATCGGTAATGTTTCCAGTAAATCATAATCTTCATTTCCTTTTTCATCATCGTCGGATTTAAAAGCCGAGAATAGTGTGATCCACATCGATCTGGATTTCTGCCTTCGGTAATAATCACGAATGGTATTTTGTAAAATACGCTGAAACAAAGGAGGCAGCTCTTCGAGTGGTTTATCCGCATATTTCTCGATGAGCTTCATCATTGAGTCTTGTACAATATCTAATGCTACATGCTCATCAAGTACTGCAAATAGCGCTTGTTTATATGCACGTAACTCAATCTCACTCAAGAAATCTGCAAATTCTTGTCGCGTAGCCAGAATGGTTTACCTTAAATGAAGAACTAGAATCAATTTTTAGGCGACATAGTATCAAAATATTTTTGATTCTTTTTAGGAATAAATAATCTTAATATGGTCTAGTCTTGAAAGACGATTTGAAATAAATAGCACTAACATTCCAGCTTAAAAAAAGTAAGATATTTTTTTCTTCTTGTTACAAATAATAGCCGATTATTTCAATGACAAAATCATTTTTTTCTCCTGACTGATAACATCAATGCAAGCTGGTTCACCGAGAATACCGCTTATTGATGTGCTCAAGGCGACTTCATGTTTGCTGATTGTATCTCATCATTTGGCATGGTATGGTCCAATGTCGGATTATGCCTATCCCTTAATCCCCAGCCTGATTAACTGGCTTAGCGAATATGGACGAATTGCCGTACAAGTCTTTTTTGTCACAGCAGGGTTCTTGTCGGCCAAAAAATTTGCACCCACGAAGGGATATCTCTTATCACTGATCCATTTCATCTCATCAAACGACGTTATCTTAGGCTGGTCACACCCTATCTTGCTGCACTCACTTTAGCAATCGGATGTGCAGCATTGGCAAGAGCATGGATGATTCATGACTCTATCCCCAATCCACCCAATTTTTTTGAGCTCCTTGTGCATATATTTTTGTTGCAGGATCTTCTCAATCAGGAAGCGCTCTCCGCAGGTATCTGGTATAGGAAAACCAGTTAGCAATGATGCAAAGGTATTCTCATTGTCTTATAGAACACAAATGGGAGCAGGCCAAGGCACTGAGTAAACAACAAAACCAAACCTCGATATGTTCTTCAAATCCTAAACATTCTGAATCATTCTTAACTGGTTAGGCTATATGTGGCGATTGATTTTCAATTGTATACCTTTTTTGTTACCGTGCTTGGGTTCACAAGCCGCATCGAAAACCGCAACCTCGATCTCAAATTAATCAACTCAATCTTGATTACTGGACAGCATTAATTTATTTGGGATGATTCTTGCCCTGTGCGTCAGTAGTATTATGGGCGCCATTTGCTATTCAAATTGATTGAAAATCGCCCTTTCACGAGCAAGATACGTTTATGGTTGCCCCTGAGCTTCATGACGAGCGGCCTACTCATAGTGCTGATCAGCCATAAGGGATAGTGGGAAAGAAGATATGTCTTTGGAAAGAGAATCACTGTGAGAGTTAATTTTTAGAAATAGGGACAGATAAGGACCATGTCCATTTTCTGATTCAGTTAGTGTCAATGTATTTTTGAGGAAGATTGTACAAGTGATTTTATGAAGACAAGCAGATGAGGCTATTCCAGGCACAGACTCTAATCCACCGCAGCTTGCTGCGGGGATACTTTATTGAAAATCTCCGCAGCGAACGCTACAGAGATTTGGCTATATTTATTTTGTATAAGATTAGGCTTACTGAATAGAATGAACAGAAGAAGCCAATTTCTTAGCTCCATATCTGGCGCCAAGAATGCTTGCAATTAAGGCGACAATATAACTAATAAACATTAACCAGAGAATTCCAGCTGCATACTCTCTGGCTTCATCAGCTTTCCTCTGAATATCTTTACCAATTTTATCAGCTTTGGTTTTTACTGAGCTGACCAGTTCGTCGACTTCTTTTTCATCTAAATCGGTATTACTTGCAATAATTTCCTTCGCCTGCTGCTCATCACCTCGTATTAATGCGGTCGCGATTAAACCTAAAGCTTGTGGATCAATTTGTTCGGCAGCTTTCTCTAATTTTTTTTCATCTTGAGAAGCTCCTTTCCTAATCCCTTGTTTAATTGAGGCGATCAAAGGCTGGAAAGAGGAAGGTAATTGTGATGTGGCTCCTTCTCTATCGGATGCCACTGCTTTCGTTATATTCGTACCAGCTGTAGCTGTGGTTTTTATTGCCCCAGCCGCAGAGCTCAACAAGTTAGTAACGCCCATAGAGGCCAATGTAACGGTAATAATAATTGTACATGACCACACCACTACGCCATGCAATGTCGCCGCACGGTGATCAATATTACCCGAAAGCTTACCAGCAAGGATGCCGCCTAAAAAATACGTGATAAAGGCAGTCACAATGAACCATGCATACAGTGCAAAACTAACGGTTAATCCCTCTGATTCAGTATCTATATGCTTGATGTCTGGAACTTCTATGAGACTGAAGCCGATCGCCGAGCTCAGAGTGAATATTAGCCAGCTTAAGGCATAAATGAAAACCAAGCTTGCAAAAACAGCGCCCCAATTAATTGTCCACCAGCCTGTTTGTGAAGATAGCACTACGTCTCTTTGTGTATTAATACTCATAGTAAACTCCTATTAAATGACTTTAGAAAGTGTTTTTGCGATCATCTTGCGGTCGTTAAACCTAACGAGTTAAACGTGAACGACCATCTCCACACGCTTAAACATAACAATACCTACGCAACTGAACACGGTCTGTACGCTGACTCACTTATGTGCTCAGCATGTTAACCAGCCTTAACCCATCTACTCAGAAGTTCCCTCTCCGAGTCTGTTTCAAAACTCAACATTCGGAGCAAGTCTTCGTGATAGCAAGTCTTCGTGATATGAGGATTATTATGGAGGTGTAAAGAATGAAGAGAAGGTAATCCCCCTGCTATGTCGGGGAATTATTAAAGGTTTGACCGTGTGATACAGTCACCATGGTTCTTTTAGCTTGATCAAGAGCTAGGAGAATCAAATGAGAGATTATCAGAGTTTGCCCCATACGACATGGGACTGTAAGTACCATATCGTATTTATTCCAAAAAAGAAGGAAGATTATGGGGAAATCGAGGAATTTCACGGGTGAAAATATTTGGGCACGTGGTTATTTGGTACCCACGGTAGGATTAGATGAAGAGAGAGTCAGAGGATATATCCGGCACCAAGAGAAAGAGGATAAGCACTATGAGCAGCTCAAGCCTGGTATATGATGCCACTTTTAGGTAGTAACAATTTTTGTCCCTTGAGGACCTAACAGTAATAAGCCTCCGTCTTTGCCGTAGGTAATTTAACTTTAACAAAGCCAGAATGATACCGATCAAAGCGTTTGAGCTATTCTCATATCACTACCCCTGTATGTACTTTCTTAGCATAAATAAAATCTTATTTCACTTGGATCCCGGATGATCATGAATAAGCGCAAAACAGAATCTACTCGGCATAAATTATCGATATTTCGCCAACATTTTGAAACAGCTGGTCGCTATTTGGTGGCATCCGTACCACGCGCACTTCCAACCGAAACCGTTGCCACTGTCTGTACAAATTTATCTAAGCAAGTTTACGAAAATATTGAGCTGATATGTGTAACCGAGCCGACTGGCAAGTTGGTTGGCGTTATTTCGGTTTCCGAGTTGTTTGCTGCCGCACCCAATGCACATCTCGAGGATGTCATGCACAAAAATCCGCCATATGTGTATCCAGAAGTTGATCAGGAACGGGTAGCATCGATCGCTTTGCATCATAGACATAATGCTGTGGCCGTCGTCGACCATCATCACTTTTTGTTAGGCACTGTCCCTTCTGATGCGTTGATGCATATCTTGCGGCGTGAACACGTCGAGGATTTACACCGTTTGGTTGGTATCGGACGCGAGTCCGATGTCGCACGTGAGGCTCTCGAATTGCCGCCACTCCGACGCGTGCGTCACCGTTTACCATGGCTGATCATCGGTTTGCTTGGTTCGATGATGTCAGCATTGCTGGTTTCATCATTCGAAGCGGAGCTGACCCGGAATGTTGCGATCGCGTTTTTCGTACCGGGTCTGGTGTATATTGCTGATGCAATAGGAACACAAAGTGAAGCTGTTGCAGTACGCGGGTTATCCCTGTCTCAAGCCAATTTGCGTCATCTGGTGAGGGGGGAATCACGCACGGGGATGATTATTGGCGCCATACTAGGTTTACTAATTTTTCCTTTCGTATGGATATTTTTTGCTGATTTCAATTTAGCAATAGCTGTCTCACTATCACTTATCATTGCGTCTTCGATAGCCTCAACGATCGGGATGGTTCTGCCATGGTTACTGCAGCGATTAGGCACTGATCCTGCCTACGGAAGTGGTCCACTTGCGACGATCATCCAGGATATTCTGAGTTTGCTGGTGTATTTCCTGATCGTAAGCATATTTGTCTTCTAAGGTAGAGGTGTGTCAGCATGACTCAGAACCACCCCATTTACTGGGCCTGGTCATCCGAGTAATGAAAATCACTAGAATCAATAAGTTTGCCACCTTGCGAAGGAGTGATGAGGGCGGCGCACGTGATCCTCAGCAGTAGACTGCAGCTCTTGCTGGACATACCTGACTAAACGCAGGCGGAAGGAATACTGCTTCATTGCCCAGCATCAATGCTCATACAGATAAAGAATATAGGTGTTGAACAGGTAGACAGCGAACATACAGAGACTCGTCCAGCCGACAGTATAGAGAACACGACCGTTGGGCCGGTAGAAAAGCCCGATAATGGCCAGACTAATCATCATCACTGCGGAAAATGCTGAGACTCCATGTACGGGTGAAACATGCGCCAATAGTGGGCCGCGAGTATAAAACACATCGTCGATTGCAAGAATGAATATATTAAACAAGTTGCTGCCCAATAAATTGGCCACTGCCATATTCAACGCGCCAATGCGCATAGCAGCGATGGAAACCACAATCTCTGGAATAGTGGTAGCGAAGGCGATGAATATCGTTCCTACAAAGCTCTGGTGCCAGCCCATATCCTGCGCAATATGCTCACCGACGAAAGGGAGTGCGGTAGCCGCGACCACTACTACTATAGCAGCGGCTGCAAAGCGTGCTACAGACTGGAAGAGACTCAAGTCTGGCCGCCGATCTGGCGCATGATCGGCAAAAGCTGCCATGTGTTTTTTTTCGTAATAGAAGACACTGCGTACCATCACACCGTACATTATAACTATTATAAATGTGTAAAGCCCTACATATCCGAAACTTAGCTGATAGCCATGGTGGGATAGCAAGAGACTGAAGCCAACAAAACTTATCATCAATACGCCGAAGCTGGCCGAGAGGATGTGTCCCTGACTCGATTTCTGAAAGACAGACTCGCCACGATGCAAAAAATCCAGTAGCACAAAAATAAAAAGGTTCATGACACAAGCACCCAAGACATTACCAACGGCGATATCCGGCAGTCCAGCGACGCTCACGGAAATCACGCCTGTCACCAGCTCAGGCAGCGAAGTAACAGTAGCCAGCATTATCAAACCCACCCAGCTACCACCCAGGCCGGTTTTGTCGGCGATCACATCGCCGAATACTGATAGTTTGACGCCGGCATAACCGATTACGATCAGGCAGAGCAGGAACTCCAGCCAAGGTGAAGCGTAGGTCGATATCAGCAAGCAGAGTCCTCCCTTTTTTTCAAGATATTGTACTTTGGACGTCTATAAACAAGTTAAACATCCTTTTTCTCTTTTAATCGAAGCTCAAACTACTTAAACTCGGATTGACTGCCAAACACATTAATAAGCATGTAAATTGACAATGAGCTGTCTATTTTTATACCATGATTTTATACAATATATCGATTGTTAATGATTAACTATAAGAAATCATCATATAAAAGCATGCAATCGGCAACAATCTAGTTGAACCACTTGCTCTTAACTTGCTCTTAACTTGAGTTAATCATTAAAGGATTCAATTATGCTCAGCTTCCCAGGCATCAAAATCATGCATTTCTTGCCAGGGCGTGTGCGCCTAAAAGTGGAGAAAATAAAAAATAATATAACTTTTGCAAAGAAAGTCGAAACGGAACTGTTGAATACATTGTGTATCACTGGAGTAGAAATTAATGTGCTGACAGGCAGCGTATTAGTCAAGTACGATAAGTGTGCCATTAAGGATACAAAAAATTCTAATCACTTATTAGTAACTTTGAAGAAATTATTTCCGGATTTGGATACGGAAAAATTACGGCCATATCTGGATGAATAAGTATAATTTATTGATATATATAAATTCGCGCAACGCTTGGTGAAGTAGGGAACATTCGCCTACAACGTATTGTCTTTAAGTTTATGCTAAAAATAATATTTTTAATTCATCGAATAAACACAGCGCACTTTTTATTACGAGGTGATGATGGCAGTTGAAGATTTCTTTAAAAACAATACTGGAAAAGGTATTGCAATAGGCATTGCTGCAGCCATTCTGGCGCCAGCCATACTACCCGTGGTTGTACAAGCTGCAAGACCTTTAGCGCGTGCAGCAATTAAATCCGGTCTCCTGTTTTTGAATAAGAGTCGCGAAACCGTGGCCGAAATGGGAGAAGTTGTTGAAGATCTGGTCGCAGAAGCTCGGGCAGAAATTGATGAGGAACGCACGAAAGCAAACTCTGCAACGGTAGCAACCGAGGATATTATCGAGGATAGCGTAGACATTGCTGAAGCAGAGTCTGAAGCAGAGTCTGAAGTAGTTTCAAAAAAGACGATCTCGCCATCATCCTAGTTTTATGAAACTATCCGCTCAAATCATTCATACCGCTCCAGGAAGAATTCGTTTCCGAGTACCCGCAAAA
This sequence comes from Nitrosomonas communis, assembly GCF_001007935.1. Lineage (NCBI taxonomy): Bacteria > Pseudomonadati > Pseudomonadota > Betaproteobacteria > Nitrosomonadales > Nitrosomonadaceae > Nitrosomonas > Nitrosomonas communis. Next base: position 3,385,173 of record NZ_CP011451.1, read on the forward strand.
CGTCGTGATACTTTTTTTTTTGAAGAATTGCAAAACGATTGCAGTGGCTTTAGTGGCGTAAAGCAGGTCTCGACGAATGTTTTAACCGGTAGTGTTTTGTTGCTATATGAAGATATCGAACCAGACGCACTGATTGGGCATATTAGGAACCACCCTTTACTTGACTTCGAATCCAAAGATTATCCGATCGGACCATCTGGCGAGATATTGACAGCAACTCACCAACAAACTGCTGCGCAAAAAGCCTCAAGCACGTATGCATCATTGGATTCTACTCTAAAGGAATTCAGCAATGGTTTTATAGACTTACGTTCCGTGCTATTTATTAGCCTCGTAATATTTGCTGTCCGACAGCTCACACAAGGCGCTGTGTTTGGCAACGCAATCACCTTGTTTCTGTATGCCCTTCAATTGATAAGACCTAAAGAGCCATAACATAGCGAAAAGGGTCATCCATTAATTACTGCAAATTTTCGAATATTGCCTAATGCAGGCAAGCTATTTCCCCGCAAAGGAACGAGCTTATAGGTTCTAACACTCTAGCCGGATAATAAATTAATTAAATCTGTTTTTTCCCAAGGCAACTCGATATCATCCCTTCCTACATGACCATACACCGCGAGCTTCCGATAGAAACCCTCTTTATTAGCAGACAAATTTCGCAAGTCAAACTGTTTAATCACAGCACCAGGTCGAAAATCAATGACATCGAGTAAACGCATCGCAATGTCATGATCAGAGACAGTGCCAGTACCAAACGTGTTGACTTGAACGGTTACTGGCCTCGCCTGACCGATACAGTAACTCACCATCACTTCACACTCTTCAGCCAAACCTGCCGCAACGACATTTTTTGCGGCATAACGCGCGATATAATTGCCAGTACGGTCAATGCGCAAGGGATCCTTGCCACTCAGTGCAGCACTGCCCATACGGCAATATTGACCATAGCTATCGATAGCGACTTTTCTGCCGGTAAGTCCAGAATGTACTTTTGGACCACCGCCGAAGAAAGGTCCTTGCGGATTGATATAAATATGAGTACTTTCATTAATACCAATACCATTTTGCTCTATGACTGGCTCAACTACATGTTTGATTAATGCCGCATTTAAATCTCCGGCATTATCGCTATAAACCTCATTGTGACTAGCAACCAGCACCATACTGTGAATGCGTTCCGGCTTGTTGTTTATATATTCAACTGCGACTTCCGACATTCCATCGGGCAACAAACCGGATATAAGTTTACTTTCACGCACTAGCGACAATTGCCGCGCGAATTGATGTGCCAGCCAGATTGGCATAGGTAGCATGGTTGGCGTTTGCTTACAGGCATAGCCAAACACGGTTGCATGATTTTCCGCAGTAACCTTGTCTAACTCCACATCACTCATTTGAGTTTCGTCACCTAAGCTACATCCATCCGCAGGTAACTCAGCGAAATTGGTGAGTATGGTACAGTCTTTAGCATTAAAATCAGGCTGATTGTAACCCACATTTCCAATCACATAGCGAGCAATCTCAGGAATATCCACCACCGCATGCGATGCAAACCGTGCCGCAATGAATACTACCCCACTCGCGACTGCACACTCTGCATTTATGCGCGAACAAGGATCATGCTGCAGAAATTGATCAACAATAGCATCGCTGATTTGATCACATAGTTTATCAGGATGGCCTGCAGTTACCGACGCGGAGGTAAATATGAAGTTTGCTGTCATGCAGCCGTCTCCTTATTTGTTTGTGAAACATTAATGGTAGATGTGTATGTGTCACTTTGATTATGTGGGTTGTGTATTTCAGGTTGGATGATGTGCTTGAAACTGTCATTGATCAGCATGGGTGCTACAGCTCCTCCTGCAATGGCCAGCAAATCGAGCACATTAAGCGGCGTTGAACCGAGCCCACTGCGTAAACCAGGAATTAACATTGCCATAACTTGTAATAGGCCAGACCCGGCAATAGCATAATTCAAATAGGGATTACGCGGCAATGTGCCACGATTAAATATGGAATGGCTTTCTGAGCGGCAGGTAATCGAATGGAGCAATTGCGCGAGTGTCAGCGAGTTGAAAAGTATAGTATTAGACTGCGGACCAATCCCGTAGCGTAAAAATCCATAGCCATATGCTGCCATAGATCCGGTGGTGATGATGGTGGACTCCCGCGCCATACGTATTAAATCCTGGCGTCTGATGATTTTCTCTTGAGGATCACGTGGCGGCTGCCGCATTAAATCTGCTGCTGGCGCTTCCATGGATAAAGCAAGCCCAGGGAATATGTCAGTGACAAGATTAATCCACAGAAGTTGCTTCGGACTTAATACTTCACCCGCCCCCACCGCAATACCGGCCAGCATCACTTCGATTTCGGACATGTTGGTGGATATCAGATAGTGAATAGATTTGCGGATGTTGTTATAAATAGCACGCCCCTGTTCCACAGCGGCAACCATGGTATGTAAGTTGTCATCTTCCAATACGACATCTGAGACTGAGCGCGCCACATCGGAAGAAGCGCCACCCATAGCAACCCCGATATTAGCTGCCTTTAGCGCGGGACCATCATTAATGCCATCCCCTGTCATGGCAACAATCTTGCCGCTCTTCTGGATAGCTTGCACAATTTGCAGTTTGTTGGCTGGGCTGACACGGGCAAACACATGCACATTGTGAATCAAGCCACTTAATATTTTTTGATCGAGTTTTTCCAAGCGGGTGGAATCAAGAATTTGCAAGGGCTTCCCGTTACTTAAATTCAGTTGCTTGCCAATTGCATAGGCAGTACTGGATTGATCTCCGGTAATCATGACGGTATGAATGCCAGCACGGTGGAACAAGCGCATCAAATCCGGCATACCGGTGCGTAAAGGATCCGTCATTCCCACCAAACCAAGCCATATTAAATTTACAGGCGCACCTTCGTCTTTTATTGGTCTGATTGGCCTTTCAGCGTAAGCCACAGCCAGCACACGTAGTGCATCTCCTGCCATTTGATTGTTAATGTTGCTCATCGCTACACGAAACGCATCGTCTATCGGATGTATACCATCTTGGTCCTGATAAGAATCACACAACATTAATACTTCCTGCGGACTACCTTTCACGGCAATCAAATGCCGTTTTCGCGGCAAACGGTGAAAAGTGCACATATATGGCCGGTTTTCGGCGCGATACTTGATTTTATAGTGAGGGTAGTGCTGCCGCAGCGCATCAATGTTCAAATCACTACATCTGGCAAGCTCCAGCAAGGCGTTTTCTGTCGGCGTGCCATTTATGCGAATCTGCTGCCCGCTATTCTGTTGCACTGATTCATTGCACAAGCTGATAATCTCTAAGAAGCGACGATAGCAATCATCAAAAAATCCGGCAAAAGGTTGATCCTCCACGAACAATTGCTCGCCTGACACAAAATAGTGCTTTCCGCCCACATAAGCTGTAACAGCCGTCATACGGTTTAAAGTTAAGGTGCCGGTTTTATCCAGACAAAATACTTGCACCGAACCGAGCGTTTCGACTGCGTCAAGATGGCGCACTGCCACGTTATATTGGCGCATTTTGCGAATACCGAGTGCAAGCGTAGTCGTGGCCACAGCGGGCAATCCTTCCGGCACGGCTGCTACCGCTAGCGAAATTGAACTCTTGAGCATTTGCAATAAACCATAGCCGCGTAACATGCCAAGGGCGAATACCCCCAAACAAATCGCACCACTGGTGAGTGCCAATCGGGTACCAATATGATCGAGTTCCTGCTGCATCGGCGTTTCAGGCGCGTGCGCTTCGCCAACAAGATTATGTATCTGTCCAATCTGAGTGTTAACACCGGTCGCGATAACCACACCTACGCCATTTCCGCCAGTTATCATGGTGCCCATATATACCATGTTGCGCCGGTCAGCGAGCGGCGTGTCCTGCCTGGCGATGGGTGACGTATTTTTTGAAACAGGCATGCTTTCACCGGTTAAGGCTGACTCATCCACGGTGAGCTGACTGGTTTTAATCACACGCGCATCGGCTGCAATAAAATCGCCCGGCTGCAACACCAACACATCCCCCACAGTCACATGCGCATGCGGGATCGATTGCATTTCACCATCGCGTATCACTTGTGCATGCCGTGGCGTAATTTTAGTCAGTAAACTAATAATCTTTTCCGCCTGCATTTCCGTGAAGAAACCAATACTCGCGTTAATCAGCACCACGCCCACAATAATGCCTGCATCCAACATCCCACCTGTTGCCAGCGAGACTACCGCAGAAACTGCGAGTAGCCCTACCGGCAACGTAAACAACTGGCCAAGAAACATGCTAAGCGGTGAGCGCCGGGCCATCTCCGGCAATTGATTCAAGCCATACTGTTGCAGCGCCCGCTGCACTGCATGCTTACTCAGTCCCTGGTGCACCTCTACCTGAAGTTTTTCAAGAATAGGGTTTACCTCAAGGACATGCCAATCGCTATTATCTTGAGGTGCCTTTGGGCTTGCGGAGATGCCTTGCGTGGAAGCGAATAAGCTTTGCGTATGTTTCCACAGCGCATCGAAATAGGCCTTGAAATGGATTAACGCTTTAGTATCAGTTTTGTTGAATGATCTGGTAAAGCGAACATCTTTAATGGCTTGCTTGCAGGCTTCAAGTAGCAAATAAGGCAGCTTATCCAGTGCGATATCTTTGCCATAAACAATCACTACTGATCCACTCAAGCTATTCACTCTAATGGTCATAATGCCTGAGATCGCTCCCATTTGCTGCTCCAGCTGCTGCCCCAACGCACTCGCACGGTGTAAGATATTGACATGATAGCGCGCTCTACCCGGCACACAAGTATGAACAGGTTTGATCTGAATTTTAACGGATGGTTTACCCAAACCAGGCGAGACTTGCGGCGTAGATTTAGATTCTGTATGGCTGATCATCATATAATATTTTATTGTACAGATGAGTTCACTTTATTGCTAAATCAAACCTGACGCAGGTACGCTGCAGACAATATAAATAAGACGGTAAGCACAAGCTGTTAATATCAGCCTTGAATTAGAAATAAATTATTGGTTGGACAACACTACAGCGTATTAGTGTACCCACAAAAGGAGCTTACTTTATAGTCTAGCTATTATCCTTTGACCTAGCCTTTTCTAATTATTTCCGCTCCGCCCGGCTGAAAATATCGTATTCGCGCCGTACCAGGTCGGGGCCGTATTTGCGCTCCAGCCGGCGCATCGTAAAGTGAGCACGAGCAACGTCTTGAAAATGCTGAATAAAAATAATATTCACCATTGCTCCACTCAGGGCGCCCAGAATGGGCACCATCTGAGCAGCCGCCTTCTCAGTCACCACGACCCCGAAACGGGCAGCAATAGCAGCGATCAATACCACTAAGGCTGGGTGGGAGGGCTGAAGGATGCCTTTTTCTAAGGCCTTTTCCGGGACCTTGGATAGGTGCAGAGCCAAGGCTATGCGGATGCCATAGTAGCCGGTTTCTGCAGCGTCATCCTCTTCAGTGCGGCCGCCTAGGGCCAGGACTTCCAGGCAAGCAAGGCGGGTGTGCAAGTCACCCAGATTTTCACCTTCACTGCGCGCGATATCAGCAATAGCGCGCAAAGTAATGATGGTAGACATCGGTAATTCGGCAATAACAGCGGGTAAACCAAAAAAACCACCGACAGCCCCTGAGGTCGCTGCCAATAACTTATGGTAGCCTTCTTGCGCAGCTATACCAGAATGACTATCGAGTGGGCTGATAACGCTTTCCAGCGCAGTCAGCAGAGTACGGTTCATGCCCTGACGCAAATTCGCGTGCCAAGTCTTAGGCAACAACTTGAGACTGCGCTCAATGGGCATACCAACAAAATGGGTCAGACGAACAGCCATGCTGGGATGCTCCAGATGCTTATAGGCAACACTGAGTGCCTTCACATCTTCAGGTGTGAGTTGCAGGGTTATAGTCATTTCTTACCTGGTAAATGAGAGATTATCCACAATGCCTCTATATGTCATGAGTCTAGCCCCTTCCAAACAAGCGGCCAATTACGGCCCTTTAGTTGAATATTCATCACTTATCCTAGTAAAACTAGAACCAGCATAGCGATACTGAAGATAAATAAATGTACTGTGAGAAAAATTCTAGACCAAACTATTCAGTATTGGTTCAAGTCTGTTCCATCTCAGAATGTCGAATATCCTCCCCGCTAACCATATATACTACATACTCCGCCAAATTACGCGCGTGCTCACCAATACGTATGAGTGATTTCATGACGAGTACAATATTGATGATGTGCCCAACGTTTCTTGCATCTTCCAGCACATATGTGGCAAGTCTTCGCAAGCCTGCCTGGAATTCTTCGTCCAGATCATCGTGACTGTTCAACAATTTTTCAGCTCTCTCCAGATCAAGCAGATCCAGAGTCTCAATGGCCTCTTTTAATAAAGTACATGCCAGCTTGCCTATTACCGCGATGTCACGCAGCAAGTAACTGCTTGGGTTAGAGTGCTCGTTGTTATACAGGGTGGTTGCTATGTAGGCTATTTTAGCAGCCTCATCGCCCAACCGCTCAAGGTCGGTAACCAATTTTGAGAAAGCCATGATGGCCCGCAAATCACGCGCTACCGGACAGCGTTTTGCCAATATTTCAGTAATGGTACTGTCTATGCTTTTTTCCATAGCATCTACCTGTGTTTCTCGTTCGGTGATCACGCGTATGATATCCAGCTTTTGTTGCTGAAAAGATTCAAGTGCCATTTGAACTTGATCATAGACAAGATCAGCCATTTGGAGTATTTCAGTATTAAGGCCATACAACTCACCATCGAAACGTCGAAAGGTATGACCTTCAAGTCGGGTAGCCATGTTTATTCTCCTCGATTCGCTTTAAGCATTTAACCAAAACGGCCAGTAATATAATCTTCAGTCAATTGATGCGCGGGAGCGGTAAAAATCTGCTCGGTGGTGCCGACCTCGATGAGATCGCCGAGGTGAAAATACGCGGTACGGTGTGACACACGCGCAGCCTGTTGCATGGAATGCGTTACAATAACGATCGAATAATTGGTACACAGTTGATCCATCAATTCCTCAATTTTGGCAGTCGCGATGGGATCAAGCGCAGAACAAGGCTCATCCATGAGAATGACTTCCGGATTCACTGCAATCGTACGCGCGATACACAAACGCTGCTGTTGCCCGCCTGACAAGCTTGTTCCTGGCTGATCCAGACGGTCTTTGATCTCTTCCCACAGCCCCGCTCTTTTCAAACTTGTCACCACGATTTCATCCAGCTCGACCTTGTCTTTGGCCAGGCCATGAATACGTGGTCCAAATGCAATATTTTCGTAGATGGATTTGGGAAAAGGATTGGGTTTCTGGAAAACCATTCCAATTTTGGCACGCAAGGGCACCACGTCAATTGATTTGTCATTGATATCCTGTCCATCCATCATAATGCTTCCGGTCACACGACAGCTTTCTATGGTGTCATTCATTCGATTAAGACAACGCAGAAAAGTGGATTTTCCGCAACCGGATGGGCCAATCATGGCAATAATCTCTTGGCAACCTATATCAATTGTCACATTCCTGAGGGCATGCTTGTTCTCATAATAAACATTAACATCCGTGCAACGTATACGAGGGTCAGCGACAGTCACCTCTCCCACGGTTTGCCTGTCATCACGGGAAACTGTGGCTCTTGACAAGTTTTTTCTAGCGTATTTTCTTCGTTCTACTTTTCGCCGTTCAAGCTGATTGCCTGGTAGTGCTATTTTAGCGATATCGATCATAAAAAATCCTATCCCAAATCATCTCACCAGCGATGTTCGAATTTCTTGCGAAGAATGATCGCCAGCGCATTCATGGCAAAAAGAAATCCGAGTAACACGATAATTGCTGCTGAGGTACGTTCAACAAATGCTCGTTCCGGACTGTCTGCCCATAAAAAGATTTGTACTGGCAGTGCCGTCGCTGGATCAAATATGTCTGACGGAATATCCACGATAAAAGCGACCATGCCGATCATTAACAAGGGTGCTGTCTCACCCAATGCACGAGCCATGCCAATGATCGCTCCGGTGAGCATTCCTGGGATAGCAATGGGCAACACATGAAAATAGACTGTCTGCATTTTTGATGCACCCACACCAAGGGCTGCATCACGTATGGAAGGGGGTACCGATTTTAAAGCTCCACGGCTGGCAATGATAATCGTAGGCAAGGTCATGAAGGCAAGCACCAATCCTCCAACCAGCGGCGCTGAACGAGGAAAGCTCATGAAATTAATGAATACGGCCAGACCAAGCAGTCCAAAAATAATGGACGGCACAGCAGCGAGATTATTGATATTAACTTCGATTAAATCTATCCATTTATTTTTGGGAGCGAATTCTTCCAGATAAACTGCTGTGGCAACCCCCATGGGAAGCGATAATATCAAGGTGACGATCAGCGTATAAATCGATCCCATCAATGCTCCCCATATTCCAGCAAGCTCCGGTTCACGTGAATCACCGTTAGTAAAAAATGCCGTATTAAACTTAAGCGTCAGCTTTTCTTTGGCTTCTAACTGATCAAGCCATGCAATCTGTACATCCCGCAGACGGCGTTCTGCCTCGGGCACATCTCGCATGATATGTCTTTTCATTAACATATCGACTTCATCATCCGCCGGCACCCATACCTGTTGGGTCTGCCCAATCAGGGCGGGGTTATCCATCACCCTCTTCCTCAACTGATAAGCCGCACCCGTACTGACGAGACTATATAACAGGCGCTTTTCATTACGATTAGTTACCTCAGGGAACTGCTTGCTCAAACTTACTTTGACTAAACTACTATAGTCGGCAGTAGAAAGTGCATCGGGTTGTCGTGTTCCTGCCGGATTGAGCAACTGTTCGTCAAAATTCACTTCCAGTTGAATAAATGTTTGCTGAAAAGCCGTGTAGCCTTTTGACACAATGGTGTAGAACAGCACAAAAAGAAACATCAGACTTATCATGATCGAGATCAGACCCATGCTGCGAAACAACTTTTCAGATAAGTGTCGTTTAGGCAGACTTGCCTTGACCTGATCAATCGTTTTTGTTCTGGAGGAGGCTGATTTATTCATATTGCTCCCGGTATTTTTTGACCACATACAATGCAATCACATTGAGTATGAGGGTGACCACAAAAAGCACCAGCCCCAATGCAAATGCTGCCAATGTTTTCGGACTGTCGAACTCCTGGTCGCCAACCAGCAAAGTCACGATTTGGACAGTTACAGTCGTAACGGATTCTAATGGATTGGCGGTCAAATTAGCTGCGAGGCCCGCGGCCATCACCACAATCATGGTCTCACCAATCGCACGTGACACTGCCAGCAGAATACTGGCGACAATTCCGGGAAGCGCTGCGGGTATCACGACTTTTCTGATAGTTTCCGATTGCGTCGCTCCCAGGCTATAAGCACCATCTCGCAATGATTGGGGCACTGCATAGATCACATCATCAGAAAGTGATGATACAAATGGAATAATCATGATCCCCATCACCACACCTGCAGCCAGGGCGCTTTCAGATGAAATCTCCAGTCCCAGTGATTCCCCCCAACCTCGGAAAAAGGGAGCAACCGTTAATGCTGCAAAAAATCCATATACAACTGTGGGAATGCCTGCAAGAATTTCTAGCATGGGTTTGCTCAAGGCACGCACACGTGATGAGGCATACTCAGATAAATAAATGGCGGACATCAGGCCGATGGGCACAGCGACCACCATGGCAATGAGCGATACCAGCAGGGTGCCAACAAACAAAGGTACAGCACCAAATGCGCCCGATGCACCAACCTGACCAGGCCGAATAGCAGTTTGAGGGCTCCATTCCAGTCCAAATAGAAAGTCGGTAAAAGGCACCGACTGGAAAAAGCGTATTGCCTCGAATAAAACTGACAATATGATACCCATCGTGGTAAATATTGCGATGGTCGAACAGGCTATCAGAAAAACCAGTATCGTATTTTCAACCTTATTGCGTGCCTTCTGTTGCTGATCAACATGAGATAATGCATAGGTAGCGCCAGTCAAACCGAGTGCTGTCATCACGACGAGTAATGCAATGTCACTGATGGTTTGTAAATGCCGATAATGGTCAGCCGCTGCGGCAATTTGTGGGAGAGCCGTGTCAGCTACCATGTTTCCGCTTACTACATTGCGAATTTCGTTGATGACAAGATTTAACTGTTGTTTTGAAGATGAAGTGACATCTTCTGGAAGACCTGCAATAACTAAATTGGTGATAATCGCTGACTCAGAAAATTGCCAGAAAGTAAAAATAATGAGTGCCGGAATACCGCACCAGAGCGCTACGTAATAGCCGTAGTAACGGGGCAATGAGTTTAGCTTACGAATATTACCATTTGAAACCACTAAAGCTCGCCGACGTCCATAGTAGAAACTGGCCACTATTAATACAAGTATAATAAGAAAAAGGATGAGCATATGCATATGCAATCTCAAGTCAGTAAAGGTGGCGCAGATACTATTGAATCCGATTAAAATCTGTTAATTACAAATTATGTTCGCCTTTAGCTGCTTAACAGTCTGAGCAACTTCAGCACGCTCTGCGGCTGGCAAAGGAACCAAGCCTCTGTCTGACAAATAACCTTCATCGCCCCAAGCTTTCTCACTGGTAAACTCGTTTAAATATTCCTTGATTCCTGGAATCATGCCAACATGCGCTTTTTTCACATAAAAGAACAGCGGACGGGAAATTGGATAGCTGTGATCTGCGATGGTATCGAATGTTGGTGCAGCATCATCTATAATTGAACCCTGTACCTTGTCAATATTCTGATCCAGGAAGTTAAACCCGAAAATACCCAACGACTTTGGATTTGTCTGCAGCTTCTGCAAGATCAGGTTATCATTCTCACCCGCATCGACATAAGCACCATCTTCACGGATGGTTTGACAAATTGCCTTATATTGCTTTTCATCCTTTTTTTCTATCGCAGCAATCCAGTCAAAGTTTTTACATCCTCCCTCCATGGCAAGCTCAACAAAGGCATCGCGGGTACCGGAAGTTGGGGGCGGACCCAGCACTTCAATGGCAACATCGGGTAATTTTGAATTGACCTGTTTCCAGGTCTTATAGGGATTGGGAACCAGTTTTTCGCCCCCCCTGGGATCGGGTACATTCTTGGCTAGCGCTAAAAACAAATCTTTCCGTGAAAACTGCAATGCCGTGGTTTTCTTGGAATTGGCGATGGCAATACCGTCATAGCCAATTTTTACCTCAATAACTTCAATGATACCGTTTGCTCCACACAAATCGATCTCTGATTTTTTAATCGCACGAGAAGCATTGGTGATATCAGGATGCGCCACCCCTACCCCACCACAAAAAAGCTTAAAACCGCCGCCTGTCCCTGTAGATTCAATTTTCGGCGTTTTAAAACCGGTTGTCTTACCAAAAGTTTCCGCCACTACTGTAGCAAAGGGATAAACCGTGGAGGAACCAACAATATTAATATAATCACGCGCAGCTTGAGCAAAACCGGGACTGGCAATCATCAGCATAATTGCTAGAATAAATGATTTTTTAAACATTTTTTCTCCTGGGCACAACACGCTGGTCAGTTTCAGAATGGGTAAATAGATTCTCCATTCACGACAAGGCTATACTGTATACTGCGTTTGTTACATAATTATGACAATACGAGCCTACGAGTCCCAAGGCATACACCATCCTGAAACCCAGGACTTGCTTTCCCAACCATGAAATTCCCTGACTGAAAGTTTTCAATTTGCTCAGATAACTTCACTTACGCACAGCCATATATTCCCCAGACAGACATAAGTACGCCTACTCTTGCCATCAATAAACAAACAAGAAAAATTATTCTTTCTCCAGGCAGGAGAATTTCTTAATTACTGGATTGCGAGTTCCTTGATAGCTCTCACATGTTTTTTTGGCAGCGTCAATTCTAGTACGCCGTTTTCATATCTTGCCTCAGCCTTATTCACATCGATTTCCTCATCTAATTTAAATGTCCGGGAAAGAGGTTCCTGAGAGCGTTCGAAAGAAATTATTTTTTCACCTTCTTTTTGGCCTACCTTTTCCCTTCTTTCTACATTAATAACAACACAGCTACTATCCAATTGAACTTTTATGTTGCTTTTATCTACACCAGGAATATCTACATAAAGCGTATAAGCAGAAACATTTTCAGTTAAATCAGCTTTCATTTTTGGAATCTCTCCTATATGTATGCCTAAATTATTGAGCCAATCTCCAAGCGTAATAAGTACGTCAGTTACATTACCGGGCAGCACTGATAATGGTTTTATAGTCGTCTCTTCACAAGGCAGTGGCTTGGCACTTATCTCACGAGGGGATTGCTGTGGAGTTGTTGTCTCGCCACGCGAACTAGAAGGTGACTTTTTGGCACCTGTTTCCTGTGTAGTGGTTGTCTCGCCGTGTGAAATTGAGTGTGACTTTTTGGTACCTCTTTCATCTTCCTCAGATATAGTTGATGTCTCGCCATGTGAAGTAGAGTGTGACTTCTTGGCACCTGTTTCATCTGGGTGAGATGAAGAGTGGTGTTTAGTACTTGTCATAATCGTTCTCCTCTCATCTATGAAAAGCGACCCTTTCTTTAAATCAATGCGTTTCTCAAATCAGTAACTATAGAAAGAGTATGGATTACACCTCATCGTCTTCATTTTATTCGTAGGGAGATATTGATTTGAGTTTACGCTATGCCCTTTCATACTCGACCCGTTTCCAAGTATTAATAAAAAAAGATTAGATGAAATAAGAGTCGAATACCAAAAGTAATATCCATAATACGCACCTAAAAAGAAAAAAAAATACGTATTAATACGTATCTAACGAGAGTTCAAGATAAGAAAAGAAGCAAAAGGAATTTGAATCGTTTATGGTCAAGCTGTTTTGAAAAAGGGTTTCATCCTAAGAGGAGTGAGATTCCGATGGATGCGATAGCGATTTTTTTGCAGTTGGCGACTTTTGTAAAGAGTTTGAGCCGTGGGGAAGTAGCACTGATGTTTATGTAAATGCTCGATCATTGAAACCGTCAAGGCCCCATTGAACAGCCCTCGCAAATCGAGCATTCTCGCCATCTCATCCCATTTAATTTTTGTTAACCGGTAGCCTGATTAGGGGCTTACGCATTCCCTGAGAAAAAACTCTTCAATATTAGGCTCTCTCAGGCTCTTCCAATCGTGATGTGATGATTCTTATGTCGAACTCACGTGTCGTTAATAAAAGCGTAACGTTCTTACACCAGAATTCACAGCGCCAGATGGATTTAATCATGTACTCTCTGATTTATCCGGCAAAATTTAATTTATTCTGCTAGGAATACTGTTATGAAAAATAAATCTTCTTTTATATTTGTGGTTGCTGCTTTGGTTGCTGGTTCTTCAATGCATACTGTTGCCGAAGGTGTTACCGGACCTTCTAGCTCTGCCTCCCCTTATCTGACACCCTTAACCAAGGGTGTAGAATTTACTTCTATTCTGACGGTAGGCGACAGCGTCAGGCTCAAGCATAAAGGCAACGAGACTTATCGCATGGTCGGCATTCCGGATGGTTTGGGTGCCTATGACAACAATGATGACACCATTACCGTAATGATGAATCATGAATTGCGCAACACAGCCGGGGTGGTACGTAACCATGGCGACAAAGGCGCGTTCGTGTCCAAGTGGCAAATTCGAAAGAACGATCTCAAAGTACTTAATGGCGAAGATTTGATCAAGAAACTTGAACTAACCAATCCCGACCAGACTGCCATCAATCGTCTATGCTCCGCCGATCTCCCAATGCCAGGCGCTTTCTTCAACAGCAACACCGGCAAAGGCTTTAGCGAGGGGCGCATCTTCATGAGTGGCGAAGAAGTTGATGCTGTCGGCCGCGCCTTTGCACATATAGCGGAAGGCCGTCAACATGGCATCTCTTATGAACTGCCCGCTTTGGGCAAAGCAGCTTGGGAAAACTTGGTAGCAAGCCCCTATGAGCAGGATAAAACCATTGTGGCTGGATTGGATGACGGCAGCCGTCTTGCCAGCAAGGTCTACTTTTATGTCGGTAATAAGCAAGAAGCCGGTAATCCAGTTGAAATGGCCGGTTTGACCAACGGTATCAGCTATCAGCTTCTGATTGGTTCTCATGTAACTGAGGCCACCATCCCGAATGGCCATACTGATCAATTTAACTTGGTCGCATCCGGCGGTACTGGTCTCAATCGCGTCGAAGACGGTGCATGGGACACAAAAAACCCAAATCGTTTCTATTTTGTAACTACTGACCAATTTGATGGTAATAGCCGTTTGTGGAGCGCTACATTTCAAGACATCACTAAACCAGAATCAGGCGGTGAAATCAAGGTGCTGATCGACGGGGCCGTGAGTGGTCCACAAATGATGGATAACATGACGGTCGATAGTGCCGGCAATGTCTGGATTCAGGAAGACGTTGGCAATCAGGTTCACCTCGGCAAGATCTGGAAATTCGAGCCGACTACCGGCAATCTGACCACCATTGCTCAACATGACGCCGAGCGCTTCATCTCTGACGCTTCAGCCGACATTGATGGTGCGGGCAATAAGCAATCTGACGAAGAGTCCTCCGGCATTATAGAAGTTACTGAGATGTTTAACGGTGTTCCTGGCTACGACACAGAGAATAGCCGTTATTTCCTGTTAGATGTGCAGGCACACTACAGTACCGTTAATGGCGTCGCACTTGATCCGGAACTGGTAGAGGGTGGTCAACTGTTGATGATGAAAGCGCCCAAGTAAAAGATCGCAGTCATGTCAGGGGGGCGCTTCCTGACATGATATTTTAACGTGAGTTCTACATAAGAATTATCGCCTTCCAGCTGGAAGAGCTTGAGAAAGCCTAATATTAAAGAGTTTTTTTCTCAGGGAATGCGTAAGACCCTAATCAGGCCACCAGTTAACAAAAAATTAAATGGGATGCGATGGCGGGAATGCTCGATTTGCGAGATGTTGTTCAATGGGTCGTTGACGGTTTCAATGATCGAGCATTTACGTAAACATAAGTGCTACTTCCCCACGACTCAAACTCTTTACAAAAATCGTCGCTTGTTTAAAGGTAATGTAAGGGGAAACACAGCAGCACCAGCAAATAAATCAACCGATAAGTTAATGACACACTGAGATATAAGAGCGGCCTTTGAAGGATGTATCGCTATTCATACATAAAACCTCCATGTTTGTTAACGGAGGCATTCAACTTTCTAAGAAAGCAGGGATGAGCTAATTTAAAAATCGTTTCTGATCAGCCTTACCTCGTTAGTACAAAAATCGTCTATCTTCATATTTCTGCAATAATCCATCAGTATTATAAAAGCCATCTAGGAATTGTCAGAAAATCATGGAATCGATTTCTAGCCATAGGTAGCTACTAGCTAAACTTCCTCCCATCAGGTAGTTACCTATTTTAAACCCTCAAGGGAGACGCAGCTGGCGAAGTGTATACCACTTGCATAACCTTTGCCGGGTATTTTTAAAATACGCTTACGAATCAGGTTGTGAAAAGTATTTAACCTCGTACCTATGCCGATCAATAAGCAATAACTTGTTATAGAAAGGATTATTAAATGATTAAAAGTACAAATTCAGCTACTCAATTATCAATCGAGAACAGGCCAGTTGATTATTTTTCTTCGGTGCATTCTTTGGGGCCAATTTTACACATGTTGAATACTCCATCTTCTACAGTTTGCGCAAACCGTGAGCCAAATTCACAGTCTTTCCTATATTTGAAACTAGCTAATTATTCAATGCTCGAAGCGATGGCAAGACATATGGGTATTAGTCTAAACGAGATGACAAATGAAGTAGTGACTATAGGTATTGCATATATTCTCAGTCATCTGAAAAAAAACTCAAAGAAGGAAATTAATGAATTGGCTGAGAAGGTTGTTCAGGAGGTTGAATTAGAAAATCTGTTGTGGGAAGAAAAAATGCCTAACGAACTGAATGATACAGTAGCTTAAATGTGTTTTGATAAAGCATATGAAAAATTAAAGTGATTTTTAGCGGCAAAGAACACGGAAACTATTGGAACTAAAAGCTTCCGCCTTAAAATTGATCAAGTTCCCAGAATTTTTAGAAATGTGAGTCCGATATAAGGATCACGTCACCACATCTGGAAGAGCCTGAGGGAATCTGATATTAAGTTGATGCTTTTTTCACGAAAGGGATAAGTCACTAGTCCAGCGATCAGATTAACAAAGAAGTTAAATGGGCTGCGATGGTGGAATGCTCGCTTTAACAGCACAAAGGTACCACAAGCCACTTTATAGCAGCTCAACAAAGCCGTTTTAACTCATTACTTGGAAAATAGCACCGCTGATGCTTCAAAACTTCACTAAAGAAACCATGCCATGGTTATCATGACTTCGCTTAGACATAGTTAGTTCTCCTCATCGCCGGTGCCGTTTCAGCGATAACTGTGATAAGCGTTGCCCCTACCACGGCTCAAATCCTTTACAAAAGTCATCAATTGCACAAAAAGCCACTACTATACTATGCATTAAAACCTCACTCCTCTTGTGATGAAAGCTTTTATCAAAACTGCTTCACCATCGGGGATTCAGATTGCTTTTGCTGTTCTTCTTATCCTGAACTCATGTTATCTAGTTACCTGCAAAGCTTTCTCAAATCATATGCTCAGAAACATACCAGGGACCACTAGAATTACTATTTGCACAATCAATTTCAGATAACAGTATGCCAATGTCGTTATCCTTACTCTTACTTTCATATTCATTTTTTCTAATATAAAAAGTTTATCAAAATCATACCTTCAGGGATATCTTCAGGACTAAGCCTGAAACATTACGATATCTCTTTCATGTGACAATTTAATGACGCTTATAAAAAACATTAAACAATGCTTCGTCACTAGACAAATTGCTAGAGAAAAGTTACTGAAATGCGTTGATTAATAAGTAATTTAGATTAATATCTATGCGGAAATCATACTAAGGACACTGGCAGAGAGAGTCATAAAATTGACTGAGCAATACTACAGTTACGATTCAAGTGAGAATGTCAAGCACTTCTATGCAGGCACCCATTGAAGCTAAGAAAATTAAAAAAGACCAGTATTTTGGGCAAAATGTTTTTATCTGTTTTTTTTGATAAGAAGAGGTGTATATTTTCTTATTCCATTTCCACATCAAAAATGACACGAAGGCAGGCCGCAGATAGTGGAAATAATATGGCAAGGAGAAGCCGATAATGTCAGTTTGGATCTAGAAATGGGATCAGCCCCCTTTCAGCGATAATCAATCACATCAAAACTATGGCGAAACGTGCTAAAAAAATTTATGTATTGGATACTTCTGTTTTACTCTTCGATCACAACTCCATCAAAAATTTTGAAGAAAATGATGTAGCCATTCCTATTACCAGTTTGGAAGAGCTGGATCGCTTTAAAGTAGGAAATGAAACAAAAAACTTTGAAGCAAGAGAAGCCATCCGATTTCTGGATAAGCTTTCAGGAAATTATGGTCTTAACAACTGGATCGCGCTGGGAACAAAAAAAGGAAAACTGAAAATTGTAATGTCGAATCTAGTTAACGGAATGGATGCAGAAGAGATCTATGGAAAAGGAAAGAATGATCATAAGATCATTAATGCTGCGCTGACGCTAGCTCATTCCGAAAAGTCTGCCAAAGTTATTTTGGTCACCAAGGATATTAATCTACGCCTGAAGGCCAAGGCCATAGGGCTACCTTCAGAAGATTATGAAACTGGCAAAGTAAAAAACGTCAAAAATATTTCGACTAGCTTTCCAGTGATCGAAGATATCTCTTCCAATATGATTAATGAGCTTTTTAGGAAAGGCAGTATTAATGCAGGAGATCTACTCGGCAAACATAAAATTGCCAATGGTTATTACATCCTTAAAAATGGTAGTGACTCTGTTCTGGCACGATACAATGAAGCTCTGGATACGATAGAACGGGTCGAAAAAACGTATGTTTATAATATTAAACCTAGAAATGCCGAGCAGGCTTTCGCTGTGAATGCCTTATTGAATGACCATATCAAGCTTGTTGCTCTGCAAGGTGTGGCCGGGACCGGAAAAACGCTATTGGCGCTAGCATCTGCACTCGAGCAAAAAAATAAATATGACCAGATCATTCTCGCCCGACCTATTATTCCATTAAGCAATCGCGAGATCGGATTCTTGCCTGGTAGTGCTGAGGATAAGATTTCTCCCTACATGCAGCCATTGTGGGATAACCTGAAATACATCAAAAGCCAATTCCGTACTACTGAAAAGAAAGCCAGGATTTTGGATGACATGGAAGAAAGCGGTAAGCTTTCAATCACTGCGCTGGCCTTTATCCGGGGACGAAGCTTGTCCAATATCATGTTCATCATTGATGAAGCGCAGAACCTGACACCTCATGAAGTGAAAACGATCATCACGCGTGCCGGTGAGGGAACAAAAGTAGTGTTTACAGGTGATATCAACCAAATCGATACCCCCTACATGGATGAACAATCAAATGGCCTTACTTACCTGATCGATCGTTTGAAAGGGCACCCTTTATTCGCGCATATCCGGCTTGAAAAAGGGGAACGCTCAGCGCTGGCAAATCTCGCGAACGAGATGCTGTAATTCTCATGCGGTGTGTTATTAAGGCAAGTGCTTTTAACTTAAAAACCACTTTAAGTTAATACCATTTTCATCCCAGCTCGAGACTTGGATAAAAAATACTGAGAGCATCTCAAGCACACGCTCACAGCGGCTGGCTTATCCTGGGTTAAGTTCTTAACCGACTGAAGCCCTGGGTAGGTACGGTCTTAGTTAGGAAAACCAAAATATTGAGTTATGCCATCTCTAAATCAAAACTGACACGAGTTGAACCGCAAGTACTGGAAAGCTGATAAAGTCAAATTTGATTTCGAAATGGCAATTAGTTATAGATAACTTATTATGCAAAGCTAAGATTTTCAATAACCCTTGCATGACTTTCAATATAGCGTTGATGTTTTTTTTCTTTAATGCTATCGATATGGACAAGAATCAAAGCATCCACACAATTAGAAAAATCAGGATCAATATTAAAACCCAGAAATTCGCAACCTCCTGGATGACATAGCTCTACATACTGTTTATATAGTATAGGGATCTTTACACCTAAACTATCCAGCTGTTCTTTAAGAATGGCAAATGCATACTTGTATTCAATTTCGCTTGATACCTTTTTAAATGGTATAAATTCCTTAATCTGTATAAAATTAAATGGAAGTCTGGGAACGGAAAGCATTTTGTCGTTGCCAAAAAGTTCTGTATAAAAACTTGCAATGACTTTTTGTGCGGGTTCAGGCAATGAAGTGCTCAAGGAAACAGGCCCAAACATATATTGTATTTCCGGGTGCAAATAAAGATAAGCGCCAATCCCATACCAGAGATAATCCAGACTACGTTTTCCCTGATATCTGGGTTGGATAAAACTACGCCCCAGTTCTATAGCATTTTCAAGATAGGGAATGAAAGACTGATCAAATTTAAACAGGCTGTTAGTATACAGACCCGTTTCGCCGTATTTCCTAAGAATCTTGGCTGCTTCCCCTATTCGGTAGGAACCAATAATTTCCAGCTCATCTTCGTCCCATAAAATAAGGTGCCGGTAATAGCGATCATAATTATCGATATCTAAAGAATTACCCGTGCCTTCCTGCACTTGGCGGAAGGATAATTCGCGCAGACGTCCAATTTCACGCATTACACTGGAATTGGAAATGTAATCGAATAGATAAATATGCTTGCCATCCTGTGTTTTACCGATTAATTGTGAAGCTTTTAGTTCTTTACGAATGAGCTTGGTTTTAACTGGATGGATAATATTCTCAATGGGCTTAAATAGCTCCTTTTTCTTCTTCTTACCCAATAAGTAAACCTGCTTGCGCATTAATTTCGCAATACTTTTTTTGGGCATATCCATTGCTGCTATGGATTCCCACGGGATAGGCTTGCCAATCCTGAATGAAATTTCACAGCCTTTTTGATTAAACATTTCATTGACCAGCATCATGGTGCCCAACGGTTTATAGATACTGGAAAGACCATAAAAAAGCATGGAATTTTTACCGCCAATATATACAGGAACAATCGGTGTATTGGTTTTTTTAGCTAGAGATAAAAAACCGGTTTTCCACTTGCCATCACGGATCCCAAGAGGAGAGATACGTGAGACCTCTCCAGTAGGAAACATGATGACAGCTTGTTCTGCTTCCAGTGCTTCAACAATTTGCAGCATACTATCGCGGTGCTTCGCTGTTTTTGATAAATTATCAACCGAGAGAAATAAGCCTTGCAGGGGATCGATACAGCTCAGCAATGTAGTCGCAACAATTTTTACGTCAGTTCTGATCTCTGATATCAATTTAAGAAGCGCCAATGCGTCCAGAGAACCAAGCGGATGATTAGCAATAATCAATACACGACGCTGGTCAGGTATATAAGCCCGGTCTTTGCTAGAAACCTGAAAAGTAAAATTAAAATGTTCAAGAACGGCATCATTGAATTCTAATCCTTCCAGATATTGGTGAGTTTCAATAAAAGAGTTAATTTCATCCTGATGGAAAAGTTTTTTTAATACAGAAGAAGCGACCTTCATCAGAGGTTGATCAATGGTCTCATCCACACTCTGAAAGTAATCTTTCAGCAAGACATCAACATCAAGCATATACCTTCTCCCAATTACACAAATTTAATACTGGATAAGATATAGGATCAATATGACCAAGAAATGACGTAGAAATTACTCGAAGAAAATGAACTCGAAGAATTGAACTAAGATATTACATTTGGAAAATTTTTTAATGAAAAATATGGATTTATTTAACGTGATTTCAAGATAAGGAAAGCAGCAAAAGGAATCTGAATTCTTTATGATAAATGGATTCTGGTAAAGAGTTTCATCATTATGCGCGAGAAGAAACATTCGCTTAACATTAGGTTATCTTAAGATCTTCCAATCGTAGGTGAATAATTCTTATGTCGAACTCACGTTAAATATGTTTCCTATGGCTGCTTCCTGCGCTTTGTTTCACAATGAAGTTGGCAAAACCCATGCGTGCCTCGAAATCGGCATTCAGGCCTTGCGAGCGGCACCAACCAGAAAACATTTTGGGATCGATACGGGTGCGCACAACGGTATACCCATCTTGCTTAAGATTGTCCTCATCTTGCTCCGCTTCAGCAAGCCATACGTCGAAGCTTTGTGGCAGCTTATGACTATCAGTCATGATTCTGAGGATGGCATCGTAATCTTCGCGATAGTACCAGACCATGCCTATTTTAAAACGAGTTGATTTTTCCATGGTGTTTCTTTTGTTAATGAATAGCTGGTGCAACTTCATGCTTTATCGGTATCAGGCAACCAATCCTAAGCACAGGGTGTGCTGGATATTAGAAAATCATGGAAAGTTCAATAATACATCGGGCCCAAGAGAATTTAATATGGAGGAATTCAATGTTAATTATTGTTGGTGACAATTTCTCTAAATCATTGAAGCGTGTTTTTGTCTCCGATGTCATTTATGAAGAGATCACTGACATCCGGTTGAGTATTGGCAATGAGGTAGTCACGGATGGAGCAAGCTTTTTTGCTGGGAATGTTAAAGACAAGCCAGCCGAGTCCTGCATTCCTGCACCCGAATCTGATTCTGTCATCTTTGAGCTTTACAATGATTAGCCGTGGCTAGTCTTGCCCAGACATACCTTCATCACTTTTAACTGGTGGTGTTTTTGGCGCTTCATGGAGCATATTTGCTCTGACAACTGCGAACTCGGCTATTAATGTTTTCAGCTCGTGTGCTGACAATGTTTCATTGATTGACAAGCTCACAGGTTTTTTGTTTTCGCTTAGTTTCATCGGTTCTCCTTTGTTGTTAATAGTTGGGTGGAACTAACTATTCTATCAGCATAAGAGAAGATGCCTATTCAGCCAATATATATATAAAGAAGCTATTTAAGAGCATCAAGCGTAATTACTGATTCTTTATCACAATCCAGACAAGTGAAGGAAGCATCGACTATGCCCATATCTCCAAATATTCTATGTGGTGCACCGCCTGTGCTTATTAGCTTTGTCGAACTGCAATATCTACATCGATAAACCTGAGGATTTCTGCTATGGAAACTTTCAATCCTTTCATTCAATGCGCCGTTTTCGAGCTTAAGATTCTGAATTTCAGATTCAAGATTACACATCAGATTCGCCAAAGCAGAAGTCTTTATTCTGTATGCACAAAGCTCATTCTCGTAAGCTACGATCTGGTCCTTCAAAAGCAGAAGCTGCTCTTTAAGATTTTCAATAGATTCATGTTCATTAATAAGTTTTTCAATAATTTCAATGGTCATGATAGGGCGAGGGTAAAAAGATTAGGTTGTGTAATACTCACGAATCTTGCTACCAAAAAAGTAGTGCAGTTTGATAAGTCTGATTTCCATCATTCTGTCATTACTAAAATTGCCATTCTCAAATCGATTGAAGTGAGAAAATAATTTATTGCGGATTGTCAGAATTAGTTTACTGGCTATTCGTTAAATTTTTGTGTAGCAATCAAGTCATATTGGCAGTAGGTGGATAAGGATGAGTAATAAGAAAATCCTGTACGTAACCAAATGTATCAAATATAAGGCTAGTGCAAGTCGGGTCTGTCATATCAGTTTTTCTGCTGCTTTGCGTAACGAGCACGAAGGATTTTTGCAGTTTTCTTTTGATGTCGAGACCTAAGTGTCAGCGGTGATGAGCCGCAATCGCTAAGCTATGCGGCTTTTTTATTGCCTTATGTGTGCCCTCCATAGCCGGACCTGGCGGGGAGCCAGAAGGCTCATCGGCGTCTGTTGGAAGCGTAGCTTGTGGTTCGTTCAACGAACAAGAATCAGCACATTATCATCACTAACGTGAGTTTGGGATAGAAAAAGCAGCAAAATGAATCTGAATTTCTCATGATGAAGCAATTTTAAAAAGAACTTCATCACTAAAGGAGTCAGATTCCTATGGATACCATGCTATTGATTATTTGTGCAATTAACGATTTTGCAAAGGGTTTGAGTCGCAGTGGGAGGAGTGCCTGTCGGAGTCATCGCTAAAACGGCATTGTCGACGAGGGAATCTGTGTCTAAGTGAAGTCATGACAATCATGGGCGGAATTTTATCTGTCGGGCTACCAGACGTTTAAACACTATTATCTGAATTACATGTTGAGGTATTAGCCACCTATTTCCCAGGATTAGGGAGCTACAACCGCGTTGTTGAGTTGCAACAAAGGCAGCTTGTGGTACCTTTATGCTGTTAAAGCCAGCATCCCCATCGCAGTCCATTTAACTTTTTTGTTAATCTGATAGCTGAATTGGTGCCTTACGCCTTTCGTGAGAAGAGACCTTCAATTAATCTCAGACTCCCACAAACTCTTCCAGATGTGATGGTGTGAGCCTTATGTCGAACTCACATTTTTATAAGGTTCTAGAGGCTTGACCAACTTAAACCAAAAGCTTCTAGTTTTGATGTTTTCCATGCTATTTGTCTCTAAAAATCAATTTAACTTTTCATATGATTTACCAAAACACATTTAAGCTGCTGTATCATTCAGTCCGTTAGGTATTTTTTCTTCCCTCAAAAGGTTTTCTAATTCGACCTCCTGAATAATTATCTCAGCCAATTCATTAATTTTCTTCTTAGAGTCTTTTTCCAAATGACTGAGAATGTATGCAATCCCTATATTAATCACTTCATTTGTTATATCGTTTAGACTAATACCCATGCGACTTGCCATCGCTTCGAGCATCGAATAATTAGCTAGTTTCAAATACAGGAAAGACCGGGAATTTGGCTCACAGTTTGCGCGAACTGTTGAAGATGGAGCATTCAACATATGCAAAATTGGTGCCAAAGAATGCATCAGAGAAAAATAATCACTTGGCCTGTTCTCGATTAATAGTTGAGTAACTGAATCTGTACTTTTAATCATTTAGTAATCCTTTCTATAACAAGTCATCGCTTATTGATCGGTATAGGTATGGGGTTACATGCTTCTCACAACCTGATTCGTAAGCGTATTTTTAAAATACCCTCAAGGGTTTTGTGCAAGGACGTATGCACTTCACCGACTACGTTTCTCTTGGCAGATTAAAATAGATAGCTACCTGATGGGAGGAAGTTTAGCTAGTAACTACCTATGGCTAGAAATCGCTTCCATGATTTTCTAACAATTTCTAGATAGCTTTTATAATACTGATGGATTATTGCAGAAGTATGAAGCTATACGGTTTTTTATACTAACGAGGTAGCACTGACTAGAAACGATTTTTCATTTAGCTCATCTCTGCTTTATTAAAAAGTTGAATGCTTCCGTTAATAAACATGGAGGTTTTATGTATGAATAACGATATACCCTAAAAGACCGCTCTTACATCTTCATGTGTCATTGAGTTATCGGTTGATTCATTTGCTGGTGCTGGTGCTGCTGCTGTGCTTTCCCTTACATTACCCTTAAACAAGGGACGATTTTTGTAAAGAGTTTGAGCCGTGGAGGGCAGCACTTATGTTTATGTAAACGCTCAATCATTGAAACGCCGCCAATGACCAATGGAAGAATAGTATCTCGCAAATCGAGCATTCCCACCATCGCAATCCATTTAACTTTTTAATTAATTGGTGGACTGACTAGTGGCTTACACGTTCCATGAGAAGAGACTCTTTAATATTAGGCTTTCTCAAGTTCTTCCAATCGTGGTGTGATGATTTTTATGTCAAACTCACGTTATTTAAATTCCAGCAGTTGAAGAAAAATCAGAGTTAAACCATTGCTTGATGATATTTGCCAGCCACTCTGGCTCATCCAGTGATAGATCATGGCCAGCCGTATCATGCTGCATATAGTTTGTTTGCCAAGTCTGCGCCAATTTCAGGCTACAGCGATAATCGACCAGGCGATCAGCCCGACTGGCTACAATAAGTACTGGTTGCTTCGGTTTGGAGGTTACCGAAAATTTTAACGCAGCCAGGAATTGGTTTCTCGCGCTGACAGTTGACACTGGGTTTTCTTGTTGCCATTGTTGCCAGGTCGCCAGCAATTTACTGTTGTGGCTGTGACGATTTGAAGTCAGAGTCAGAATATCCGATTCCTTTTGCAAAGATGACCGAAAAATCATTTTTATAACATGGGGGTAAATCGCCCAGCGTAGACGGTGATAAAACGGTGAAAGCGGCCTGGCACTGGTATTGATTAAAACGGCCGCTTCCACTTCATCCGGATAGCGCATCATCCAATCAATCGCAATCATCCCTCCCATGGAAAGTGCAATCAGTCTGAACGGCTGGTTGTTGGACACTTTCTCGCGCAATGCTTCTGTCATGCCTGCAATCGTTTTTGGGCTAGTAACATCATGCAACCGACCATTACCAGGAATATCCAGCATAATAATATTCGCATGAGGAAACTGTTGCTGCAGATACTCGGTAAACCCTCCCCAGTGTCTGGTTTCACGCAACAATCCTCGAATCAATACAAAATGCTCGGAATATTTCATGTGTACCACAGCGCCCGCGCTTGTTGCTCTAATTCCAGTGAGTCACTCTTAATAAGCCAGTTTTCATAAGATAAAGTCGCGTGTAGCAAAAATTCCATCAGTATTAAATGACCCCTCAGCACTCGGTTAAGCCGGTGTGGTTTTATCGGATGATAAAGCCCCTGTAATTGACGTAACTGCAGCGGATTTTTGCGAATCCATCGCCAAGACCCCATTTCCAGCGTTAATGGCAGAAAAATATGATCACTTGCCAACGATTTCAGATAAAGAAAATCCCAAAGATCACCATGTACCAGGTAATGTTGTGATTGTGGCTCAAAAAGATAATCTTGATAGGGATAAGTCTGCATAAAAAGCTTACGCAGATAAAAAACTTCTTTTAAATGTTTAATAGGTTCAAGTCGGCTTCTGGCATAAGGAAACCAGATCTGATTACGTGTCCCAAAACCGGAATGGCAATCCAGAACCAGGCTGAACGGGGCAGAAAAAACCTCCCGGGTAATAAAGTCACATAACGCTTGTGCTTCAGGCTGCATCCCTTCAGAAGCCTTCCCACGGTACCATGGCAAATAAGATGAAATCCGGTGCCCCCCTGCCAGCCAGATGGTCTTTTCATGGCTATCTACCGGGGCATTACGCATCAGGTCAACCCCTTGCCCATTCGCACGGGTATAGTTAAGCATACCAACCGGATTGATGAGCGGTAAAAAATTAATGCATACCCGCTGCAGAATATCACTCAAAACCTGATCCCACTTCAAGCGTTCCAGCAGAGCTTCCAGAAAAGCAATAACGACTTGTGTTCCAATGCGCTCTAGCCCATGGACACCTGCAACATAGGTAATACAAGGAATAGTTCGTGCCCTGTTACCGAGTGTTATGGCATAAATTGGCAAGATACCATCATCACAGGATACATGACAAAGCACTTGACTGCTTAAACCTGCTCTATCACCCAAATGAATCATTGCTTCAATTTGTTGTAGCTCAGGTAACAACTGTTTCAAGGTATTAGTGGTATTAGTAGCAGGCATAAAAACTCGTTCTCGGCAAACTATCTCATCTGTGATAGATCATTTTTTCCTAACAAAGATTTCATCAATATTTAACATAAACTTCAAGAAAGTTTAATCAATTCTTTTTAGAATTCATTTCCCTACTCAACTTTTTAAAAGCGATTTATAGGGTAATAATGAAAAGTATAGTTCCCCTTGAAAAATTTTGCTGTACTGCAGAACCCAGCAGCCATGAGTTCAAAAATACATCCACCTCGCAGCTAATAGCATACATCTCATACGTAGTAACATAAACTCCGGGAGATCTGTTGTGCAACACAAATATGTTTTGAGTTTAGATGGAGGCGGTAGCCATTTGTTAATTCAACTTAGCGTATTAGCTTGTCTGGAAGAGGATAGCAGTTCTTCAACCTACAATTTATTTGACATGGTTGCTGGCTCATCATCCGGGGGACTGATTGCATGTTTAATTTTGGGCCGGACATTGACTGCCAAAGAGATAATCCATACTGTTCTACAAGAGAAAATGTTAGAAAAAATGATGGCAGAACATAGGATGAGCAGATTGCTAAATCTACTGCAAATTCGCCCCAAATATAAAGGCACACCCAAAAGCCTGGTATTAAAAAAGGCATTAGGAAACTTAAGGCTTTCATCACTTAACAAACGAATATTGATTCCCAGCTTCAACCTTAATCGGGATCAATTAGAAATTTTCACCAATGAGAGCCAGCCGGATTTTCTTCTTAGCGAGGTGGCAGATGCTTGCACGGCTGCACCAGCCTATTATCCTCCAGTACAAATGGAAGATGGAAGCTGGCGAATCGATGGAGGCATAGGTATGAATAATCCTGGCCTTAGTGTCTATCTTCATGCTAAAAGGTTTTGGAAGGAATACGATATAAAAGTACTTTCCATTGGATCAGGCTGGCGCAGTTTCGCTATAAATGGCATAAAAGCCTGTGGATATGGCGGAGTTCAATGGTCAGCAAAAGGAGTCGCTTCATTAATTCTTAGGGAAAAAATGATTGCCAATGTCAAAATTACTGAGGAGATATTGGGTGATCGTGTGTTATATATTAATCATTATCTAAAAAACTATGATATGCCAGGTAATATGGATTCTGCAAATAATCCAGTATTCCAGCAAAAGGCATTAGAAATTGGCAGAATGTGGTATGCGCAACATCGGGAACAGATTCAACAATGGTTGCAAATCTGATTAATCACGAGTGCCATAATCCCAAGAGCGATCTTTAGGATTATCCCTCTCTTAACAAAGGGGAAAATATATTGAAAGATTTCAGACTGGATGTCCACATATCCTTACTCATGACCAAGCATCAAACTATTTCCCGGATTTGTAATTTCATTTCTAGATCAAACTGATTTTATCGGCTTCTCTTTGCCGTCGCCTTCGCATCATGTGTGACTTCCAAATGGTATTAGGCACTTACATCCATCCCCCAGCTCTGTTTAATTTATTTAGCTTGCTTTATACGGCTTGAGCCTCCTCAGATAAGCCAGCGATCATGATATTGGCACTAAGAATCAGACCGGCAATTGAAGCGGCATTCTGCAAGGCACAACGTGTCACCTTGGTGGGATCGAGAACGCCCATTTCCAAAAGGTCACCATATTCCTCAGAGGCCGCGTTATAACCAAAGTTACCGGTGTTTTTCAATACATTGGCCAGCACGATAGAGGGATCACCTCCCGCATTGGTTACGATCTGCCGTAAAGGCTCTTCTAGTGCCCGCAGTACAATCTGAATACCAGCATCCTGTTCAGAATTATCACCTTTTAGTAGCCTGATCGCTGTTCTGGCTCGTAATAAGGCAACCCCTCCTCCTGGTCCAATCCCCTCTTCCACAGCAGCGTGAGCCGCACGCAAAGCATCTTCAATCCGGCTCTTTTTCTCTTTCATTCCCGTTTCAGTAGCGGCACCAACTTTGATGACTGCCACTCCGCCAGAAAGCTTGGCGAGACGTTCCTGTGATTTTTCTTTATCGTAACCGTTTGAAGCTATTTCAATCTGTTGGCGAATTTGTTGGATACGACTTTGAATCTGTTCAATCTTTCCCATTCCGCCAATCAAAGTAGTCGTTTCCTTATCCACTTCGACACGCTTGGCCTGTCCAAGATCTTGCAGTGTCATCTTTTGAAGTAGAAGACCGGTTGTCTCAGCGATTACCGTGCCGCCAGTGAGAATGGCCATATCTTCCAGCATCGCCTTGCGTCGGTCACCCAATCCCGGCGCTTTGACAGCTATAGATTTAACAATGCCGTGAATATTATTGATCACCAGTGTTGCCAACGCCTCTCCCTCAACATCCTCTGCAATGATCAGTAATGGGCGATTAGCCTGGGAGACTTGCTCCAGTAACGGTAATAGGTCATGGATATTGCTTATTTTCTTTTCAGACAGAAGGATATAAGGATCATCCAGCTCTGCCTTCTGCTGGTCTGGGTGATTGATAAAGTAGGGAGATAAGTAACCTTGATCAAACTGCATTCCTTCTACTATTTCCAATTCGTTTTGCAGGCTCTGGCCATCTTCGACCGTAATGGCCCCTTCCTTGCCTATTTTCTCTATGGCTTCAGCAATAATTTCACCGACCTCAGTATCTGCATTAGCAGATATTGTCGCCACCTGAGCAATTTCTTTTCGGGTTGAGCAGGGTTTGGATACTTCCTTAAGTGCTTTCACTATAGCCGTAATCGCTATGTCGATGCCGCGCTTCAAATCCATTGGATTCATTCCTGCTATCACAAACTTCATCCCTTCATGCACGATCACCTGGGCCAGGATAGTCGCAGTGGTAGTCCCATCGCCAGCCACACTGGATGTTTTACTGGCCACTTCTCTCACCATGAGCGCACCCATGTTTTCAAATTTGTATTCAAGCTCGATTTCCTTCGCCACCACCACGCCAGAATTGGCAACAAGAGGTGGGCCATCAGGGCGCTCGAGAATGACGTTGCGGCCGCACGGGCCTAGTGTGATCCTGACTGCACTGACCAGAATATCCATGCCCCTGACAATTTTACTGTATACCGAATCCGGAAACAGGATTTGCTTTACCGGCAACGGAGCCTCCTGAATGAATTTTTTATGGTCTTGATCTGATTTTTTATTACAGCAGAACTATCCAATAAACTGAGCTGAGGCAAAAATCCAGTTCATCTTCTTCATCTGATCATAATTTATACTGAGGTTAGAACAAGAACACAAGAACACAAGAACACAAGATCAAAGTGACACGTAGCCCCAGTTTGTAAACCGTCATTTTCCTCTAGGCATACGTACCTCGGCAGCAAAAAATGCTCGCCTCTCTTTAATTATTTGATCTCAAGCTGCTTGATAGCTTTCACATGTTTTTTTGGCATCGTCAATGTTAGCACACCATTTTCATACCTAGCTTGAGCTTTATTCACATCAATTTCCTCATCCAGTCTGACTGAACGGGAAATAGATTCCCAAGAGCGTTCTCTGGAGATAAACCTTTCCCCCTCTTTTTGTTCCACCTCTTTCTTTTTCTCGACTTTGATGGAAATACGGTTACTTTCCAAATCAACTTTTATATTCTCTTTATTTACACCAGGAATATCAGCAAGAATAGTATATTCAGTATCATTTTCTGATAAATCAAGTTTCATTACAGATAACTCTCCTATACGTATGCCTAAGTTACCAAGCCAATCCTCAACAGTAGCAAGTAGATCAGATCGAGCAACGATACTGGGCTGAGTTGAAGATGGTTGCGTAGCACTTGGTTTACTTTGCAGAGATGAAGGGGGGCGCTGGGCACTTTTCATGATAGTTCTCCTTATCTAAAGCGGCGAAATTTTTTGGAAGCCTCGTCAGCCAGTCTCCATAACATCGCGACTGATAAAATCGGCATAAATTTACTCAATCACTGTTTTATCAATTAGCAACGTAATTCTGACTGACTCCCTCGTCATCTATTTTCTCTCTTATCTTGTTATGCCTGCTCACACGATTGGCTTTGCAGAGTTTTAAGAGGCAAGAAAGATTAATAGCCGAGATAATGATTTATCTTAGACTACCCATAAAGAATAATAAATAAGTAGAAACACGTATTTCTGATGGAGAAAAATACCGAGGTTTTTTCTCATTTCGATGGATCGCTTATACACGAAACTTTAATAATACTGTCATTTGTTTGTCATCATCAATTGGTAGCGTTCCATTAGTGTTAATATTTTATGATTTAGGTTGATTTCCACTAATCGAGTGAAAATTTTTGCAATTCAGAAAATTATTCAAGATTTATTCTAGTTTTAAAAGTTATTCACTTGAAAGAAAGTCAACCCAATTTTAGTCAAATAAAATCCCGCCGTGATTGATTCGCTTACCCATTTATTAAAAAACTAAATTAACGAAGTATTTAGTTAATCAGATATCTATTAATTTTCCGTGAAAAATGAAAGCGCATTTCTGCCAAAGGGAACACTGATTACCATTCCCTCTCCTCAAAAAGTATTAATTATTTTCAATCCTATTTCCAGTGCGGGCAATACAGAAACATTAGCCCATGAATATGGGAAATTTCTTGCTCATCATGGGATGGCGGTGGAGGTCTGCGAGTCAAAGAAAAAAATGAAATCTTACCTACTTCTCGAGACAGCCATGACAGGACATGATCTTATAGTAGTGGTCGGGGGTGATGGAACAGTCAGAAAACTCCTTCCTTTACTTAGTAAAACAGATACCCCCGTTTACATGGTTCCCGGTGGAAACGAATCCCTATTTGCCCATTCCTATGGAATGAGTGCAAACCCAGAGGATTTGCTGCGAGCGATAACGGATGGAAGATGTCTGGAGCAGTTTTATGGCCTGATCAGCGGCAATGGGATTCAGGGAGAAAAGCCATTCTTTATCATGGCTTCGATGGGTTTTGATTCGCTCACAATCAAGCAGATTGGCAAACGAAAAGGACCGATCAGTGATTCTGCTTATGTTTGGAGCGGACTTAACGCCCTGGTTTTTTTACACCACCCTATCGTGACAGTCCATGTTGATGGGCAAGCTGTCATTGATTGCCAATCAGGCTATGTCATAGTGGCTAATAGCGCAGCTTATGCAAGAAATTTACAACTTGTTCCTACTGCCAGCCCATCTTTAAAAAAGCTTGTCCTTGGTTTTTTACCTGGCGCAAAGCGTCAACATGAATTGATTAAAGCATTGCGTATGCTTCAACACAAGCCCGCAGGATTTCCTCTGCAATATTTTTCAGGAGAAAGCATATCCCTTACCTTACACAGACCCTCCTACCCTCTGCAGGTAGATGGCGATTATTTCCGCAACCGTGATATTGAAGCAGGAAGCACAATAAAATTCAATATCAGTCAAAAACCAATCAAAGTATTGATTCATACAGACCTGCCTCCATGCGTTTAGCAGGTGAGTAAAACCGTATCCTACACTAGGCCAATATCCTCAACTATTGGCACGAAGCAGGAACGGAAAAATGCGACCAATTTCCCCAGCATCTGCGAAAGCCAGCGGTATCAATTGGGTTGGGAAAAATTTGTCCAGAAGCGTTTGTTCATCTCCGTTTACATTATGGTACAGGGTAGCTGATGAAATATAGGACTCATTACTTTTTTCATTCCCCCCAAACATGACACGGAGGTGAGCCGCAGACAATATAAATATCCTACGACAGGGAGGAGCCGACAAAATCAGGTTTGACTCTTTGGAATTTCAT
Source organism: Nitrosomonas communis (assembly GCF_001007935.1). NCBI lineage: Bacteria > Pseudomonadati > Pseudomonadota > Betaproteobacteria > Nitrosomonadales > Nitrosomonadaceae > Nitrosomonas > Nitrosomonas communis. The sequence goes on from NZ_CP011451.1 coordinate 3,417,514, forward strand.
AAAAGCGACATAATAAATTCATGAAGTTCCTCAAGAATGCTAGGTAATGAGTGAGAAAAATAATCAGTAACCTAACATTAATAAAAGGAGTCAAACATGATTGCGCCACTTACATTTAATAGCGAATCATCTATTTTCCCACAAAAAATAATTCCAGCTCCGAGGGCTGCACCACTCATTTCTACAGATAGAGTGAAAAAATCCAATATCGTGACCACATGGGCAAAACGTCAAAGTGAGGTTCGTGAAGCGCAGAAGTTGAGATATGAAGTGTTCACAGATGATATGGGTGCAATTCTTCCCACTCATATTCCTGGTTTTGATATCGATGACTTTGATGAGTATTGTGAGCACTTACTCGTGCGAGATCGTGAAACCTGGCAGGTCATTGGCACTTGCCGCGTCTTGACCCCTGCACAAGCCCAGCTTGCAGGTCGAACATATATCGAAGGCGAATTTGATCTATCTCCCTTGCAACCGTTGCGAGAGCATATGGCTGAATTAGGCCGAAGCTGTGTGCACAAAGATTACCGTAATGGCATGGTTATCCGAGCGTTATCGAAAGCATTGATCAGCTTTATGATACTTAAGAAGTTAAGCTATCTGATAGGTTGCGTGAGCATACCGATGAATATGAGTTTAGCAAGCAATAAACGAGTATGTTCGGGAGATGTAGCTGCAAGTATTTGGCGCCAGGTTAGGGATCGGCATATGGTGGAGACTCACTATCAAGTCAGACCCCGTTTTCCCTTGCCGGTTGATTGCTTGGATCAATCTTTAAAAATTGACCCACCTCCCCTGCTTAAAGGGTATCTCCGCTTAGGGGCAAAAGTATTAGGAAAGCCTGCCTGGGATCCTCACTTTAATACTGCTGATTTGCCTATGTTATTGCAAATAACAGATTTACCAAGCCGCTACCGTAAACATTTTCTGAGGTAATCATGAATAAGCTCAATGGTTATTTTTATGCTAATGCTTTAAAAGCTTCCATCTTAGACAACAAAGATTCTTCAACAATAATTACTAAACCCAGAGTTCGTACAGTTTTTATCTCCGATATTCATCTGGGTACCCCAGGTTGTCAGGCACAAGCCTTGTTGGAGTTTTTGAGAGCTTATCCAAGCGAACAGCTCTATCTAGTAGGAGATATTATCGATGGCTGGCAGTTACGCCAAGGTTGGTATTGGCCACAGTCTCACAATGATGTCATACAGAAGTTACTACGCCGTGTCCGGAAGGGTTGCAAGGTAGTGTATGTGCCAGGTAATCACGATGAGTTTGCCCGTCAGTTTTTGGGTCACTCTTTTGGTGGGATAGAAGTCGTAGAGGAAGTTATCTATCAGACTGTTGATGGTCGGAAATTCTGGATAATACATGGTGATTATTTTGATGGCGTTGTGCAGTGTGCTAAATGGCTTGCTTACGTCGGTGATAATCTTTACGAATTAACCTTAAAGCTCAATCGTTATTTGAATTCTCTTCGCGCTCGGTTAGGTATGCCCTATTGGTCGCTTTCTCGCTATCTTAAACATAAAGTCAAAACAGCAGTGAGCTATGTTACTTCTTTTGAGCAAGCCGTGGCTATGGAAGCACGTCATCGTGGGTTGGATGGTGTCATATGTGGACATATACACCACCCTGAGATACGCGATATCAATGGGATTACATACTGTAACGATGGAGACTGGGTCGAGAGCCTTTCGGCATTAATCGAACACTTCGATGGACGAATCGAACTCGTTCACTGGCCTCAGTGTCAGCGAGAGCTGGAGAATCAAAGTTCGGCTAGTGTGGACGATACTTTGGTTATCCCTGACCATATGCCTGCTACGGCAAAAGTCAAAGAAAAAGATGAGGCACTCGCATGAGACTGGCCTTAATAACGGATGCATGGCACCCCCAAGTTAATGGTGTAGTAACCACTCTGATAGAGCTGGTTAGAGAGCTCGAAAAACTCAATCATAGTGTGAAAATCATTCACCCCAATCTTTTCAATACTCGTCCTTGCCCAGGTTATCCAGGAATTGATCTGGCGATTCGCCCCAAAAAGCAAATGGCGCAAATACTGAAAGCACTTAATCCTGATGTCGTTCATATTGCTACTGAAGGCCCGCTGGGCTGGGCAGCCCGTTCCTTATGCCTGCAATCAGGCTGGCCTTTTACCTCTGCATTTCATACAAAATTTCCAGAGATCTTTAATGCATCGGTCAAAGTCCCCGTTTCCTGGGGATATGCTCTGCTTAGACGCTTTCACCAACCTTCAGCAGGAGTGATGGTTCCGACACAATCTGTTTTATCTGGTTTGGAAAAGCGAGGTTTCCAGAATCTCAAACCTTGGACGCATGGAGTAGATACTGATTTATTTAAATATCATCACCGGTCCGTTTTTTTCCCAGCTTTAGGTACGATACCCAGACCTGTCGCATTATTTGTGGGCCGTATTTCATATGAAAAAAATATTGAAGCATTCCTGGAAATGGATTTTCGGGGAAGTAAGATCATTAGCGGGGCAGGACCACTGGAGAAGCAACTCAGGCAACGCTTTCCTGAGGTATATTGGTTGGGAATATTGCCACGCAATGAATTAGTTACGTTATATGCAAGTGCTGATGTTTTTGTATTCCCTAGCAAAGCGGACACCTTTGGATTGGTTCTACTTGAAGCGATGGCAACAGGTACACCTGTCGCTTGTTATCCTGTTGATGGTCCGTTAGAAGTGATTGGTAATAGCGGCGGCGGGGCCATGTCAAATGATCTGGAAGATGCCGTTTCAAAAGCCCTGCAAATTTCCCGGGAAGAAGCACGAGCAAGAGCCGAAGCTTTCAGCTGGTATGCTGCTGCGAAGGATTTTATTGATTATTTAGAACCTATTCGGTAATAGAAAATATTCTATCTTTTAAGCGTAGTAATCCGCTAGAGGCGGCAAGGCGCGCAGAAGAAACAAGCGGCGTCAGAGCTTGAGGAGTAAAGTTGGAATGTCGCGCTGGAGAAGACCGACACATCACTGGTGCTAATCCGCCCGTTTTTTAGCGTGGTCATGGGTCACGTCGGCGACATTGGTGAGTCCGTGGCAACGGGCATCCCGTTTGAAAGAGTGAGTACAACGACGTACCTGAACCAGCGCGACATTCCAATAGAGATAATGGAGGATGTCATGGCAAAGTTCAAGCAAAGTAAATTGGAGTTAATCCATCCGAATGCAGCGGGGATTGATATTGGCTCTGCGAGCCATTTTGTGGCGGTACCGCCGGATCGAGATAACAAGCCGGTAAGGGAATTCAAGAGTTTCACCGCAGACCTGAATGGTTTAGCGGACTGGTTAGAGGCCTGTGAAATTGACACTGTGGCAATGGAATCGACGGGGGTATACTGGATTCCACTGTATGAACTTTTGGAGTCGCGCGGGCTGACTGTGTATCTAGTAAATGCGCGGCACGTTAGAAATGTTTCTGGCCGGAAGTCGGATGTACTGGACTGCCAATGGTTACAGCAACTGATGAGCTTTGGGTTGATGTCTGGCGTATTCCGTCCGAAAGATGAGATATGTGCACTACGAGCCATATCTCGTCAACGCGATATGCTGATCCGTTATCAGGCGCGACATGTGCAACATATGCAAAAGGCTCTGGCGCAAATGAACATACAATTGGCGAACGTGATTTCGGATATTGTGGGCGAAACCGGTCAAAAGATCGTTCGTGCCATCATTACTGGTGAGAGAGATGGGCACATCCTGGCGAATCTCAAGAGCAATCGCATCCGGGCTGGCAAAGACGAGATTGAGAAATCGTTAGTCGGGAATTGGCGGGAAGAACACCTGTTTGCACTCAAGCAAGCGATGTCACTCTATGACGCCTACAGCGAACGACTCACCGAATGTGACCGGCAGCTTGAAACCATGCTGGCGGCACTTCAGGTGCACAAGGTAGAGATCTGCCAGAAGAAGCGCCGCTCCAATGTCAAGAACGCTCCCAAATTTGATTTGCGTGCCCATCTGATTGGCATGTGTGGGGTTGATTTGACGCGAATTGACGGCATCGAAGTGATGACTGCGATGAAAGTCCTGAGTGAAGTGGGCGCTGACATGAGCAGGTTCAAGAGTGCGAAGCAGTTTGCCTCGTGGCTTGGGTTGTGTCCTGGAACAAAGATATCGGGCGGAAAAGTGCTATCGGGGGCAAGCAAGCGCACAGCGAACCGTGCGGCTCAGGCACTGCGCATGGCGGCAGTTTCATTGAAATCCAGCCAGTCTGCACTGGGTGCCTATTACAGAAGATTATGTGGCAGACTCGACAAGGCAAAGGCAATCACAGCGACAGCACACAAACTGGCGCGCTTGATCTACACGATGCTAACGAAAGGAACCGAGTACGTCGATAAAGGGCAGGAGTACTATGAGGAGCGATATCGTCAACGCGTGTTGCATCATCTGACTGTTCGCGCTCGGAAGCTGGGGTTTAATCTTACCCCTGTTCCTGAGGCTACTTAATATTTGCTGTAAAACCATTGTGTTACATTTGTTTCTTGAAAGGCTGTGAATATAAAAGATACTGGAAGGCTAGGCATACGTGACATCGTAGCCAACATAATTTTTTTCAGTAAAGTAATTGCCAATGATACGGTCGAACTAACTTACATTAAGTAAGTCTATTACATCTATATCGACAGATATATTCCCTTTGAGTCGGGAACATTGATCTCCACTCTCGGACCCAAAATTATCCCAGATTTTCCATTAAGGCAATTGTCTTATGGAAACTATTAAATTAATAAATTGTTAAAATAAAGATAACTTGTTAAGTTGTTAGTTTGATTCATGCACGTTTTTCTTCCGGAGGATCTCCGTGGATTTTGAGCTTCGCTTTATCAATAAAGAGATAATACTTTTGGGTAGGCATAGGGTTGATGAAGCGGATTCTGGACCCACGAATGGGATTCAGTGAAGCGTGGTTTGCCGCAATCTACTACGAATCAAGGTTATGCGTCGATTCAGTTACTTTTACAGTTCATGACATCAGCCTGTTTGGTAATCTACACCGCTGGTTTTTTGGCAACCTTCACGTTGACGGATTAACATTGGATCTGGATTCAACAATAATGACCCCCTATGGCAACAGTAAGGCACAATGCGAGCACAATCTGCACAAGCACACGCGCTATTCTCATCATCCTTTCATGGCTTTTATCGCGAATACTTGCATAGTAGCCAATGTATGTCTAGGGCTCGACAACGGCCATAGCATTAATAATGCATTTTCCTTTTTGGACGGCAGTTTAGATAAGCTGGATGGTAGCCAGGTCGTGTTGCTTCCGGCTGATAGTGGTTTTAGTGACAGTGCGTTTTTCGATAATTTAGACTGGCGTGACATACATTCTTTGATTACCTTGCACCTCAATCAGCCATTAATTGCTTCTAATGAAGCTCTGTAAATACTTATGATGTTTTAGGATGGCAAGGCTGACGGCAAATTGTTTTGGTAAATACAGGCATTTACTTTGCTTCATACAGAAAGGCTAATAATAATACCTGGATCAAAAGTTCTCATCGTTAATAACCATCCAATTAGTTTGTTTGCATAAAATAAGACTAATCATATTATAAAAGAACAATCATATGCTCAGACCGAAAGTTCTTATCGTTAATGACCACCCAGCTAGTTTGCTTGCATTGGAAAGTCTCTTAACCCAAACGGCGGAAGAAAATGGCTTTGATATGGTGACTGCACAATCCGGTGAAGTAGCCTTGCGGCATGTACTGCATCAACAGTTCGCCGTCATCTTGCTCGATATCAACATGCCTGGAATGGATGGTTTCGAAACTGCGGAGATCATTCATTCCCATCCGCGCTCGGCTTCGATTCCCATTATTTTTGTCACGGCGCATCATGATGACGAAATGGATCGCCTTAAGGGGTATCAGAAAGGTGCAGTCGATTACCTTTTTATTCCTGTGATTCCCCAGATATTGAAAAACAAGGTGCTGGTTTTCGTCGAGCTTGCCAAAAAGAACCTGCAGCTGCAATATCAGACTAAGCAGCTGGAAGAACTCAATTACGATCTGCAGATAAAGCAGATGCAGGATCTCAAGAAAATTAATGCCGCGCTGGAGGCCGAGATCATTGAGCGTCGGCAAGCGGAAGAACGTGCGCATAGCCTGGCAACTCGGGATGCGCTTACCGGTTTGCTGAACCGCCGCTCGTTGGTGGAACACCTGAAAGAGGCGATCGCGCGCGCTAAGCGTCAAAACAAAAGCCTGGCAGTGCTGTTCCTTGACATGGATAACTTCAAAACCATCAATGACACACTCGGCCACGATGTCGGTGATGATTTGCTGATACAGATGGCAAAACGGATTAGCGATGCTGTACGCGGATCTGATATAGTTGGGCGGCTTGGAGGCGATGAATTTGTGGTGCTGATGGAAGGCTTGCTATCTTATCAGGACGCGGCGGTGGTGGCCAAAAAGATTGTGCAAACCAATATGCCGCCATGCACTATCGGCGTACATAGCCTGAAGACCTCGGTCAGCATTGGCATCAGCCTGTTTCCACAGGATGGAGATACGGTACAGACCTTGATGAAACATGCTGACCTGGCCATGTACCATGCCAAGCAGCAAAGGCGCGGCAGCGTGCAATTCTTCCACGAAGAGTTGAACAAGCGCCTGCTTGAGCGCATCCAGCTTGAACAGGAAATACAACACGCATTAGAAAGAAACGAATTTGAGCTGTACTATCAACCCAAAGTGGATATTCTTTCTAGCCAGGTCATCGGCCTCGAAGCGCTACTGCGCTGGCACCATCCGCGCCTCGAACTGATTTCTGGAACCGATTTTATCTCCGCAGCCGCCGACAGCGGGCAACTGGTAACAATAGGCGAATGGGTTATCAATGCCGCTTGCGAACAAGCCAGGCGCTGGCGCGATAATGAGTCAAGCTTAAGCAAGCTACCGATCGCAATCAATATCGCGATTCCGCAGATTTTTGCAGGACTCCCCGGGACCCTCCGTAGGACGCTTCACAAATACGGCATTCTCCCATCATCGATACAACTGGAAATCACTGAATCGCTTTTGATCCACGACCTGGAAATGGTGACATCGGTGTTGCGCCAAATTAGCGAAAGCGGTATTTCAATCGCTATCGATGATTTCGGCACTGGTTATTCCTCGCTTTCGGTGCTGAAAGCGCTACCGATCGATATCCTGAAAATCGACCAGTCCTTCATCCGCGACCTGGGTAAAACGACCAGCGATACCGCCATCGTGGCAGCTATCATCAATATGGCGCGTGCGCTTGCAGTACGCGTGGTGGCTGAAGGCGTAGAAACCAAGGAACAACTGGCGATACTCAGATCACTCAAATGCGATGAAGTTCAAGGTTTTTATATTGGCCAGCCACTACCAGCCGATACACTGGCACAGCAATTATTGCAAACGACCAGCGCATGAGTTATATGGTAGATGACCTTCACTCGCCACTTCGTTTGAGGCATATGCTCTAACCAACTGCAAAACAAGGTACACTTGATGGATATGACGGCTGATTTGACTGAAGAGCTGGATGTAAGGCTCTTACTTAAAGTATTGACTGCTCTCAAAAAGGGTAATTTTGTTATTCGCATGCCGTCCGACTGGACCGGGTTACCCGGCAAGATCGCCGATACGCTGAACGATATCATCGAAATAAATCAGCAAATGGCAAGAGGACTCACCCAAGTCAGCCGGGTGGTCGGTCGTGAAGGGCAGCTCACGCAACGTGTCCCGGACTTGAATGTGGCAGGTGGCTGGGCTGCCAAAATCAAAGCTGTCAATACACTGATTGACGATCTGGTTCGCCCGACCACAGAAATGGCGCGCGTGATCAGCGCGGTCGCCAAAGGTGACCTGTCGCAAATGGTGGCATTGGATGTTGACGGCCGTCCGCTCAAGGGGCAGTTCCTAAGTGCAGCTTCTACCGCAAATACGATGGTAGACCAGTTGAATTCGTTCGCCTCGGAAGTTACGCGAGTAGCGCGTGAAGTCGGCACTGAAGGCAAGCTCGGCGGCCAAGCCCATGTACCTGGAATCGCTGGCATATGGAAAGATCTGACTGACAGTGTGAACTCGATGGCGGGCAATCTTACCTCGCAAGTGCGTAATATCGCGGAAGTAACCACGGCAGTCGCTAATGGCGACCTATCGAAAAAAATTACCGTGGATGTGAAGGGCGAAATCCTAGAATTGAAAAATACAATCAATGTGATGGTGGACCAATTAAATTCGTTCGCCTCGGAAGTTACGCGAGTAGCACGTGAAGTCGGCACTGAAGGCAAGCTGGGCGGCCAGGCCCATGTGCCTGGAGTCGCTGGTACATGGAAAGATCTGACTGACAGTGTGAATTCGATGGCTGGCAATCTTACCTCGCAAGTGCGCAATATCGCGGAAGTAACCACTGCAGTCGCCAATGGCGATCTATCGAAAAAAATCACTGTGGATGTGAAAGGCGAAATCCTGAGATTGAAGAATACCATCAATGTGATGGTGGACCAGCTCTCCTCATTTGCAGCAGAAGTAACGCGGGTAGCACGTGAAGTGGGTACCGAAGGAAAACTGGGGGGCCAGGCTTATGTGCCAGGGGTGGGCGGTACTTGGAAAGATCTGACGGATAATGTCAACTCCATGGCATCCAATCTGACCGGTCAGGTGCGCAATATTGCTGAAGTGACGACTGCGGTAGCCAATGGCGACCTGTCGAAAAAAATCACCGTGGATGTAAAAGGTGAAATCCTGGAATTGAAAAATACCATCAATGTGATGGTGGACCAGCTCTCCTCATTTGCAGCGGAAGTGACGCGAGTGGCGCGCGAGGTCGGTACCGAAGGCAAGCTGGGCGGCCAAGCCAGCGTGCCGGGCGCGGCCGGAACCTGGAAAGATTTGACTGAGAATGTCAACCAGCTCGCAGCTAATCTGACTAACCAGGTGCGCGCGATTGCAGAAGTGGCGACCGCGGTGACGCGCGGCGATCTGTCGCGCTCGATCCAGGTAGAAGCGCGTGGTGAGGTGTCTCACCTCAAGGATAATATCAATGAGATGATCCGCAATCTCAAGGAAACTACGCAAAAAAATGCGCAGCAGGACTGGCTCAAGACCAACCTGGCACGCTTCACGCGCCTGTTGCAGGGGTACCGCGAGCTCGATACGGTGACCAGGCTGATCCTGTCCGAACTGGCGCCGCTGGTATCGGCCCATCATGGCATATTCTATTTGATGGATGTCACGGAGCAGGACGAGCGGCTTCGCATGGTGGCTAGCTATGGCTACCGCCCTGGCGATAATGGGTGGCCGACTTCATTTGCGCTAGGTGAAGGGCTGGTTGGCCAGTGTGCGCTGGAGAAGAAATGCATCTTGCTTACGAATGTTCCGGGCGACTATATCAAAATCTCTTCTGGCTTGGGAGCGGCAGTGCCTACCAATATTATCGTGCTGCCTATCCTGTTCGACGAGCAAATTAAGGCAGTGATTGAAATCGGATCGTTGGAGTGCTTCACCGAAACCCGTCTCTCCTTCCTCGGCCAATTGATGGAATCGATAGGCGTAGTGCTCAACATGATCGAAGTCAATAGCCGGACCGAAAGCCTGCTGGCGCAGTCGCAATCCCTGGCGCACGAATTGCAGCAAACCAACCGTGAACTGGGGGAAAAAGCGCGCCTGTTGTCCGAGCAAAACATTGAAGTGGAGCGCAAGAACCGCGAGGTCGAGCATGCCAAGCTCGCGCTTGAGGAAAAAGCGGCCCAGCTGGCGCTGTCGTCCAAATACAAATCGGAATTTCTAGCTAATATGTCGCATGAGTTGCGCACGCCCTTGAATAGCCTGCTGGTTCTGGCCCAGCAGTTAAGCGACAACCCTGCAGGCAATCTGACCCACAAACAAGTCGAATTCGCCAACACCATTTACAGTTCAGGCAGCGACCTACTGACGCTGATCAATGATATTCTTGACCTGTCAAAGATCGAGTCGGGCACGGTTACGCTGGAAATCAGCGAATACAGCTTCCAGAACCTGTGCAATTATCTGGAGCGGACCTTCCGCCATATGGCCGAAGCCAAGCGCATCAGTTTCTCGGTAGAGCTCGCCAGCGACCTACCATTCTCAATGATGACAGATATCACCCGCTTGCAACAGATACTAAAGAATCTGTTGTCGAATGCATTCAAATTCACCACCCATGGCTCTGTATCACTGAAGATAGCGCTGGCGCAGGAGGGCTGGAGCGTCGGTCACCCCGCCTTGTCGCAAGCTGCTGCGGTACTGGCTTTTTCTGTGACCGATACTGGAATGGGCATTACCCCGGATAAACTGCAACTGATTTTTGAAGCCTTCCAGCAGGCGGACGGCAGCACTGCACGCAAATATGGCGGCACCGGTCTGGGGCTGTCGATCAGTCGCGAACTGGCGTGCATGCTGAACGGGGAAATCCGGGTACAAAGCAAACTCAACATCGGTAGCACATTCACTCTATTCCTGCCTTACGACAACAGTGTTCTTACCAATGATGAATTAGTGAGCCAGTCATCGTCGCAAGCGGCAGCGCTGACTGACAATGTCATCTATATGCCCGAGCAAGCGTTCGATCATACCAAACCGGCCGAGCCGGCCAATACGGTAGTAATGACCACAGTGGAGGATGCGACCCTGGATGACAGGGCGCTGATTGCATCCGGTAGTCCGTCCATCTTGATCGTTGAAGACGATCCGCGCCTGGCTCAAACCCTGCTGGATTGCGCTCACGAAAAGAATTTTAAGGGGATCGTGGCAGCGTATGGTGATTCTGTACTGGCCCTGGCGCGTGATCACCTGCCGACCGTGATCTTACTGGATATCGATCGGCACGAGGCTGATGGGCTGTCAGTGCTTGACCGCTTGAAGCGCGACCCGGGCACCCGCCATATCCCAGTCCATATCCTCTCAAATCAAAAGGAAGGCGAGTACAGTTTACGGCTCGGCGCTATCTCTTACCTGGTTAAACCGGTGAGCTTGGAGCGGCTGCAGGAAGAATTCATCCACATGCAGCAGTTCCTATCGAATCACAAGCGAAGCCTGCTAGTAGTGGAGAATGACCGGAAGCGGCGCAACGCCATGATTGACTTGATTGGCGAGTCCGATGTACATATCGTTACTGCCGAAACCGGGCAGCAGGCGCTGGACATACTCCAATCCGATCATTTCGATTGTATGGTACTGGACCCCACCCCGCAGGATATAAATGGCCTTGACCTGCTTGATATGATAAGCAAGGATGAAAGTTTGCGCACCATGCCGGTCGTGATCTACGCAGCCAAGAAACTCGAGCGCAAGGAAGTGGCAAAACTCAAACATATCAGCAAAACTATCGTGGTTAAGGAAGCCCGTTCGCCGGAACGCTTGTTGGATGAGACCGCGCTATTCCTGCATCGTCCTCTAGCCAGCCTGCCCGAGCCGAAGCGGCGCATGCTGGATGAGAGCCAAGCTGCCGATAACGGACTGAGCGGACGCCAAGTCTTGATTGTCGATGATGACTTGCGCAATCTCTTTGCGCTCAGTTCGGTACTGGAGCAACAGCAGATGAAGGTATTATTCGCAGAAAATGGCAAGGATGGCATCGAAGTTCTGAAAAACAATCCATCGATTGAAATCGTATTGATGGATATCATGATGCCTGAGATGGATGGCTACGATACGATGCGGACCATCCGCTGCATACCCCGCTTCAAGCAATTGCCTATCATTACGCTGACTGCCAAGGCAATGAAAGGTGACCGTGATAAATGCATTGCGGCTGGCGCATCCGACTATATCACCAAGCCGGTTGATGTTGCGCGGTTACTTTCGATGATGCGAGTATGGCTACATAAATAACTACTTCAAAAATGCGCGAAGGCGAGCTGCAGACCGTATCAATAATACGGCAAGGTGAAGCCGATAAAGCTAGTTTTGATTTAGAAATAGAATAAAAAGAAAGCTGCGATGATGTAACTTTCTTTTTATCGCACTATAAATACCTCAACAGAAGGCAGCGCCGAGTTTATTCATCACTGCCTTCACTTATCGGAATCATTGGGGCTACTGCTAGAACTATGGCGTAACCAGATAAGAATGATTCAGAATCTATAGAATTTGGAGAGCATCTCAACGGTTTGGTTTTGTTGTTTACGCAGTGCTTTTGCGTATGCCCATTTGTGCTAGATGAGACAATGAGAATACTCTTTGAATCATTTCTAGCTGGTTTTGCTATACTTATTTTAACGTGAGTTCGGGATAAGAAAAGCAGCAAAAGGAATCTGAATTCCTTATGATGAAAGGGTTTTCAAAAAGAGTTTCATCATGAGAGGAGTCAGATTCCGATGGATACTATATTATTGATTTTTTGTGCAATTAACGATTTTGTAAAGAGTTTGAGCCTAGATGGGAGCAACGCTTATCGGGGTCATCGCTAAAACGGCGTCGTCGCCGAGGGGACTGTGTCTAAGTGATCATGACCATCATGGTGGGGTTTCATCTATCCGGTTACCGGACGTTTAAACACTATTACCTGAATGACGTGTTGAAGTATCAGCGGCCCCATTTTCCAGGGTTGGTTAGCTACCATCGCTTTGTTGAGTTGATGCAAGGTAGCTTGGTGCCTTTGTGCTGTTTTCTGACCAGCCGCTTTGGGCAATGTAGTGGGATCAGCTTCATTGATTCGACTAAGATCCGCGTATGCCACAACCAGCGTATTGGGTCGCATAAAGTAATGGCAGAGTTTGCTGCCCGGGGAAAGACCAGCGTGGGTTGGTTTTATGGATTCAAACTGCACCTGGTCATCAATGACCAGGGAGAATTGCTAGGGGTAAAAATAACAGCGGGCAATGTGGATGACCGTGATTCCCTACCGGAACTGGCGCGCTCTTTGTCTGGGAAACTCTTTGGTGATCGGGGTTACATCTCGCAAACGTTCTTTGAGCGACTCTGGGAACAGGGCGTGCAGCTTATTACCAAGGTATGCAAGAGCATGAAAAACAAACTGTTGCCACTATTTGACAAAATCCTGTTACGTAAACGCTCGATCATTGAGAGCGTCCATGACCAATGGAAGAATATTTCACAAATCGAGCATTCCCGTCATCGCAGTCCAGTTAACTTCTTTGTTAATCTGATAGCCGGGCTGGTGGCTTACACCTTTCGCGAGAAGAAACCCTCCCTTAATATCAGACTCCCTCAAGCTCTTCCAGCTGTGGTAGCGTGATCCTTATGTCGAACTCACGTTAAAATACAATCTCGGAATTTGGGGAGTGGAATGCGCGTGACAGTGACGCAATATTATGGTAAACGAAAAGGTGCAGACAGTGAGGTGGGCGGATCAGATTGTCGAACAAAGACGTCCTGGTCACCGGCAGTGACCAGGGCATCAGCCGTGGCATTGCGACTTGCGCCTGGCCGAGGAAGGTGCCGACGTGGTGCTCAACGGTCGCGAGGATGATCAGGAGCCACGCGAAAGTCTCGAACAGTTGCGCGACAGCGGGCGCGGCGGGCGGATTATCAACAACAGCTCGGTGCACGAGGAGCTGCCCTTTCCCAACTTCACCGGCTACTGCGCCAGGCAAGGGCGGGCTGAAGATGCTGATGCGCTAACCTGTGGCCATCGAGCTAGCGCTGCGGGGCATCACGGTCAACAGCGTCGCTCCGGGGCCATCGAGACACCGATCAGCAGCGCACTGATGAACCATCCGGAGAAGATCGCCGCACTGCTCGGCGACATTCCCGCCCAGCACCTTGGCCAGCCGGGTGACGTGGGCGGCGCGGTTGCTTTTTGGCATCGGATGACACCAGCTACATGACAGGAACGATACTTTTTTTCGATGGAGCTTTGCTATGGAATTACCGCGAGCAGTGAATGACCAGACCGGCCGCTTCGACACGGACATCGGCGCGATTTCCAGCGCCGACACCCTGACCCCCGCGCAGCGCTATCAAGAATTGTTCGTCGCGGTCCAGATGCAGCGCGTGTTCCCGGACAGCAAGACCTTCGTCGACTGCGCCCCGCGAAAGCATCCGGAGCGGATTCTCGAAGCCTATCGCGCCCGCTGCGAGGTGCCCGACTTCGACCTCGCAGCCTTCGTGCACGAACATTTCAGTCTGTTCGAGATGTCCGCGCAGGAGTTCGTGGCCAACCCGAACGACACCCTGAGCGAGCACATCGACCGGCTCTGGCCGGTGCTCACCCGCCATCCCCGCGAGCATCCCGAGTATTCTTCGCTGCTGCCGCTGCCGCACGACTACGTAGTACCAGGCGGGCGTTTCACCGAGCTGTACTACTGGGACTCGTACTTCACCATGCTTGGCCTGGACGAGAGCGGACACTGCGACTTGCTGCGCGCCATGGCCGACAACTTTGCCTACCTGATCGATACCTACGGGCATGTGCCCAACGGCAACCGCACTTATTACCTTGGGCGCTCGCAGCCGCCGGTCTTCGCGCTGATGACCGACCTGTTCGAGGAAAACGGTGTGCATCGCGCCAGTGACTACCTGCCACAGTTACATAAGGAACACTCATTCTGGATGAGCGGCGGCGACGTGCTACGCGCTGGCGAAGCTGCCCGGCGCTGCGTGCGCCTGGTCGACGGCGCATTGCTCAATCGCTACTGGGACGACAGTGACGCGCCGCGCGAGGAGTCCTATCTGGAAGACATCACCACCGCGCGCGAATCCGTGCGGCCGGCCCATGAGGTCTATCGCGATCTGCGCGCCGGCGCCGAATCGGGCTGGGATTTCAGCTCGCGCTGGCTCGACGACAGCCACCGGCTATCGAGCATCCGCACCACCAGCATCGTGCCTGTGGACCTGAACAGCTTCCTCTACCAGCTGGAGCGGCAGATCGCTCGGCTCAGTGAGATTATGGGCAAGCATGGGCCAGCCTTGCGGTTCCGCCAGTTGGCCGAGGCGCGCCAGGCGGCAATAGGCCGCCATCTGTGGAGCGAGGCGACCGGCGCCTACCTGGACTACGACTGGCGCCTGCGTCAGCAGCGGCCGAACCTCACCGCCGCAACGCTGGCACCGCTGTTCGTCGGCCTGGCCAGCCAACGGCAGGCCGACCGGGTAGCGCAGACCGTCGAAGCGCGCCTGCTGACGCCGGGCGGCCTGGCCACCACGGAGATCGGCGACAGTGGCGAGCAATGGGATCGCCCCAACGGCTGGGCGCCGTTGCAGTGGATGGGTATTCGCGGCCTGCAAAACTACAGGCATGACGCCATGGCCGCGGAAATCGAGAAGCGTTGGCTGTCCATCGTCGCCACACTCTACGAGAGCGAAGGCAAACTAGTGGAAAAGTACTTGCTGCGGCCCTGTACCGAACATGCCGGTGGCGGCGAGTATCCGCTGCAGGACGGTTTTGGCTGGACCAACGGAGTGACCCGCAAACTGATGCAGGAAGACCCCAGCCATCAGGCGAACCGTTGCCGCGCAAGCAGATAGGGCGCCTCGTTGAAGCCCACATCCCCGGCCAGACCCAGCGCCTGGCGTGCCACCGACCACGCTGAGATGCCCACCGGCATGCTCAACACCGCTTCGACGTAGCCGCGGCACGCTGCCCCGCTATTCGCTGACGCCGCTCGCCAGGCTCCGGCTGTCGACTTCGTCGAGCACCACTCCGCTGTAATCGATGGCGATGTCATTGGGGTTCTGCAGGCGCAGCTTGACCGCCATGCGCAGCTCCAGCCCTTTGCCCGGAAGCGGCTCGATGCCGTCCATCTGGACATTCAGCGGATTCCGCTCAGAAGCTGATTAGCTGACTGCGCTTCAGTGATATCATCACATCCCCTTCAAGTAGAGTTACTGCATACTTCGGTATGATTAAATCGCAATTTTGGATAAATGAGCAACACTTAACTCAGAAATTTTTTAAAGGTATAACTATTGGGGTAGCATATCCTTACTAAGTTTAAATATTATTTTATATATAGTAACTTATAATACTTTTTGGGTAGTCTCCGCCCAAAAACCAATCCTTCATCCGGTTGGTTTTTTTGTGCCTACTCTTGCGTGTTTGCGCGGGTTCATGCGGATTCTTGCGGACTTCGAGGTTTCAAGAAATTCCCAAAATTCGCTCAATTTTTCTCTCTTTGCGCCATTATTCTCTCCTACCCTACCTGTCATTTGAGAACGAAATCCACAACCTTGTATTATTTTGGTTAGGTAAATCAATAGTTTACGCTCGGACTAATCAAGCGGTTGATTTTCAGCATTGGTAGGAGGAGGAAACAGCTTACTTATGGAAAATAGATGTTGCTAATAAATTAACGTAAGTTCGACATAAGAAAAGCGGTAAAAGGAACCTGGATTCCTCCTTATGATAAAAAGATTTAGGAAAAGAGTTTCATCATTATTCGCGAGAAGAAACCCTCGCTTAATATTAGAATACCTCAAGCTTTTCCAGTCGTGATGTGATGATTCTTATGTCGAACTCACGTTATTTTATTTACTTTACTGATTTTAAAGTCAATAACCATTGGAGGAAAACCATTAATACGATATGCTTGGTAAGCAAACGTAGAATTTACTGCTCAATCTAAGTGCTGCTTATGCAATATCCTATAAAGTATTTCCAGAAATTATGGTAAGAATTTGTGGTTTATTTTCATTTTATTAGAAAATAATATAGGAAATAACATGAAAAAATATTTATATGCCTTGCTGTGCTTGTTTCTGCCTGCAGTCAGCGCCATCGCTACAGAGAATACCGCACCTGCAGAAGTCATGGGAGCGGTCACCGTAGACACAGCGGTCGCTAAACGATTATACGATCAAGGCAATATTTTTATCGATGTGCGTAATTTGGAATATTTCAATTATGAACATATCCGAGGGGCCAAGCATCTGGATGTCAATAGTGAACTTTTCACGGCCGGCGATTTGAATATCCTTGCCGAGAAGGATCAAGGCGTTGTGTTTTATTGTAATGGAATTCATTGTCTGGGCAGCTCTAAAGCCAGCAAAAAAGCAGCAGAATGGGGATGGTTCAAAATTTATTACTATCGAGAAGGATTCCCAAAATGGAAAGAGGCTGGCTATCCTACTGCCTCTTTTGAATATCCAGAGAGCGTAGCACACTGATTGACTTTATAGAGCACATTTTATAGCGTCTTATCTTGACCAGCTAACCTGGATAGCTCACCAGGTTAGCATAGACCAGCTAATCAAATGGGTGGTTGAGTTCGTTACTTGGATGTTTGCTGGAGCGCTTGCTCGATTGTTGCTACCATTTCCGGATCAAAAGGTTTGGTATGAGGACTAAATTGCTTGATCAGCCTACCATCCTTATCAATCAAAAATTTATGAAAATTCCAGGTAGGATAGGTACCGGAAACTTTTGCCAGTTGCTGAAAGAATGGGTGGGCATCTTCTTTCTTGACGGTTATTTTCTCAAACATGGGAAATTTGACACCATAAGTTAACCGGCAAAAATCCTGTATTTCTTCCTCCGTGCCAGGTTCTTGTCCCATAAAATCATTGGAAGGAAAGCCAAGCACTGCAAATCCTTGTTTCTTATATGTCTCATGCAATTTCTCCAACCCATCATATTGAGGAGTATAACCACATTTACTGGCGGTATTCACCACGAGCAGCACCTTACCAGAATACGCATGACATAAGTTTACGACCTCACTGCCTGCGAGCTTTCTAAAATTCTGATCGAGCAAGCCATCCTGGCAACTGAAAACAGGTTGAACAAAAAAAACTAGTACGAATAGCAATAAAATACGCATCAATGCCTCCTTCTGTAAAAATTAATCCTATGGCGCACTCACTACAAATAATCGCGATCCTTGTCGATCCTTTTCCTACCTTTCAGCGGACCCGAAAAACCGCCTGCGCTCTGCCTTAGTGTGCTGAGTAAGCTGGCAAGCAATACGGTAAGCACGAAGTACTTTCTGCGCATATCCCAACACGCTGTCATAAGGATAATGGATCACTTCGTTCAGATCTGCTTCAGGCGCGAAGCCAGCCGGAAAATCGGTTAGCAACTCAATGCCTTCACTCACATGTTCTGCAGTATAAATATGAAACAAGCCTTGAGTAACGGCTTCGATTACATGATATGACAGCATGAGATGCCTGCGGTTGCGATGAGGAATCAGCACCCCATGCGTCCCATCCAACCCTGCTTTCTCACAAACATTAAAGAACCCTTCTATTTTCTCATTGAGGCCCCCTACCGGCAGGATTTCACCATACTGATTAATTGCCCCCGTTACTGCAATTCCCTGTTTGAGTGGCACGCCTGATAAGGCAGAAAGCAAAGCATACCATTCTGCACACGAGGCAGAATCTCCTTCTATTCCATTGTATTCCTGTTCAAATACAATAGAAGCACTGAGTGCAAGCGGTGCGATATGCGCAAACAGGGCCGCTAAGTAGCTCTGCAGGATAAACATACCTTTATCGTGGATCGGCCCGGAAAGCCCTACCTCGCGCTCGATATTTAACACGCCCCCATTTTCACCCGCGAACGTGTGCGCGGTAATACGTACCGGTGCGCCAAAACAATGATCTCCCAAATCTATTTGTGTCAAACCATTAATCTGCCCAACCTTTTTTCCTTCGATCACAATCGAAACATCCCCATCTGCAATCGATTCCTGCAAACATTGATCCGGGTAATTATGCCGATGGATACGTGCTTGCAACGCATTCTCGACATCAGCCACATCCACGAGGCAACCGGTGTGGGCTTTGCACTGAGCCGCGCTCTCCAATACCAGTGTTTCTGTACGGCTAAAAATAGCACTCTGACGGGATTGATCGTTAGCTGCCCGGTGACAATCTTCCAACAATCGCGCAACCGCAGCTGCGGTAAAATGGGGCAAACCGGCTTCATGGCAGGCGTGCGCCACAAAAATGGAAGAAGCAAGGCGACTTTGTGCGCTAGCTATAAAGCTATCGGCAAAATCAACCTTGATACGGAAACGCCTGGCAAGCTCTGGATTCTCTTCCTGTAATATATAGTACTGTTCACGCGAGCCGATCAATATAATCTTAACCTGAATCCGCACTGCTTCCGGTTCGAGCGAAACAGCTGGAATCTGGGTTAAGGTCGTGCCGGGTTCTTCAATTTGCAGCAAATGACTGCGCAGCAGGCGGCATAATTTTTCCCAAAGCAGGCTGTCCACTAACACATCATCGAGGTGCAGCATGAGAAATCCTCCATGGGCCTTGAGCAAACTACCCGCGCGAATGCGCGTAAAGTCTGTCTCCAAAACGCCTTCTACGGATTGATACTCGATACTGCCAAACAGCGAGCGAATAGACGGACTTTCTTCGATAATGACCGGTGCTCCCTTCAAATCATGATTATCTACCACCAGATTAATCTGATAGCGTACTAATAAGGATTTAATTTCCTCTTTGCGTTTTTCTTCGTCAGTATCAGAGAATTTGAATAACGCGACATTCTCGAGAATATCCTCTTCCATCTTCCCCAGATAGCGGTCGAATTTGCTACGGTCTTCTGCGGATAATTTCAGCATACTGCGAATTGCCTTTAATTCACCTTCCAGTAGCAACTTGACCTTATTACGCTGCAACGTTATCAGAGCCTCATCTTTGATTCGCTCCAAGGGGCGTATCTTTTCAAAATAGCGTGCAATTTCAGCCTGTAAGGCTTGTTCTACTTCCTCAATTTCAGCTCTTCGCTCCTTAGGTAACGCCAACACTTGAGGTTCAGTCAAGATTTTTCCAGATTTATCCATTAGCGTGAAAACCATACGGCCGGCTTCCCGCTGAATAGCGAAATGATGTTTCTCAGCAAATGCATCAAGCTCGGCAAAGGCTTTAGCCCCTTCCAGTTTAAAGTTTTTTTCGATCCGTTTGCTTTCCGCCTTGAGAGCAGGCTCCTCAAGACACCGGGGTATTTCTGTCTGTAGATATTTCGCTAGCTGTGTCAATTTTTGGCGCAACAGACGCCCCTCTCCTGCCGGTAAATGCAAGGCTAAGGGCCTTTCTGGTACACCGAAGTGATGCAAATAACACAAATCAGGCGGAACAGGCTTGTTTGACGCTACTTTCGCCATTGCCTGCCGCAGCAAGGAAGACCGTCCACTCCCTACTTCCCCAAGCACGAATAAGTTATAATCCGGCTGCTCCATTTCGAGCCCGAAGTAAGCAGCCTTCTCGGCACGCTCCTGCCCGATCCAGGAAAGTGGTTGACCGACCAGTTCTGAAGTATTGGTAAATCCAAGTAAATCAGGATCAATCGTCAGGCGGAGCTGGTGCGGAGTCAGTTCAATAATTGGCATTTATCAGTATTTTTATTGTTAACAAGAAATCCACAATTGTAACCGTTTAATCATTGTTCCTGACAGGAACAATGACAACCACAGTGTCACTATCACGCGCCATACTGTTTCAGGTTGTGCTATTTTATTAGATGAGCAACTTACTTCCGATTCGATTTCCCAATCAAACAGGTTCGAAAGTGAGCCGCAAACAGGTATCAATAATCAATAAGAAAAATCCGACCAAATCAGGCTTGATTCAGCAATGGAATGAGTTAGCGAGCGGCTGAAGAATATATGAATATATTCGAGACCATTCATGATAGGCGAAAAAAGCCGATTTATTTTATACCGGATAAATGAGTATTTTGAGCCCTTTTCATACCACAGCAGCTACATAGATCATTTCTAGACAGCCTCATTCCATTTCCAAATCAAACATGACGCGAAGGCCAGCCGCAGATAGTATAAAAATAATACGGCAAGGGGAAGCCGACAAAATCAGTTTTGATTTAGAAATGGAATTAGCCCTGTTACGGATGCTCTCTGCCTGACTACCTACCATTTATTCAAATTAAAACACGATGACTCATCCCATTCGGCCTTTTATTGTCACCCACCATCTGGTTTTTACCCTTGCCGCTCCGATGACCCTCGCTTATCTGACGACACCTCTACTGGGAGTAGTCGACACGGCTGTAGTGGGCAGGCTAGGAGAAGCGTTCATGATTGGTGGGCTGGCGGTTGGCGCTATTTTGGTTGATGTGATTTTTACCACCTTCAACTTTCTGCGTTCTGGCACTACCGGTCTCACTGCCCAGGCTTATGGTCGGGAAGATGAGACTGAAATTCAGGCAACGCTGTTGCGCTCACTGATAATAGGCGTTGCCAGCGGGATCATTTTACTCATGCTTACTCCGCTGCTGTTATCGCTGGGTCTTTATCTGATGGAGCCAAGTGAAACGGTTGCTATTGCTACACAGCAATATGTGCTGATCCGTATGCTCGGTGCGCCGGTGACACTGGGGAATTACGCCTTGTTAGGCTGGTTCATCGGGCTGGGCAGGACCCGGACTGGACTGCTGCTACAGATTGCGCTCAACGGCAGCAATATTATTCTTTCGATCTTTCTTGGTCTGCACCTGTCCCTAGGGATCAAAGGCGTCGCAGCCGCGACTGTCATAAGCGAATTGCTGGCTTTCCTGCTCGGCTTGCTGATTTGTTATCCATCCCTTAAATGCAGCACACGGCCGTCCTGGCAGCGATTGCTGGATCGGGCTGCGCTCTGGCGCTTTGCTAATCTCAACCTGGATATCATGCTGCGTTCCTTTGCGCTACTGTTCGCTTTTGCTTTCTTTACTACCCAAGGGGCCTATCTGGGCGAGCAAACGCTTGCCGCCAATGCCGTGTTGATGAATTTTTTCATGCTGGCCAGTTATTTCCTGGACGGACTGACCTCTGCTGCAGAGCAACTTGCCGGTCGCGCCATCGGTGCAAATTATCGCGACGGCTTCATGCGCAGCCTAAAGTTGACCTTAGGTTGGAATACCGTGATGGCAAGCTTGCTGGCGATGATGCTCTGGTTCTTGGGTGAGCCCATGATCGCGTTGATTACGACGCTGGAATCAGTACAAACGGAAGCAGCACAATACCTACTGTTAGTCGCCCTGCTACCGCTCACTGGAGTGCTTGCCTTCCAAATGGATGGTATCTTCATAGGCGCTACCTGGTCACGTGACATGAGTCTGATGATGCTGGTTTCGCTCGGTGTTTATCTGGCAACATGGTGGTGGCTGCGTGATCTTGCCAATAATGGCTTGTGGCTCGCTTTGCATGTATTCCTGCTGGTACGTGGCCTTACTTTGTCTGCACGCCTGCCGGTAAGAATAAGACAGACATTCAGTCAAACTAAGTGAAATCAGCTATCCCATTCATCTCATTTCACTGCCAGATCAAAATGGACGCGAAGTTGATCAAAGGCGAGCCTGGAGCGTCAAAGTCATACGAGAAGCAAACTTCATATTTGTTTTTTACCTAACGGTTTGATGTTTTGCGGTCTGATCACTCCCGGCCAAAGGTTATGATGGGTATCCAGAAAAACCAATTCCATTTCACGCAGATGACGTAAGTCTCGTTGCCGTGTCTTATCATTTAGCTTCAAATATAGGCCTGTGTACCAGGGTGTCTGACGGATTTCATCCAGTGGCATTGCGCGACGCCTGCCCAGCAGCTGGGAAACAATCGTATATTGACGCACATTGATGCGCTTTTCCTCAAGTAAGCGGTGCAGCTTACTTTCAAACAGTAACAGTGCCGTCATCTGGTTTACCCTGTCTTGCAGTGTGTTGATCGTCTGACGGATACCCTCCAGGTAAAACTCGACAAATGCATGATTAGGCCAGGCCTGCCCTTTTTCTGCGGCTTTGCGGCAGGTATTAAATAGCGTGAAATAACTATCGATGTTAGCAAGATAATAGCGCGCCAAGGCAAACGGTGCATAGCGATAACCTGCCGCTTGCAGCAGAGTGGCTTCGATTACCCGCCCTACCCGGCCGTTACCGTCCCAGAAAGGATGAATGAGCTCATAATAGAGATGTACCAGCGGCGCTCGAATCAATCCAGGCACACCAGATCTTTCCATTTCCGCATGCCAACCGATAAGCGCATCCAGCAGGCGATCAATATCCCTACCATATTGAGGTGGCTTATAGCGTCCACCGTGGCCCTCATCTCCGACATAGGTAATATGATGCTTCGGATTATTGCGAAGCTTGCCAGGCTGATTATTGGGATGAGGGATTTGCTGCGTAATAAGGCGATGCACCTCAAGAATGAATTCCCGATTCAGGGACCACCCGGCAGTTCGGGCAACCTGTTGCGATAAGTCATAAGCAGCCTTGATGTTCACTGCGCGACGCTGTTCAATTTCCTTGACCTGCGCTGGATCAAGCATTAAAGCATTGGCAGTTTCATCTTCACTCAGCTTGCCTCCTTCAATGGTATTCGTACCAAACACACTGCTGACCACCACTTCTCGCTCCAGCTGATTAGCCACTTGAGAAAAAGGTGAAGCAATAAAACGGTCATGCGTATCTTCAGCACGCTGAAGTGCCAGTTTGATCCGAGCAGCTTCAACGCCTACCTCGAAAACAAACGGACCAAATCGATCAGTGTCAACGCGACGTGTTAAACATTCCAAGCCTGGTGCCAATTCGATGTCAGGCATAATGTCCTCACATATGTCTCTTAATTCATAATTAATTCGTATATTATTCAGTATATTATACGACTAAATAGATTATCGATGACTATAAAATGTCTCTCTAGTCTGAGGCCATTTATTCAACTTGCTCGATGGAACGGTTTTCTAGTACAGAATTCCATTTCCAAATTAAAAATGACACGAAGGCGAGCCGCAGACAGTACAAGTAATACGGCAAAAAAATCTACAGAGCCGGATTTAATTTACAAATGGAATAAGAAATTCAGCCACTCTTTGATTAATAAAGCTTTCCAGCTCACAGGAAGTAGTTAAAAGCGCTGGATAACCAGGCAAGCGCGAGATTACTTCTTGCTTTCAGCTATCATTAAGAACGAGGCGCCAGAATCAAGGGTGGTTTATTAAATCTGTGGCGGATGGAATTAATTGCTTTCAATATACTGTGCTGACTAACAATCCTAGCTTCCAACTCACGCTTTCTGGGAAAATCCAGTAGAGAAATGCCAATCAGCATGGTCAGTACACCCTGCCCCGGTACAAACAGCATAATAAACCCAGCCAGAACGAACACACTACCGACCAGATTTTTAATGATTAATCCCATTACCCGTAGCACCGGATGATGATCTTTCATCCAATGGCGAGGCGTGCGCGTGTCAAAATAGTCCGCTGGTAAACGGATCAGAATAATGGGAATAGCGATCAAGGTACCAATAAAGCCAATAATCGAAGCTATCGTGATCCCGATCAGGATATGGGCTGGAATCCATTGTTGAATTGTTTCAAATACTTCACTCATAATGCATATCTTAGCATTTCTTACAGTTGCAGATGAAGAATTCTGCGGTCAGACAGCATGATCCGTAATGAAATGCGGCACTCGCATGATTACTGTGGCATAGTTGTGCTCAGAACAAATAGGTTGCTCCAGCATAACGTTTACCAAAGTGCTGTCCGGACCGAGCTGTCATTCCATTTCCAAATCAAACATGACGCGAAGACGAGCCGAAGACAATAT